>NZ_JAMPNZ010000037.1:0-65113 GCF_028479625.1 Providencia sp. PROV197
GATGACGAGGATTTTAGGGAGATCAGCCACAATCCCAGTTATACACCACCCTGCTAAAATCCCTTTTCTTCAAATCTTCGGGATGAATAAAGAAATTCCCTACACCAATGTCTCCCCACAGGATCCCGACTTCATAGTCGCTGTTTATTTGTAGGAGCAACTCATATTGCTGAATATCTTCTTCGTACTCTCTTGGATCTGATTGCGTAAAGAATGGATAGCCACCAATACAATGCGCACCTGACGCAAAGGCATCACTGTATGGTTCAACCCAGTCATCATAAAAATCTTCGCCTTCAAACTGGTCTTCGTAGTCATAGAGGTTATCAACGCCCAATATTTTTTGCCCGAATTGAAAATCATCGATACTGATATATTGCTCTGTCGGCGTATACTCGATAGCACAGGTTTGGTCAACGGGCGTGTAATAGTCATCTGAGTGCGCTGCAATAACGGCGGAAAAGTCTTGGGTTAATTTCGCTGTATCTTCAATAATATTTTCACGGTAGATAATCCTAAAGTCCGCTTGTTTTTGGCGGTCTTCGAAATTAGCCCCATATAAATCATCACCGCCGATAAAAAATTGTAACAGTCCTTTTTCTGGGTAGTTTGCCAATTTAGGCATTTGTGAAAAGTTGATTTGTGCGAGCAATTTTAACGGAATTCCCTCGCTATCGATGGGGTAAGGTTCGTTCAGAGGTAAGTACGGCATTCCACCCACACGACTTTCCCACCACACATATTCTTCTATCGGTGTTAAGGTCATTTCAACAAGGTTTTTTTTCGTTGCTTTGATTTTATCTATGAAGGGTTTTATGACATCAGGAAGAGAATCGAAATCAGCCATACTTAGCTCCAAATAGGTTGTTAATTTCTTTCTAGCCTACTTGATTTTTTCGAATTTTAAATCAGATATAACTGCAACTTATTCGTTTATTTAAAGCAATGATAGAAAAAATAACGTAAGCCTATGTGGAGTCAATGTTCTAACGAGTTTGAGTAACAGCCTAGTGGCAAAGAAACTATCCCAAAGCGCATACAAAAGTATGTACTTGTTAGCTAAATGATGCCAACAACGCTGTCACTCAAACTATGAACGAAGATTTTAGCCTTCGTTATAAATTTCCAAATCCTCGACTTCACTCTTATCTTTTAACTTCAGCTCGTCGTCTTTTCGCAAATTTTCCAAATAATCTAAATAACCTTGGTCAATGTCTTTGGTAACATAAATCCCATCAAATACGGAACATTCAAACTCAGTAATTTCTGGATTTTCTTCACGAACAGCATCAACTAAGTCTGATAAATCTTGGAAGATTAACCCATCAGCACCAATTAATTTGCGAATTTCATCCACTTCACGACCATGAGCAATCAACTCGTTCGCATTTGGCATATCAATACCATAGACGTTCGGGAAACGAACTTCAGGCGCCGCAGAGGCGAAATAGACATTCTTTGCGCCAGCTTCGCGCGCTAGTTCAACAATTTGCTCTGAGGTTGTGCCACGAACAATGGAATCGTCAATTAGTAACACGTTTTTGTCACGAAACTCAGCACGGTTGGCATTCAGTTTACGGCGAACAGATTTACGCCGCTCTTGCTGACCCGGCATGATAAACGTACGGCCAACATAACGATTTTTCACAAAACCTTGGCGATACGGTTTATTTAATATATGGGCGATTTCTAACGCAATATCGCAAGACGTTTCTGGAATTGGGATAACGACATCGATATTTAAGTCTTCCCACTCACGCGCAATTTTTGCACCGAGCTTTTGCCCCATACGCAACCTTGCGTTATAGACCGATACTTTGTCGATGAATGAATCTTGGCGAGCAAAATAGACGTATTCAAAAATACATGGCGTCAATTGAGGGTTGTCAGAACATTGGCGTGTGAATAATTGACCTTTTTCAGTGACATATACCGCTTCGCCAGGTGCCACATCACGTAAAAATTCAAAACCTAATGTATCGAGTGCAACACTTTCAGAAGCGACCATATACTCATGTTCACCACTCTCTGTAATACGGCGTCCTAACACTAACGGACGAATACCGTGTGGATCACGGAACGCTAACATACCATGGCCAATAATCAGAGCGACACATGCGTAAGCACCACGCAGTTTTTTGTGCATCGCAGCCACTGCACTGAAGACGTTATCGGGTTCAAGGGGGAAATGGTCAAATCTGTCTAATTCATACGCCAGCACATTGAGTAAAATCTCAGAATCCGAGGTCGTATTAACATGGCGACGTGCAGTTTCAAACAAACTTCGCGTAAGTTCGTGTGCGTTTGTCAGATTACCATTATGAGCAAGTGTGATACCAAATGGTGAATTTACGTAAAAAGGCTGTGCTTCCGAGGCACTGGAGCTGCCTGCTGTTGGATAACGGACATGCCCTAATCCCATACAACCTTGTAACCGAAGCATATGGCGAGTTTCAAACACATCTTTCACAAGGCCATTTGCTTTACGTAAACGAATATTATTTTTGCCATCAATAGTGGCAATACCTGCTGCATCCTGCCCACGGTGCTGAAGCACTGTTAAAGCATCATAAATTGATTGGTTAACTGGTGTAACACCAGCGATCCCGACAATACCGCACATTTGGTCTTTCCTCATCAGCCAGACGGAGAAATGTTCTCCGGTAGGAAACTTGACGCATTTTGCAGGTAGTCAAAAAACCACCTGATAATATGACTGAACTGTGGAATAAATTCTGAACGCTGCCAATCCTCACTTTGAGGAAGCGGTGTAAAGGTATCGAGAAAAAACAGCAAGGCCGATACAATTAACACACCACGCAGCGCACCGAAGCAAATCCCCAGAACACGATCTGTGCCTGATAACCCAGTTTTTTGCACTAAAGAGCTGATCACATAGTTCACCACCGCGCCCACAATTAATGTGGCAATGAATAATGCGGCGATTGCAATGCCATTTCGCACCAGCACGTCCTCAAAGCGGGTAAAATAGTCCGCTAAATAAGGGTAAAATGTACTTGCGACAAAAAAAGCACAGCCCCATGTCACCAGTGATAGTGCTTCACGAACAAAACCACGGATCAAACTAACCAGTGCCGAGAAGCCAATAATGGCGATAATTGCGTAATCTATCCAGACCATATTTCATCCAAAATTCGCACTCACGACATCAGCGAAGTGCATTCTAACAGAAAACGAAAACGTTTGCGTAACCATTTTTCTATCAATTTACAAAAAATAGCGGCGAAAAGAAAAAATCATAATCGCCGCAGTAAGTTACTAAATCCCCTTACCTTTTAGGGATTATTGATTCTATTTATTAGGGTTTGAATGTTTGAATTATCCCTTTTGTTCCTGTTATCGCGTTAAGTTCAGGAAGCGCGGCTTCTAGCTTCTGCCGTGATGCCTCTGGCCCGACATAAATACGCGTGAGTTTATTGTTCACCGGTCTTGCTGGAACGGTATACACTTGGTAACCCGATAACCGCAGCTTCGCGACAATCTCCTCAACCTTGCTGGCATTGTTTAGAGCAATGACTTGAACAACAAATGCTTTGCCTTGCGGCTCAGGTTTAACCTCGGGTTTTGGTTCAGGCTTCGGCTGTGGTTTTGGCTCAGGCTTGGGTTCTGGCTCAGGCTTAGGTTCTGGCTTAGGTTCTGGTTTTATTGGCTCAACTGTCGCTGGGACGTTTGCCGCGACTTGTTCATTTTGCTGCTGGGTAATTGCTTCTGATAACATAGCCTCAGAAGCCCCTTCCGAAGAGGCGCTCGCGCTATTATGTGCTAACGGTGCAATTGCTTCGATATCTTCTTCATCACCTGGCTTTGGGATAATAGGAATGGCCGCAAATTCACTTTCATTATATTTCTTATCGCCATCAAGAAGTGCAGGAAGCACGATGACCCCTGCCGCAACCAGTACAATGACGCCAGCAAGACGATTTTGAAATTTACTAGCCACCAGCACTATCCTTTTTGGTTTTCTAATAACATCATGACATGAGCGACTGTGTGGAATGACCCACAAACTACAATCACGTCTTGTTCTTGCGCCTCAACACAAGCTTGCTGCCATGCTTTTTCAACACAATCAAACACATTAGCTTGCCGTACATGCTGGCTCAATTGAGCCACATCAGCCCCTCGAAACTCAGTTAATGGTGCGAGATACCAGTCAGTCACCTGCTGCGATAAACACTCAAGCGTGCCTTGAATATCTTTATCACCGAGCATCCCAACAACCGCACGAATGCGACGGCCATCAACCGCAGGTAAGCCAGCTAATTTACTCACTAAATACCCTGCAGCATGAGGATTATGTGCCACATCCAAAATCATTAATGGTTTCTCACCAATAATTTGGAAACGTCCTGGCAATTGAGCTGATTTTAAACCTTGATAAATGGCAGCATCCGTGACTTTTTTTGCAATATCTGCATCAATTTGCAGTAAACAGCTAATTACGCCTAATGCCGTTGCCGCATTCGCCAGTGGCACATTCGGTAATGGAAGATCATGCCATTCACGTTGTGAGCTCTGCCAAGACCAACTCGTTGCTTGTTCGCTGTATTGCCAATCTACACCACGACGGAATAAATGGGTGCCAATGTTGTCTGCATATTTCCCAATCGACTCTGGCATATCGGGTTCACCCACCACACCATAATGTCCTTGGCGGAAAATACCTGCTTTTTCATGACCGATATGTTCACGATCAGACCCCAGCCAATCCGTGTGGTCGAGAGCAATACTGGTAATCGCAGCGATGTCTGCATCCACCACATTGGTCGCATCTAAACGCCCACCTAAGCCCACTTCTAAGATAACGATATCTAAATGAGCTTGCTTAAATAATTGTAGTGCAGCCAATGTGCCATATTCAAAGTACGTAAGAGAAATATTTTTACGTTGTGCTTCAATGGTCGCGAAAGCCTCACAGAAATCAGACTCGGAAAGCTCCTGCCCTTGAATACGTACACGTTCAGTGTAGCGCACCAAATGTGGCGAGCTGTAAACCCCCACTTTTAGCCCCGCTGCTATCAAAATTGATTCTAGCGTATGGCAAGTGGTGCCTTTTCCGTTGGTACCTGTGACGGTAATAACGCGAGGAGCTGGTTGCGTCAGATTCATGTGCCGAGCAACTTGGCCGACTCGTTCCAACCCCATGTCAATGTTTTGACTATGCAGGTCAGTGAGATAAGAAAGCCAAGCCTCCAAAGGAGACTTGGCTGTAGGAATGATTAGATTACTCATCATCTTTTTTATGCTTTGCAGAATCCTTTTCTGGTTCTTCGGCACTGATCTCATCAATAGCATTCAGGTCGATTTCTACTGTTTCTGCCACAATGATTGGCGTTTCATTAAAACTTGGCTTATTCGTTAACATCGCCAAAATTTCAGCCAGGCGATCACGCATTTCAGGGCGTCGCACGATCATATCAATGGCGCCTTTTTCCAGTAAGAATTCACTACGCTGGAAACCTTGTGGTAACTTTTCACGCACGGTTTGTTCAATAACACGCGGGCCTGCGAAGCCGATCAGCGCTTTAGGTTCTGCCACGTTGATATCACCCAGCATCGCTAAACTTGCTGAAACACCACCCATGGTTGGGTCAGTTAGCACTGAAATGTATGGTAAACCGCGCTCTTGCATTTTTGCTAAAGCGGCACTGGTTTTCGCCATTTGCATCAACGATAACAACGCTTCTTGCATACGCGCGCCACCACTTGATGAGAAACACACGAGTGGGCAATTATCTTCCAACGCTTGTTCTACCGCACGGACAAAACGTGCTCCGACGACGGAGGCCATTGAACCGCCCATAAAAGAGAATTCAAACGCAGCGGCAACAACAGGCATCCCTTTCAATGTACCTTTCATCACGACCATCGCATCTTTTTCACCCGTTTCTTTCTGCGCTGCTGTAATGCGGTCTTTATATTTTTTGGAATCCTTAAACTTGAGAATATCTTTTGGCTCAAGTTCGCTACCGAGTTCTGTCGTAGAATTTTCATCAAGGAAAGTTTCTAAGCGCTGACGGGCATGGATACGCATATGGTGGTCACATTTTGGACACACAGATAAATTGCGTTCTAACTCAGCACCGTATAAAACTTGTCCACAGCTATCGCATTTAGTCCAAACCCCTTCAGGGATGTTGGCTTTGTGTGATTGGGTCAAGTTACCTTTCTTTAAAATTTTTTCAATCCAGCTCATTAATGGACCTTTTTGTCTGTTTCACTCTGGTTATCACCAGTATGTAATTTTTTGCCATTAAACCACAATGATATCTCACTGTAGATAAAAACTTTTTAAACCACTTAGTGGTTATCGATTTTTTGCGCTGCCGCACGCTTTTCTTTTGCAGCAATCCGACGATGACGAATAATTTCAACCACCCCCGGCAGAATTGAAACAAAGATAATCGCGACTATCAGTAATTTCAAATTCTTTTGTACGAACGGTAATTCACCGAAGAAATACCCTGCATAAGTGAATAATAATACCCAAATAAATGCGCCCGTCACATTATAAAATGCAAAGTGACGATAAGACATTTTGCCCATTCCTGCAACGAAAGGTGCAAAAGTTCTGACTATCGGCACGAAACGCGCCAGTATAATTGCCTTGCCACCGTGTTTTTCATAAAACGCATGGGTTTTATCTAAATAAACACGACGAAAAATCTTTGAATCCGGATTTTTAAATAATCTTTCACCAAAAATACGCCCAATCGTATAGTTTACCGCATCGCCAATAATTGCTGCGGTAATCATTAACGCCACCATCAAATGCACGTTGAGTTCATTACTGTCCAAGGACGAAATAGCGCCCGCAACAAATAATAACGAATCTCCTGGCAAAAATGGTGTGACCACTAACCCTGTTTCGCAAAATAGGATCAGGAACAGAATACCATATACCCACGTGCCATAATCTCTGACCAGTTCAGCGAGGTGCACATCAATATGTAAAATAAAGTCGATAATAAAACTGATAAATTCCATATAATCCTCATTAATAATAGCATCCGTGCTATTTGCAGTAATTATGAGATAAAGTTAGCGTCGATTTACATCAGTTCATCTTCGAGAAAAAGAGGCCCCATGACATGACTGGGGAGCGCAAATTTCTCTGGATAATCCACACTGACCAAATAAAGCCCTTCCGCTTTTGCCGTGGCGGCAGCTTTAGTTCGGTCTTTTAATTCAAGAAGATGAGCCATCCAATCAATGTCTTGATTGCCACAGCCAATCTCCAACAAACTACCAACAATGTTTCTCACCATATGGTGTACAAACGCATTGGCTTTAATATCCACCACCACATAATTGCCGTGGCGGCTCACATTGACGTGCATAACATTACGCCAAGGTGTTCTAGACTGACACTGGACTGCTCTGAATGACGTGAAATCACGCTCGCCTATCAGTGCTTGTGCCGCTTTGTGCATCCGTTTTTCATCCAGTGGATAATGAAAATGCGTCACGCCATTGGATAAGATGGCAGGCCGATAGCGGTGATTAAAAATCACGTAGCGATAACGACGCGCCGTTGCACTAAAACGCGCATGGAACTCATCACCCACAGGTTGGCACCAACGTACCGCAATATCTGGCGGTAAATGCGTGTTAACACCCATCGTCCAAGCGGCTTCTTTACGCTCAACTGACGTTTCGAAATGCACAACTTGCCCTGTTGCGTGAACACCTGCGTCTGTCCGACCCGCACAAAACACGCCAATCGGCTCTGCGGCGATTTTCGACAAGGCTTCCTCAAGACAACCTTGTACACTTTTCACTTCTTGCTGGCGTTGCCAACCAAAATACCGACTGCCGTTGTATTCAATACCTAACGCGATACGATGCAACTTTGTTGACTCGGACATCAGTAAAACAGCTCCTGAGCGAGTTTTTCCGCTGTTTCAACTGCCATTAATGCACCACCGAAACGCACGTTGTCCGCGACTGACCAAAACTGTAAAATCTCGGGGATCCCGTAGTCATTGCGCACACAGCCAATACTGAGCAGGTCGTTACCTGACGCATCTGTCACTTGTGTTGGATAATCACCCTCTTCTGAGACCTGAATATCATCAAAACGTTCAAATTCATCGTTCGCTTCTTCAGCGCTAATCGGGCGCAGCGTTTCTAAATGGACAACTTGTGCATTACCATAAAAAACAGGGGATTGGATAAAACTGACTGCAACAGGTAAGCCATCGTCCTGCAACACTTTACGCACCTGTTCAACTAAGCGGCGCTCATGTATGACACTGCCTTCCATATCCGCCAATAGCGGCAGCATATTAAAGGCTAATTGCTTACTAAAGCGCCCTTCTTCCGCTGGAATACCATTCAATAAACGTGCGCTTTGCCCTGCCAGTTCATCTACCGCCGCTTTACCGTAGCTTGAAACTGATAGCATATTGGTTAATGTGATACGGCCTAAACCCGCGGCATCCACTAACGGTTTAATTGCTGTCAATAATTGGCTAACTGCGCTATCTGCTAACGAAATAATATTGCGATTACGGTAATCCGCTAATACTTGCGGGTTCACGGCAGGTACAATTAATGGCACATCAGGTTCTTGAGCAAACACACCGCTGGTATCAATCACAATGCAGCCATCTTGTGCCGCGGACTCTGCGTATTGCAGCGTTGCCGCTTCGCCTGCCGCGAAGAAAGCCATTTGGGCTTGTGACCAATCGAAGTCTTTGGCATCGTTTACTTGAATACTTTTACCATTAACACGTACGCTCTCCCCCGCACTGCGTTCACTGGCCAGTAAATACAGCTCGCCGACTGGGAATTCTCTTTCTTGTAATAGTGAAATTATTGCTTCACCCACAGCACCGGTTGCACCCAATACTGCAATATTCCAACCTTCAGTCATGGCTATTCCTCTAAAAAATAAAAAATTAAATGACCTCAATAATTGAAGTCATTTAATCAGATGTTCATCTTACTGAAATCTATGATTGGTGAATTAAGTTCGCCTTAAAACCGAGCTCAGTGAGTAAAGTGGCTGTTTGCGGGTCATCACAAATCACATTCAGGGATGACCACTCACGGCGTTCTTGGTAATTTTTGCGCAATTTATCAAATTCACCTTTGATACCAGCAACAGCTCTAAGTGCTGCATCATCACGGCGCACATCATACACTAGATGTACTAACCTTTTGAGCTGGTTTTGCGTTAATTTACCATTAAGAGCTAATTCGCTAATATCAGGTTTTGGCAGTAGCGATGAGAGGGAAACGTGCGCCGATTTACCGAGAAATTGGCAATAAGCTTCATAAACTTGTGTCGTTCCACGCGCTTTCCCCTCTAAGGTATAACCTGCAATATGTGGCGTACCGATATCGACTAAATGGAGTAAGTCGGTATTCAAATCAGGCTCTGGCTCCCAAACATCCAGTACGACACTGATTTTTTTTCCTTGTTGAAGTACTGCGAGTAACGCTTGATTATCAACGACCTCACCACGGCTAGCATTGATTAAAATAGTCCCTTCACGCAAGTTCTCTAAGCGGATTTTGTCCATCAAATGGAAGGTTTGGTCTTCCCCTGCCATATTCAGTGGTGTATGGAAAGTCAGCACATCGGCCTTAGTAAGCAACTCATCAAAAGCCACAAATGGCCCTTCTTCGCCTTTTGCTGCGCGTGGTGGATCGCATAACACGGTTTTCACACCCCATGCGTTCAAGCGCGTGGCTAAACGACCACCCACATTACCGACGCCCACGATCCCAACGGTTTTATCCCGTAAATCAAAGTTATCGCGCTGTGCAAGCAGTAATAAAGACGAAATCACATATTCCACCACAGCAATGGCATTACACCCTGGTGCAGAAGAAAAACCAATATTGGCAGTGGACAACCATGCCGTATCCACATGGTCAAATCCTGCGGTTGCGGTACCGACAAATTTAACAGGTGTCTTATTCAAAAGTGATTCATTGACTTTGGTGATGGAGCGAACCATTAATGCATCTGCATCAATGAGTTCTTGTTCAGGGATCGGGCGTCCTGGTACGGCCTTAACGTCACCTAGCTCACTAAACAGTGCCTGAGCGTAAGGCATATTTTCATCAACTAAAATTTTCACGCGGTATGTCCCAATGATTGACAATTTATCTCTGTATCACAATATTTTGCCACGGTTTAATCTCGATGCCTACGAGAGTTAGCGCTCCAGACCAAAGTTATCATCCATCGCAAATTCTTTCACACGGAACCGGTCAGGTGTCACCCCTGAAATTTGTTGGAACATCGCAATAAATGCAGATGCCGAACTATATCCCACATCCAACGCCACTTCATGCACACTTTTTCCTCTTTCCAAGCCTGCAACCGCATGTAAATAACGTAAACGTTGCCGCCATTCACTAAACGACATACCGAGCTCTTGTTGGCAGCGCCTTGATAGCGTACGCTCTGAGGTATAAGAACGTTTTGCCCATTGGGCCAGTGTCGTGTTATCTGCGGGGTCGTTTTGCAGCTCTTGCAAAATCGGGGCTAAAAATTTGTCCTTGGTGGCAGGTAAATAAGTGTCTTGGCATGGGGAGAGGGAGAATTGGTCAATCAAAACATGGGCAAGGCGCAAATCTTGTTCTGTTTCGGGTTGAACAACACCCCGCTGGTACATATCCGTCATAATAGATTGAAATATCGTACTTAAACGAACCACGCACGGACGCTGAGCTAATACATCATTATATTCATGCGAGAAATCCACGATGCGAAATTTGACACTTTCTTTATTAAAGCTAGCATGGGGAATATTCGCGGGGATCCAAATACAAAATTCAGGCGGTGCCAAGTAGTGCTTGCCAGCCACTTCCATTTCCATAATACCGCACACGACATACAGCATCTGCCCAAATGGATGTGAGTGTGATTTGTACTCAGTGAGTGCAGCGGTTTGTTCGTGACGAAATGCAATAAGTTCAGGCTCAATTATATTGCATTCACTAATGTGCCAAATATCTAATTTTGAATTTCCCATGATACCTGTCTGAAAAGCGTTATCGATTGTCTGATTATCAGTATATCTAAAAAATCGGTCAGATGTATACTGGATCACATTCGATATGGGAGAATGTTTTAATGAAGAATTTGCTTTTTCCGCTAATTGCGGTTTTATTGTGGTCAATCAATGCCATTGTGAACAAAGCAGCGTCCACTGCCATTGACCCCGCAGCGATTTCCTTTTACCGTTGGGCACTTGCATTAGCCGTTATGACCCCCTTTGTTCTGCGCTCAGTACTGCGCCACCACAAAGTAGTGATGAAACATTGGTGGCAATTGGCCATTTTAGGGGCGCTCGGGATGATGCTATACCAAAGCTTAGCCTATTATGCCGCCCACAGTGTTAGTGCAACATTTATGGGAATAATGAACTCATTAATTCCATTACTTACAGTAATCATCAGTATTTTTGTACTGCGCGTAATCCCAACAGTCGGTATCGTTCTGGGTTCGGCTTTGTCGCTGTTTGGTTTATTGTGGCTAGTCAGTCAAGGCAATCCAAGTACGTTGCTATCCCACGGGTTAGGCCAAGGCGAGTTAATGATGATTGTTGCCTCTGCGGCTTATGCACTCTATGGCGTGCTGACAAAACGTTGGGCAATTCAGCTCTCTAGTTGGGACTCACTCTATGTGCAGATTTTCTTTGGGGTGATTTTACTGTTACCAAACTTCTTAATGGCCAATGACGTGGCACTGAATAGTCACAATATTGGGTTAGTCATGTTTGCAGGGATTGCCGCCTCCATTATTGCTCCAGCTTTATGGATCCAAGGGGTGATGCGTTTAGGCGCAAATACTACATCTATATTTATGAATCTCGCGCCTGTATTCACTGCAATTATCGCTATTTTCGCCTTAGGTGAAGAGCTAAAAAGTTATCATTTAATCGGCGGAGGCGTGGTATTACTGGGTGTCATGTTAGCGCAGCAACTACGTACTCCACTCACACACATGTTCCGCCGTGAAAAAAAGGTGGTTCAAAAGGATACTTGTCAGTAGAATAGAATTACAAAAGCAATAAAGCAATGTCGTCACTCATATGCCCCACATTGTGGGGCTATGTTTGAAAGTCCCTCACAAAAGAATCCCTATATTTCTCTCTCTTTTTTACTTTTTTCGTCTCTTTTTTATCAACATTAATGCTTTGTGACATTTTAAAATCACTCAGTTATTCATTATTTTCCTACCATTGGTAATCTCAAAACCATCTTATTGCCCATTGTAGACAAAATCCGATTGAAACTTCTTCATAAGCAATTAGACTTAAGCCAAATTAAATACCTCTTTAGTAGTATTAACTCAGAGTGCCCATTGAACACAGGAGCGTGGCAAATAACCTGATAAGCCATGACAAGGAAAAACCATGACTAAACAGTTTAAGATGGTATTGTTTGTATTGATAATAATTGCTATCGCAGGTGGCATTTATTTTATCAATGCATCAAGCCAATCCAACCCAGCTCAAGCTGGGTATGACTTATATCAACAAGGTGATACTAAAGCCGCTGTTGAGCAATTTCAAAAAAATGCCGATAAAGATCCTCAATCTGCCTATGCCTTAGCCATGATGTATAAAGATGGAATTGGTATTGAGCCTGATGATGAAGCGGCGCAGCGTTATTTGATCAAAGCCGCTGAAGCTAATAATAAAAATGCACTCTATAACCTAGGTTATTACCGTTATAACCGTGAGATGGATGATACCCCAAACGATAGAAGCGGTCTCGTTTCCCTCACAAAAGCAGCTGATTTAGGTGTAATAGAAGCACAAGAGTTAGTGGGCAGTGTGTACATGGAGGATAGATACGACGAAATTCCCCAAGACATCAAGCTAGCGCGCCACTACTTTACATTAGCCGCTGAGCAAGGCTCCAAAATATCAAAATTTGCACTGGGTTATATCGCCCATCAATTTGACAAGGACAATAAAAAGGCAGTTGAAATCTTAACACCGCTAGCTAGCAAAGATTTTCCATTCCCTGCCATGTTGCTGGCCACGATTTATGAACAAGGTGGCGATGGGATCGCACCAAACCCTGCGTTAGCCAAAAAATACGAACGCATGTCATACTCCTCTACGTTCGATTATCTTTCCCAAAGCAATGACAGGGAGCCAGCACCTTTATCATTGTATGGTTCGCAAACTGCTGAAGAAAAACAACAAATTATTACCAACCTTGAAGAACGAGCCAGTAAAGGCGAAGAATACGCTATTTACACGTTATATCACAAATACAGTGTGGGAGAAGACGTCAAACGCAGTGAATTACGCGCTATGGCGTATTTGCGCCCTCTAATACAACAAAAGAAACCTAAGGCACTGTACCTCAGTTACCTTGCAGACAATAGCAAAATTAAAGCGCTAACTGAGGCTGCGGACCAACAATATCCAGACGCGATGTATGAAGCTTATCGTGCTTATTCAGGTACTATTTTCAATTCAGTTGAACGGAATGACGCTTTAGCCAATAAATACTTAATCTCAGCGGCGGATTTGGGGCACCAAGAAGCGCTTATAACCATCACCCAACGCGCCATTTCTGACTATAATTTTCCCACTAAAAAACTCAATGAAACCGTGGCAAAATATCTGCCAGAATTAATGAAGAAGTACCCAAACTCAGCAAAGGCACAAATTCTTGCCAGCCAAGTTTATGGTACTAAAGGCAGTGTATTATATTCCCCAGAAAAATCTTTTGAGGCGACAGAAAAAGCAAACCGCATTCAGCCAAGTTATGAAACACAAATGCAACTTGCTCGCGGCTATATTAATGGCTTTGGAACAGAAAAAAACCTCGAAAAAGCCACACAAATACTGAAAGATAACTTAGATTCACGGGGCTACCCATCCACCGCAGAACGCATGTTAGTTCATTTATACTATCGTTATGATATTAAAGCATTTGTGGATGAAAAAACGATTGTTGATATCTTAAAAAAAGACGTTATTGAACGCGATAATGACGCATTAGCCCATTATTATGCAGACTATTTACTACGCCAAGATGCAGAAAACAATAAAAAATTAGCCTTTGAACTGTATGAGAAAGCAAGCAAATACGACTATAACGGCCGTGTCTATTACGCTGCTGCCCTGCTCAAATATCAACCCACTGAAACCAATACCATCGCCAATATACTTGTCGATTTATTAGACTCGCCTCGAGCCAAATCAGAGTTAACCCCCGAAGAACTCGCCACCGCCTATGATGTTTTATTTAAAACAGGCTTAAACCGCAGAGATACGAAGGCCATACTGGTTAGATTAGCGGCCAATGAGAAAAATACCGAAGCACAAAAATTAATTGAGCCACTGATTGGTACAGACGCAGATATCACTTATCAGTATGGTATTACGCAACTTACAAACTTAAAAAATGTAAGTGCCCTAACGAATGACGAACTCAAGCCTTATTATGACACTATTTTAAAAGCCGCAGATTTAGGAAGTACCTCCGCGATTTTATATATTGCACAAAACCTTGATGGCGTGAATTACATCAATGATAAAGCCTATTATAAAGACCGCTTCCAAGCCATCTCTGGGTTAACGTCTAATGACCTCGTTCCGCAGTATAAGCGCTGTGCAGCATTAGGTAGCAACCGCTGTTTATATGAGTTGGGTGAAATTTACCAAAAAGGCAATTATGGGGAAGATGCTAACTATGATCTCGCCATGGAATATTACAACAAAATATCCGACCCTGATTTCAGCTTTTTAAAATCACGCAAAAGAGAAATTGAAAAAGCGAGAGCCTCGTTTATTACCATTCAGGCGAATGCAAAAAACAATGACCCTGATGCCATTCGCACCCTCGCCAATGCCTATAAATTCGGTAATTATGGGCAGAAGGTCGATAAGCAAAAATGGCAAGAATACCTAGAGAAAAGCGCCAAGCTGAATAATGAAACAGCACTTGAAGAGTTAATTGATTATTATAATGAAAATGAAGAACTTCAACGTGCAAACAAAAGCAAAATTATTGGTTATTACGACCAATTAGCTGCCCTTGGTAGCAAAAACTATACCCGTGAACTGGCACACCAATATTTAAATGGCAGCCAATTAGTTGATGTTGATCGTCAAAAAGCCCGAGAATACTACCTAAAAGCAGGTAGTTGGGGCAATCAATACATCAAGTATATGGATGACTTTGATATTGGCATGCAAACGCTAAATGAAAGTGCGGTTGCAAAATACAAAGTGGGCCGCGCCTATTTATATGGTAATGGAGTGAAAGAAGACCGCCAGCAAGCCATGAAATACTTGAAAATGGCCAGTGACGACAATAACGATAACGCAATAATCCTCTACAGTGAAATGCTGTATTTGGGCGAACTCTCCGCAGATAAGAAAACGTTAGTTGTTGAACCCAATTGGGATGAAGCCATTGTTTATCTGAGGAAACATTCCAACCCAAGCCGTGTTGAAGAATACACAAAACTGTATGACACCACCGTGGTACCTGCACAAAATGGTGATGCAGAGGCGGCTGAAAAATTAGGGGATTGGTATAAATCCCGCGGTCACGCCCCTGCTGCGCAGCTTTGGTACAAAAAAGCCATTGCTGGCGGTAACCTCGCCGTTTATCCATCACTGGATAAAGTGACAGAAAATAGCCAAGCCAAACGCCAAAACTACCTTGATGGCACCGCGAAAGGCGATCTGTTTTCTAAGGTACAACTTGCAGGCGATTACTTGTACGATAGCAGCATCACCTTAGAGTCTGACGAATACAACGCTGCGATCCAATACTTGCAGGAAGGGATGAAATCGACTGATGAGGCGCTTTCAAAACAGGCGTTCAATTCCTTAGCAAATTTGTACCAAAACGGTATCCGCAGTGAAAAAAATGATCTAAATCGCAGCAAAGATGATAAAAAATACTTTTCTTTACTTGAAAGTGAAGCCCAAAACCGCCCTGATGCTCTCAAGCGTTTGTATTCCTATTACGCCAGTAGTGATCCACAAAAAGCCTTAGAATATCTGGAGCAAGCCTATAAAAAAGGCGATATGGGCGCAATCAAAATGCTCTATGAAATTAACTCTCCTGGGCGCTACTGTTCCAATAGTCGTAATACTGACATGGATAAGGCAGGTGCCTATCTGAAAGAGTGGTTAGAAAAAGGCAAGTTCGAAAAAAACACCGATAGAACCTTTATTCAAGAACCTGAAGATTTGTCTCGTGCCATGGGTGACCTCTACCTTAAGGGGGAATGTGATGTTGAGCAAGATCTTGATAAAGCCATTGAATGGTTTGAAATATCCTTGAAATACCATGATAAATACGCCCTTGGTAGTCTTTATGATGCCTATACCCGTAAAAATGATGCAAAACAAGCGTATTACATCGCCTTAAGATTGGAAAAAGATACTGACAATATTGAGTTGATGAATAAACTGTCAGCAGAAGATAAACAAAATGTTGATAAACGCTTTAAAGAAGAGCAAGACTTCCAAAAATATGGCCGTTTTGCAAAGGAGATTGAAGCTAAGCGGGTTAAAGCAGAAGCAGGCGACAAAATGGCCGCGTTCTCCTTAGGGATCAACTATGCCCGAGGTGAAATGGTTCCCGAAGATACGCAAAAAATGATTTACTATTATGAGCTTGCAGGAAAAAATGGTTACCCTAGAGCCTACAATATTCTTGGCAATCTCTATCGCAAAGACAATGAGCGCGGAATAGAAAAGGACTTCGTAAAAGCCCTGTATTATTTTGATTTAGGCGCCCAGCAAAATGACAGTAATACTGCGCACCTAGCGGGAGATATGCTGTACTTTGGGCAAGGTATGCCAAAAGATTACGACCGAGCAGCCAAATACTACGATATGACCAATTTAGAGCAAGGTGCCCACCATGCCATGGCAAAATACAAACTTGCCTATATGTACTATAACGGCTGGGTTGGTAGCAAAAGTAAAGAAGATCTGCAAAAAGCCCACGACTACCTTGAATTAGGGGCTAAATACCAAGATAAAGACTCCATCAATGCCTTAAAAAAATGGGATTTTAGTGCACTGAAAAAATAGATGATAAAAATAAGGGCGTTCAATCAATAGCGCCCTTCAAACTACGGAAAAACCGATTAGGTTTGGCTGTAGGTTGGAGATGTTTTAAAAATAAACTAGGAAAATCAATTTATTGATTTTCGGCTAATAACACAAAGCAGGAAAAACCACGTTTTTATCCTGCTTTGTCAACAACATCAAGGGCGCGCAATCAATAGCGCCCTTATTTTTTAACGAGTTGGCGCATAACTCGCTGTAAAAGCAATACGCACAAGCAACCCACCCAATAATTCACTTTTGAGTAATTGCGGTTCCGAATCGTGGTAACTGGCAATATCTTTTACTAACGCCAAACCAAGCCCAGCGCCCTCTTTACCCAATGCATTATTCAATCGTGTAAACGCCTCCATAGAACGGCTAATTTTCGCATCGGGGATACCAGGACCTGAATCCTCAATTTCTAAAACAAGCTGCTGAGTACTTTCATTATTCACTACACGCACCGTCACCACACCGCCTTCAGGGGTATATTTAATGGCATTATCAATTAAATTGGCGCACATCTCGGCTAGCAAAATAGGTTCGCCTTTAATCCAAGCGCTATCAAGACCTTCATAGCCTAAGTCAATTCGCTGACTTTCCGCTTGCCCGAGTCGGGTAAAACACGCCTGATGAACAATCTCCACTAAGTTAATCGCCCTGTATTGGCTAACCGCCGATTTTTCATGTGCTTTTAAGCGGGACAATTGCAAAAGTCTGTCTGTCAGCACAATGGTGCTATCCAATGTTTGATTAATCGCTTGTAAACTTTGCTGGCGTTGACTTTCATCACCGCTATTAATGGCAACAGACACTTGCGTTTTTAACACCGTCAGTGGGGTTTTTAATTGATGGGAAGCATCTGCACTAAAGCGTTCTTGCCGCCTAACCATGCGTTTTAACCGTGAAATATAACGGTTGAGCGCCTCAATTAATGGTGATAAATCAGACCATGGCAATAAATCAGGTAATGGCGTCAAATCATTTGCTGAACGCCCTAACATCAAATTCGATAGTTTCTTTAGGGGTGTCAAAAGCTTACTTAATAAGATATAGGCAAGTAACAGAGTTAAAAACACCACTGTTCCTTGGCTCATTAATGCCGATATTAATAATTGATTAGCTAAATCTTGCCGTGAATAGACCGTTTCTGCCACGCGAATTTCCACCATTCCCGTGATCCCACCTTCATTAATAGGCTGAAAAAATGTCGCAATCCGAATAGGTAAACCTTTATATTCAGCATCATAGAAATAAACCAATGCAGTATAATGCTGAGAACGCATCCAATAAGGGGGAATGGGAGGTAGGTCATCATAACCCGAAATAGTTTCACCATTGGGGGAAATCACTTGGTAAAAAATTCTGTCGTTATTGTTCAATTCAAAACTGTCGAGAACAACATAAGGTACACTCACAGATAGATGATTATCAATGACTTGTAACCTTTCCGCAACCGTTCTTGCAGAAGCCAAAAGCGTGCGATCGTAGGCCAAATTCGCGGCATATTTCGCACTATAATAGTGGGTATACACTGAAAAACTACCCAATAAAATGAGCGGGATACCGAAAAAGAGCAGCAACTGATGAAAGAGAGAGCGTGGATGAGAGACTAATTTCATACACTACACTGCTCTAGTCGGTATCCCAATCCGCGTAACGTATTGATATTAACATCTGAACCCGCTAATTTTTTTCTCACGCGGTGCACATATAATTCAATACTTTGTAAATTGGCTTCATCTGACAACGAAAAAACCTGCTCAAATAGTTGTGTTTTTGAAACAGGACGCCCTCGTCGATGGAATAAAGTGTTTAACACCGCATATTCCCTTGGCGTAAGCCCTAATGGCTCTTGGCGCAATAAAAAATAACCTTCCTCATGGTAACACAGAGAGCCAAAACGCTGAGGTTCATTAACCTGCCCTTGGCTGCGCCTTAAAAGTGCACGAATTCGCGCTTCTAGCTCAGCGATATCAAACGGTTTGGTGAGGTAATCATCCGCCCCTGCATTCAATCCCTGCACGCGATCTGCCACGTCAGAGTTTGCCGTTAACAGTAAAACTGGCGTTTCTTGGTGACGTTTGCGCATTTGCGCCAAAACTTCAAGCCCACTCATTCGTGGAAGTGATACATCCAGAACAACTAAAGTATAATTTTCTGTCTGTAACAGCTGATCCGCAATCGCACCATCAGGCGCAACATCCACGGCAAAGCCAGAGGATGTTAAAGCCTTTTGTAACCACAACGACAATTCATCATGATCTTCAACCAATAAAATTCTCATACGCACACTCATTATTATTACTTATTGGTATACGTTGGCATTACCCATCATGAATGAAAAGCAGTTGTCATCATTTTTACTGTATTCATCACAACTATGACGTTGCAAGTACGTTAATGGTGTTAAATTAACATTAAATTAACATAACAAAGAAGCAAAAATATAAAACAATCTGATATATATCACATAAAAATAATATTATTTGTTAATGAAAGGTAAATGAAAGCTTCCTCGGCCAATCATGAGCTCGCAAACACAATAAGAAATCTACAAGTTGTTCCTCTAATTATTGGCTTAGTAAGGAAATAAAGAATGAAAAAGTTCACATTAAACACCTTAGCAACAGCAATATTTTTAGTTGGTATGAACTCAGCAGCCGCGCTCCCTGAGCGGACTGAATGTATCGCCCCTGCCAAACCAGGGGGTGGGTTTGATTTAACTTGTAAGCTCGTCCAAGTTTCCATGTTGGAAACCAAAGAAATTGAAAAACCGATGCGAGTGACCTACATGCCTGGCGGAATTGGTGCGGTTGCCTACAATGCCATCGTGGCACAGCGCCCTGCTGAACCAGGTACAATTGTCGCTTTTTCTGGCGGTTCGCTACTCAATCTCGCTCAAGGTAAATTTGGTCGCTATAACGAAAATGATGTTCGTTGGCTTGCCAGTGTGGGCAGCGATTACGGCATGATAGCCGTTCGTGCTGACTCCCCGTATAAATCCCTCAAGGATTTAATGGATACCTTTAAAAAAGACCCCAATAGCATTGTCTTTGGTGCAGGCGGCTCCATTGGAAGCCAAGACTGGATGAAAACCGCGTTACTCGCAAAAGCCATTGATATTGACCCGCGAAAAATGCGCTACGTGGCTTTTGAAGGGGGCGGCGAAACATTAACCGCGCTACTGGGTAACCACATTCAAGTACTTTCAGGGGATATCAGCGAAATGACCCCGTATATCAATGAAGGCAAAATCCGCATTCTTGCCGTGTATGCAGACAAACGTCTTGGTGACGGTTTAGCGGATATTCCAACCGCAAAAGAACAAGGCTATGACATTGTTTGGCCGATTATTCGCGGGTTTTATATGGGGCCAAAAGTTTCCGATGCAGATTACAACCAATGGGTTGAAGCATTCCAAAAACTGCAACAAACCGACGAATTCAAAAAGCAACGCGAACTGCGCGGGTTATTTGAATACAACTTAACAGGGCAAGAACTCGATAGCTATGTGAAAAAAGAAATCGAGCAATATCGTGAGCAAGCCCGTGCATTTGGTTTAGCCAAATAACGGAGCCGACGATGAGCCAACGCATATTTGCTCTAGTCTGGCTGATATTGTGTGTCATCGGAATTTATATTGGCTGGGGGATCCAAAGTGAGTTCTCTTATGAACCATTGGGCCCCCGCCCATTTCCGGTTGCCATACTCTCCTTAATGGCGATTTGTGCGCTTGCCTTACTGTTTGGTAAGCAAGAAGCCGTTGAGTGGCCAAAACCTTATGTACTGCGCCGCCTTGCTCTATTAATTTTATCCTTAGTGATTTATGCATGGGCGTTTGAGTGGCTTGGTTTTCCAATCGCCACCAGTTTATTGACCATCAGTGTCGCGCTGTTATTTGGCGCAACCCCCATCGCTGCGGTGATTTCGGGGCCTATTCTTGGCATTTTCCTCTTCTATGCCTTTGATAAGCTGTTGGATGTGACTCTGCCCATTGGCAGCCTACTGAGTTAAGGAGCGACAACATGGAAACTTGGATGTATCTATCACAAGGTTTTGAGGTTGCCCTTGTTCCTCAAAATATCTTGATTGCCTTGATAGGCTGTTTTATTGGTACCGTAGTGGGTATGTTACCTGGTTTAGGCCCCATTAATGGCGTGGCGATTTTGCTGCCACTGGCCTTTGCCTTGAAGCTCCCTGCCGAGTCTGCACTGATCTTGCTAGCCACCGTTTATTTAGGTTGTGAATATGGCGGACGAATCTCCTCTATTTTACTGAATGTACCTGGTGATGCCGCCGCGATAATGACCACGTTAGATGGTTACCCGATGGCAAAACAAGGTCGAGGTGGCGTGGCACTGTCCATTTCCGCAGTCAGTTCCTTTATTGGTTCAACCATTGCCATCGTCGGTATCATTTTGTTCGCCCCACTACTTGCCCAGTGGTCACTCGCCTTTGGGCCAGCCGAATACTTTGCATTGATGGTATTTGCCATCGCCTGCCTAGGTAGCATGATGAGCCAAAACCCAATTAAATCGCTACTCGCTGCGCTAATTGGTTTATCTCTTGCCACTGTTGGGGTAGATGCAAACTCTGGGGAATACCGTTTTACATTTGATAGCGTGCATTTATCGGATGGCGTGCAATTTATCGTTGTCGTGATTGGTTTGTTTTCTGTCAGTGAAATTCTATTGATGTTAGAAAGCACGGCGACTGGGCAAGGCCTAATTCGTAAAACAGGCCGAATGTTGTTTAACCGTAAAGAAGCCAAAGCCTGTGCTGGCCCTGCCCTGCGCTCGTCATTTATTGGTTTCTTCGTTGGGGTATTACCTGGCGCTGGTGCCACGATTGCCAGTGCCATCACTTACATGACTGAGAAAAAAATCAGTGGTGAAAAAGGTGACTTTGGTAATGGTGATGTACGAGGTGTTGCCGCACCAGAGGCAGCCAATAACGCTTCTGCGTGTGGTTCGTTCATTCCGATGTTAACCCTTGGGGTACCAGGTTCAGGGACAACCGCCGTCATGATGGGCGCATTAACCCTGTATAACATCACACCTGGACCTGGTATGTTCACTGAACAACCTGACATCGTCTGGGGGTTGATTGCCGCCTTACTGATTGCCAACGTGGTGTTGCTAATTATGAATATCCCGTTAATTGGCTTATTCACCCGTATGTTGACTGTACCCCTTTGGTTTTTAGTTCCTGCCATCGCTTGTGTTTCTGCGGTAGGGGTTTATGCGGTTCACAGCACCACATTTGACTTACTGTTGATGATGGGGCTTGGGATATTTGGTTTTATTTTGCGGAAAATGAACTTCCCCCTTTCCCCGCTGATTTTAGGCTTTGTACTCGGTGAAATGTTGGAGCAAAACCTGCGCCGTTCGTTATCTATCAGCAATGGTAATTTCGATATCCTCTGGAGCAGTACCATTTCACAAAGCTTATTAATCCTTGCGGTGTTAGTACTGGTACTGCCACCAATTATTAAGCGCATTCGTAAACGTAAACAGCAACACGCTCTCTCTTAGCTCGCCCCTGCGAGTACCTTCTCTGTAAAACTTTGCCCCAGATTGCTTTCGGGGCATTTTTTTGCTTATCAATAAACAGGAAGCTTTATGTAACTCAGCAATATCACATTTTTATTGTGTGCGCTTTCACCGTAATATACATACTTTGACTCTGGAATTGGCATGGGCAGTGGTGTTTTAGGGTGTTTAATAAACAGCGGAAACGGCTTATTATTGTTAGATACACATTTAATTTTAACTGCGAATAGGCTTTTAATGCTGTTTATTAAAGCACTACCTAAAATTTTTAAGTCATTTTTCCAAATTTTGCATCGTGTGAAATCCATATTAGCCCCTTTGGTTAACTTTATTTACGTGAGTATTATCGCATTCACTCAATAATAATAATGTCATAAAGTGAGGTTTTATTATTCGAATCGTTAGATGTAAATGTTTAATCAGATAAAGACGATTGGCGAAATAACAGGTATCAATTAGCTTATAAACCCCATTTATTAAAGTAATAAGCCTTATGTTTGATAGATTATTTTTTGTTCTATTTAATATCAAGCCCAAACCGTTAGCGCATATTCGCACTGTTGAGGTGTACGATGAAACTTACGTGATCCACAGCCAAAACCCCGTTATCATCACTGAAAAAGACAGTGGTTATATTCAAATAAAATCATTTGGAAAAATGTTTATTTATTGCGGGAAAATGCTGCATGTCAGCGTGAGAAAAAATACCAGTTCAGTGACTATTGGCTGGGCAAAAGGGAAGAGCCAAATTTTTGAAGTACGTAAGAATGTGAAAGACACACCTAAACAAACCAACTCCAGCCATTCAAACTCAAGTTATGTTCCTCCCTATTATGGCAGCTCATCCAGTGATGATAACCCTCGTTCAAATAGCCATTTTTGTTCCACTGATAGCTCAAGTTCAGACTGTTCTTCATCAGATTCAGGTGGAGGAGATGGCGGTGATTAATCCAATCAATGGCAGAAAATGTACTGCCATTGATTTTGTTTACTCTAAAAATCAAACCTTAATTTCATTCTATTGTTTGGGTTATCTGCTTTTGTAGATAATGTATCCCTGTTTATTTTGTCCTTTATTTTTTCACTAATGTCAGAGCTTATCCCCTCATTGAAGTGAACTTTCAATGTATGACTTTCTGGAGATATAGAAAACATAACGGGGGAGTTGATATTTTGAGTCTCAGGAAATACATGTTTCAAATAAGACGAATAAATAGCTGACAACCTTTTTTCATATTTTTCTATACTTTTATCATTCACATTCAATTGATGGATTTTATTAATTTGTGAAGCAAATGCCTTTGAAACATTACCTTCTGTTGGTTGCTCAATCGCTTTAATCACTTTTGCAGAGGTTGCGCACTTGTTTTTTGTTTCTAATAAAGGAAAACAGTGACCACAACCTGATAATTCCGCATTAACCCCCATTAAAGCTGCAGCGATCCCAACAGTAATTAAGCCAGCATATACAGGAAGCATGACCAAACCTGACGCAATTTCAGCCCTATTATTGCGTATTCCGTTGTGTATTTGATGGACAGTTAAAGAAAAGCTCATCTACAATCCTTGTCTTGATAATTAAAGTGAGCGGTATTTATAGCTCACCCGACAAAGAGCGTCTTTCAAAAAAAGAGGAGACAATATATTGTTTTATAAAATAAAAAAGCGAGATCCAAAGACCTCGCTTATCAATAATTCACTTATATGAACGATATAAATTACGCTTTATATTTGCTCATCACTAATGTGGCGTTAGTACCACCAAAGCCGAAGCTGTTTGACATCACAGTATTCAACGCTTGTTCCGTTGGTTTAGTGACGATGTTCAAACCCGCCGCTTTTTCATCTAAGTTTTCAACGTTAATACTTGGCGCAATAAAGCCGTGCTCTAACATTAACAAGCTATAAATTGCTTCGTGTACACCCGCAGCACCCAGTGAGTGACCGCTCATGGCTTTCGTTGCAGATATAGCAGGAGAGTGATCGCCAAACACTTCTTGGATAGCTTCTAATTCTTTGGTATCACCGACTGGTGTTGAAGTCCCGTGAGTATTGATATAATCAATTTTATCAATACCTTGCATTGCCATTTGCATACAACGGACTGCGCCTTCACCCGATGGAGCAACCATATCAGCACCGTCAGATGTTGCACCATAGCCCACGATTTCAGCGTAAATATGCGCACCACGCGCTAATGCGTGCTCTAACTCTTCAACAACAACAATACCACCGCCACCTGCGATAACAAAACCATCACGGTCTTTGTCATAAGTTCTTGATGCTTTATCTGGGGTTTCATTGTACTTGGTAGACAATGCACCCATTGCGTCGAACTCACAGGTCATTTCCCAACTCAGCTCTTCGCCACCACCTGCAAAAATAACATCCTGTTTGCCCAATTGAATTAATTCAACCGCATGGCCGATACAGTGCGCAGATGTAGAACAAGCAGAGCTGATTGAATAGTTTACACCCTTAATTTTAAACGGTGTTGCTAAGCAAGCAGAAATACCCGATGCCATTGCACGGGTTACCATATAGGGACCCACGCCACGTAAACCTTTAGCACGCATACCGTCGGAACCTGCAACTTGGTTACGTGGAGAACCACCACCTGAGCCGACAACAATACCTGTGCGTAAATTCGAAACTTGTTCTTCAGTTAAACCTGAATCCGCAATCGCCTGCTCCATAGACAAATAAGCATACGCGGAGCAATCACTCATAAAACGATACATTTTACGGTCAATCAGGTCTTTAGGATCTAAATTTTTGACATTACCCCAGACATGGCTACGTAGCCCTGCCTCTTTGAATTCTTCTGAGAAAGTGATCCCGGAACGACCTTCCTTCAGAGAAGCCAGTACTTCTTCCTGGTTATTACCAAGGCTGGAAACAATACCTAGACCAGTGATGACTGCACGCTTCATTCGTTACCTCATGACTATAATTATATGATTGCGGGATTACAGGTTGTCACTTTAGCTTACACTTGTACGCTGAACAAGTCCGATCAGGGTAAATTTTTGTATTTTTTTCTCTAATGCAGTAATAACACTTTTTTATGACGGTAGCCTTACATCGCTATCAGCGTTAAAATTTAGTCATTATTTAGTGATCATAGGCTTTATTGTGAAAAAGAGCACAGTACAAACCGCACGCCTTAGCTGGAATGATGAAGGCACTCCCATGTCTGAGCAATTTGCAGATATCTATTTCTCTAACCAAAATGGGTTAGAAGAGTCCCGTCATGTTTTTTTACAAGGAAATCATTTTCCTGGGCGTTTCAAGACACATTCTGATGAAACCTGTGTAATTGCAGAGACAGGATTTGGTACTGGTTTGAATTTTCTCGTTTTATGGCAGTCTTTTATACAGTTCAAAGCGCAAAATCCACAATCCACTCTCAAGCGACTGCATTTCATTAGCTTTGAGCAATTCCCCCTGACAAAAACAGACTTAATTGCCGCACATCGCTGTTGGCCTGAGCTTTCAGCATTATCAGCAGCATTATGTGAAAACTGGCCACCTGCATTAGCGGGTAATCAAAGAATCATTTTGGATAATGGCAATATCACATTAGATTTGTGGTTTGGTGATGTTAATGAGCAAATATCTCTTCTTAAAGACAATTTAAACAATAAGATAGACGCTTGGTTTCTTGATGGATTTGCACCATCTAAAAACCCTCAAATGTGGAGCGAACACTTGTTCGCTACAATGGCAAAACTGGCACGAAAAGACGCGACATTTGCCACATTTACCGTAGCAGGTTTTGTTAAGCGAGGGTTACAACAAGCTGGGTTTACACTGAAAAAAGTCAAAGGATTTGGGCAAAAACGAGAAATGCTAACTGGGGTATTAGCCGAAAACAATCACCAACACACAGCACCTTGGAGCAAAAGATACCCCGCAGATAACCCAAATGATGTTGCTATTATTGGCGGGGGGCTTGCCAGCTTAACAGCAGCGTACTCACTCATGAGACGTGGTGCCAACGTCACATTGTATTGCCAAGATACTAACGTTGCCCAAAATGCTTCGGGTAATCGCCAAGGGGCTATTTACCCGTTACTCACAGGTGTAAATGACCCGCTCGAACGTTTTTTTGTAAGTGCTTTCCCCTTTGCCAAACGCTTTTATCATCAGCTTGAAACTATGGGAATTCCCTTTGATGGTCAGTGGTGCGGTGTTACTCAATTGGCCTATAACGAAAAAGTTGCCCGTAAAATTGCAGGTATGTTAGGCACCAATTGGCCTGAAGATTTTGCTCTGGGTAAAACCCATCAGCAGCTTAATGATATTTGTGGTGTTGATGTCAATTACGATGGTATTCATTATCCATCAGGTGGCTGGTTATGCCCTGCTGAACTTTGTGAAGGGCTATATTGCTACTTGAAAAATAGTGGCGTTCAATTTTATTTTAATCATAACGTCACGGCATTAGAGCAAGCCAATAACCTCTGGAAATTACAAATAAGCACTTCTGAAAAAAAAGAGCTAACACGTGTACACTCTACCGTCATTATTGCTAATGGCCATAAACTACGCCAATATTCACAAACTGTTAATTTACCCATTAACCCTGTCCGGGGGCAAGTCAGCCATATACCAACGACACCTACCTTACAAAAACTTAAAAATGTGTTGTGTTTTGAAGGTTATTTAACCCCCGTGGACAATACCGGAAAACAACATTGCTTAGGTGCCAGCTATCAACGGGATCACCTTGATTTAGATTATAACGAAGAAGAGCAGCAAGCTAACCGCCAAAAACTCATTGATAACTTACCAGATGCTTCATGGCCTAATGAGATTGATATTTCACACCAACAATCGCGCCAAGGTATTCGTTGCGTTATACGTGACCATTTTCCACTCTTGGGAAATGTGCCAAATTATGAGCAACATTTAGCGGCTTATCATGATTTGCAGACAAGAATTGCCAAAAATCAGCCAATTGATGATGCCCCTGTTTACCAAAACTTGTATATCTTTGGTGCCTTAGGCTCAAGGGGACTCTCAACCGCCCCATTGTGTGCAGAAATTCTTGCCTCGCAGATTTTTGGCCAGCCTTTACCATTGGATGATGAAACCTTGGCTGAATTGAACCCTAACCGCTTTTGGGTGAGAAAATTGCGGTTAGGTCGCCCTGTAAAAATACCGTACTAACAATCAACTGGCATCATCAGAAATACGAAGCCTGATTTAGGTCAGTTTAATAACCATAGCACAACGGTCTTTTGCAGCGAACCCTGCGTTGATTTCATATTGCAAAATATCACGCAGGACTTCGGTTAACTCGCTTTCATTCAGTATTTCAAAACCTAATCGCTGGTAATAAGGGGCATTCCAAGGTACATCACGGCAAGTGGTCAAGGTCACAGCCATGATATTACGAGCTCGAGCCGCATCCAGAACCTGTTTAATCAATTGCTTACCTAGCCCCTGGCCTTGCCATTGCTGGCTGACAGAAACCTCACAAATATGCAGGCTATCATGATGGCTTTCAGCATTAATAAAACCAATCGGTTCACCGCTATCATTCACCGCCACCCATTCTAATTGCTCGGCAATACAATCAAGATGGTCTTGCTCGGTTTGTCCATCGCCTTCAGCAAGCCATTTATATTTTTCGATACTCGTGAATGCCTGGCCAGCAGAGGCTTCAACGGCAGGAAGGTGTTTGGCATCTGTCGGTATCGCTAAACGAATATGCGCCATAATTTTTACTCATCACAAAATTTAGCTAACAAAAAAGCGGGTATCCCCGCTTTCAATTCATAACACAGAAAATTAAATTGCGTTATTTAATAAGTTTTTCCACATACCTAGAACCAAAATTTGGTCAGGGGGTGTTAACTCACCTGCTTTAATGGCGGTTTGAATGCTGTCTTCTACGCGTTGATACAGCGCTTCTGAGCTGGTTTCGTTTTCTTCTTCAAGCTCAGCCACAGCAAGGGTTAAGTGACCACGCAGGTAACCGCCCGCGAATAATTCATCGTCGCTAGCATGTTCAACCATATCATCAATTTTTGTCAGTATGCGTGTTTCTAAATCTGCAAGCATGCTTAATCCTTACTTTAGGTGAGTCAATTAGGCAAAAATATCTTCCGGATACGGGAAGTCTTCTGCACAAAGTGGAGGCGTATTGTAAAACGATTGTAACGCATTAATAAAGCGTAATGGGCGCTCAGGAATGCCATTTTGCAAATAAATCATCACTTGTGCATGAACTTTACGCATAAATGCAATGCGATCGGGTTCAAAATCCCCTTCTAAATTATCGCAACTGACATTAAAGGGGATCCCCACTGCAACACAAAATAGCCAATCGAGGGCTTGAGGTTTAATTTCAACGACTTCAAACTCACATTGTGTTTTTTCATCACGCCCATCTGGACAATACCAATAGCCGTAATCCACTTGTTGGCGTCTTGCATCCCCTGCAATACACCAATGAGAAATCTCATGTAGCCCGCTGGTAAAAAAACCATGAGCGAACACAATTTGATGATAAGGAACGACCTCATCAGCTGGTAAATAAATAGGCTCATCGTCCCCTTTTACCAGTTTGGTGTTATAGGTTTCACCAAAGCATCCATCAAAAATATCAATCAAATCCTGATAATTATATTTACTCATGAATAATTTAAATCATCTTAAAATAATGAAAGGAACCAAGCTTTAATGACATCACCATGGCTATCGTGGAGTAACTTAATACTCATTAACAACGAAATCACCACAATCATTGGCCTGATCAGTTTTTGTCCTTTAGTTAATACCAAACGGGCACCTAACCGTGCACCGATCATTTGGCCCGCCAGCATAACAAAACCAAGCACCCAAAGAACATGACCTCCGATAATAAAAAACACTAAAGAACCAAAATTGGAGGCAAAATTAAGTAATTTGGCATGGGCAGTCGCTTTAGCCAGATTATAACCGAGCAATAACACATAGCCTAATGCCAAAAATGACCCCGTACCTGGCCCAAAAGCCCCATCATAGAAGCCTAGAGTCATACCGATTGCAACGCCAAAAAATGGCATACTGACACGTTGCTGTCTATCTTGTACACCGATTGATGGAGTTAATAAAAAATAGAGACCAACACAGATAACTAATACTGGGAGTAATTGCTTTAGGAAGGCAGTATCAATCATTTGAATAACAATCGCACCGAGCATCGCACCAATCATTGTCATAATGAAGGGGAAAATTTGCTCACGTAGGTCAATCGCTTTACGCCTGACAAAATATAAGGTAGAAGAAAAGGAACCACCAACCGCTTGGAGCTTATTGGTTGCTAACGCTTCAACAGGGGTGATCCCAACGGATAATAGCGCTGGGATTGTTAATAAACCGCCCCCACCCGCAATGGAATCGATAAATCCAGCGAAAAGTGCAACAAAGAAAAGTAAAGCATAAACTTCGGGTGCAACGGCGGTCAGCCAATCCATTTTTCAATCCAAAATGAGAAATATCATGATGTTGGTACGTAATCTATCGCAACCTTGCGTTGCAATATCACAACCCAGATGAGGTGTTTTTAAGGAGGCATCATCCAAACCTCCATATTAAAAGAGCGACTAACCGCTTCGCTCTTTCTATAACATTAACTACTTTTTACTATTATTCAAATGGTTGCACAGCAGGAGTTACATCAGCACACTGGCCGCGGTGACGCAAGTAATGATCCATTAGCACAATCGCCAGCATCGCTTCTGCAATAGGCACGGCGCGAATGCCTACACAAGGGTCATGGCGACCTTTCGTGATCATCTCCACTTCGTCACCATCACGATTTAATGTTTTACCTGGAACTGTAATGCTCGATGTCGGTTTTAAGGCAATATGGGCTATTATGGGTTGGCTGCTGCTAATTCCCCCTAAAATCCCCCCTGCATGGTTAGATGCAAAACCTGAGCGGGTAATTTCATCTCGGTTTTCACTGCCTTTAAGCCCAATAACACCAAAGCCATCACCAATTTCCACGCCTTTAACTGCATTAATGCTCATTAGTGCGTGAGCAATATCAGCATCTAAGCGGTCAAAAACAGGTTCCCCCAATCCAGCGGGGACGTGCTCTGCAACAACGGTGATTTTGGCACCGATAGAGTCACCTTCTTTTTTCAACCCACGCAGTAACTCATCAAGGGCATCTAATTTATTCGGATCAGGGCAAAAGAATGGGTTCTCTTCAACGATTGACCAATCTTTAATTTCGCACTCAACAGGACCCATTTGGGTTAAACACCCTCGAATCTGAATACCTAATTTTTCTTGCAGGTATTTTTTCGCAATTGCCCCTGCCGCCACGCGCATTGCCGTTTCACGGGCAGATGAACGCCCGCCACCTCGATAATCACGCTGGCCATATTTTTGCTCATAGGTGTAATCCGCATGCCCTGGTCTGAAGACATCTTTAATCGCACCATAGTCTTGCGAACGTTGGTCTGTATTTTCAATCAATAGACCAATGCTTGTCCCCGTTGTGATGCCATTAAACACACCTGAAAGAATTTTGACCTGATCGGGTTCACGGCGCGCTGTTGTATAGCGTGATGTGCCTGGGCGACGACGGTCTAAATCGATTTGTAAATCAGCTTCTGTCAGTGCTAACCCCGGAGGTACGCCATCGACGATGCAACCTAATGCCACGCCATGTGACTCACCAAATGTCGTCACACGGAACAGTTGCCCAATTGAATTTCCAGCCATCGGAGTTTCCTATTTTAAGCCGTTCTTGAATACCAAGAATGTGGTTAATAATTATGATGTCGTTATGTTGTTCTTATTGATTACCCGATCCTAACCCATCGTGCAACTATTGATTAATCAATGTATAAATCAAAATGGGCATGATGCTCAACTAGCTGCTCACGCGTTAACATAAATACGCCATCACCACCGTATTCGAAATCTAACCAAATAAATGGAATTTCAGGATATTGTTCAATGAGATGTACCATACTATTACCCACTTCGCAGACTAAAATGCCTTCTTCAGTAAGGAAACGCGGCGCATTCGCCAAAATTCGACGAACCAGTTTCAAACCATCGCTTCCTGCGGCAAGAGCCAATTCGGGTTCAACACGGAATTCTTCAGGTAAGTCATCCATATCCTCTGCATCTACGTACGGAGGATTCGTGACGATGAGGTCATATTTCACCTCAGGCATATCACGGAATAAATCTGAACGAATAGGGACGACACGGTGCTCTAAACCATGATTAGCGATATTTTCCTCAGCAACCGCGAGAACATCACTCGAAATATCAACGGCGTCCACTTCTGCATCAGGAAATTCGTAAGCACACGCAATGGCAATACAGCCGCTGCCCGTACACAAATCTAAAATCGTTTGCGGTTCATCTGCTAATAACCCAACAAAGTGGTTATTAATAAGCTCACCAATTGGTGAACGAGGGATCAGCACGCGCTCATCCACATAAAATTCATGACCACAGAACCATGAACGATTTGTTAGGTACGCTACTGGGATTCGGTCATTGATTCGTCGCAAAACACGCTCAATAATACGGTGGCGCTCAGTTGGCGTTAAACGTGATGTGAGAAGTTCATCTGGCAGATCTAAAGGTAAATAAAGCGTTGGCAACACTAATTGCAGCGCCTCATCCCACGGATTATCAGTTCCGTGGCCATAATATACATTGGCGGCATTAAAGCGGCTCATTGTCCAACGTAAAATATCCTGAATGGTATGAAGTTCTGCGACGGCTTCATCAACGAAGATCTTTTCCAAGAAGGTTTTCTCCAACGTGATTTTTAAAAGGGAATATATGAATTAGTAAAGTTTGCCACGAAGTGAAAGACAAATCAGCAGATTAATGCAATAAAATAATTAACAAAGTAACCAAACCACCCCTTTAAATAGCGATTTGATGCAAAAATGCCCTTTAAGTTCTTAAAGGGCATGAATGAAGATACCAAAACAATCAGAGAAAAATGGCGAGATTAATTTTCACTTTGGAGGAGATCTTTAGTTTCTTTTGCTGGCTTTTTAACCCATAACGCATAGGCGATAGTTAATAACGCCAACCAAACAATACCGACATATAAGGCAATTCGTGTGCTTTCGAAATAACCAAGCACGCCAAAAATAAATACCATAAAAGCAATCGCGAGGATTGGTGCGACAGGCCACATTGGTACAGGGAATTTCAATTTGCTAATTTCTTCAGGAGACATTTTTTTGCGCATCGCAAATTGTGACAGTAAAATCATCAGCCACACCCAAATGGTGGCAAATGTCGCAATGGATGCAATCACGACAAACACATCATCAGGAATGACATAATTCAAGACGACGCCCACTAGCAGTACAACCACCATAACAAGTACGGTCATCCATGGCACACCATTTTTTGTTAGCTTAGTGAATGCTTTTGGGGCTTGCCCTTCATGCGCCATCCCATACATCATACGCCCTGCACCAAAAATATCGCTATTGATCGCTGATATCGCAGCAGTGATCACCACCACATTCAAAATATTTGCTGCCGACTGGATCCCTAAACTATCAAAAATTTGGACGAATGGGCTACCTTGTTGACCAATTTGGTTCCACGGGTAAATACACATCAACACAAATAAGGTCAGGACATAAAAGAGTAAGATGCGAATTGGTACGGCATTTATAGCTCTTGGGATCGTCGTTTCAGGGTTTTTCGCTTCACTTGCTGTAATACCAATGACCTCAATCCCCCCGAATGCAAACATTACCACAGCAAATGACGCAATCACTCCCCCTATTCCATTTGGCATAAACCCATCATGAATAAATAAGTTCGACACACCCACCGCATGATCTGCTGCCTGACCAAAGCCAAACAACATGATTGCTGCACCGCCCACAATCATCGCGATAATCGCCACGACTTTGATGATGGAAAGCCAAAATTCCATTTCTCCAAACGTTTTTACGTGGCATAAGTTAATCGCCCCAATAAAAAATATAATGCTCAGAACCCAAATCCATTGTTCAACTTCTGGAAACCACAGTTTCATATACACGCCGAACGCTGTGACATCTGCGAGGCAGACAATTAGCATTTCAAATACATAGGTCCAGCCAGCAAAAAAACCCGCCCTAGCACCTAAATAGTGACTTGCATACTGGGAAAAAGACCCCGCAAGTGGGCGATGAACGGCCATTTCACCGAGTGCTCGCATGACCATAAATACTGCTGCTCCCCCGATAATATATGCCAGCAGGACCGCCGGACCTGCTGTTTCAATCGCTTTTGCTGAACCGTAAAATAGCCCTGTACCAATCGCAGAACCAAGAGCCATAAATCGGATGTGGCGCGCAGAAAGCCCTCGCGCAAGTTGTGATGTGCTTTGCATGATTTATCCTTCGTATTATTTTATTAGTCGTGCAGATAAATACTTCAGGCGGCCGATACATTGTCGGCCACCTTTTATTTGCTTGATGTGCTATTTAGGGAAGACTGTCCCTACCGTAAACAGTGTTGAGAGCTTGTGTTGATTAATAAGGTTAATTGCCGCTTCAATATCAGGGGCAAAATAGCGATCCTTATCATAGTAAGTCACTTGATCACGCAGTATTTTGCGTGCCTTTTCAAGGGCCTCACTCGATTTTAATCCTTCTCTAAAATCCATTCCCTGACAAGCGGATAACCACTCTATCGCTAGAATACCCGTAACGTTTTTCGCCATTTCCCATAAACGACGCCCCGCCGCAGGCGCCATCGAAACATGGTCTTCCTGATTTGCCGAGGTTGGTAAGCTATCAACACTAGAAGGATGAGCTAACGCTTTATTCTCACTGGCTAACGCAGCAGCTGTAACCTGCGCAATCATAAAGCCTGAATTTACACCGCCATTATTAACAAGGAATGGTGGTAACTGGGACATATGCGTATCCATCAATAACGCAATGCGGCGTTCTGACAGCGCACCAATTTCAGCCAATGCAAGCGCAATATTATCCGAAGCCATTGCTACAGGCTCTGCATGGAAGTTCCCACCAGAAATAATGTCACCGTTATCTGTAAAGACCAGTGGATTATCTGACACTGCATTCGACTCAATGAGGATCACTTCTGCCGCTTGACGAATTTGCGTTAAACATGCCCCCATCACTTGCGGTTGACAGCGTAGTGAATATGGGTCTTGTACTTTTACGCAGTTTTCGTGTGATTTGGCTAATTCACTTGTTGGCGATAAAATTTCACGGAACAATGCTGCCACATCAATTTGCCCTTTTTGCCCTCGAACCTCTTGCACTCGAGAGTCAAATGGCTTGCGAGAGCCTAATGTAGCTTCAACACTTAATGCACCACAGACAATACCCGAAAGTAGTAATTTTTCCGCCTCAAACAACCCCTTAAGTGCAAATGCCGTTGAGGTTTGTGTTCCATTTAATAGCGCTAAACCTTCTTTTGCTTCTAATTTCAATGGGGTCAGTCCAGCTTTTTCCAGCGCTTTCTTTGCTGAAATCCATTTTCCTTCAAAGCGTGCTTTACCTTCTCCTAATAAAATCAAGCTCATATGAGCTAAAGGAGCTAAATCCCCAGAAGCGCCAACGGAACCTTTAGCAGGAATGAATGGATAAACCTGTGCGTTGACCAATGCTATCAGTGCATTAATGACTTCCAGACGAATACCCGAAAACCCTCTCGCTAAGCTATTAATCTTTAAAACCATAATTAAACGAACAAGTTCATCATCAAGTGGGTCGCCAACCCCTGCAGCATGGGACATCACAATAGAACGTTGTAACGACTGCAAATCTTTCGTGGCAATACGGGTGTTTGCCAGTAAACCAAACCCAGTATTGATACCATATGCAGTTTTATCTTCCGCGATGATTTTATTGACGGTTGCAACGCTTTTCTCAATTGCAGCTTGTGCGCGTTTATCAAGAGAAATCGTCACCGTTTGTTGGAAAACAATACGTAACTCATCGAGTGTCATTTTTCCTGGATGGATCGTTAATTTAGTCATTAATGGCACTCCTTAGCGAGCTTTAATCATAGGTAAATTAAGGTTTTTTTCTTTCGCGCAATCAATTGCAATGTCATATCCTGCATCAGCATGACGCATAACACCTGTAGCAGGGTCATTGTGAAGCACTCTAGCAATCCGCTCAGCGGCTTCATCAGTGCCATCACACACAATGACCACACCTGAATGTTGTGAAAAGCCCATCCCCACACCGCCACCGTGGTGCAGTGATACCCACGTCGCACCACTTGCAGTGTTCAATAACGCATTGAGTAGTGGCCAATCTGATACCGCATCAGAGCCATCTTTCATGGATTCAGTTTCACGATTAGGGCTAGCAACTGAGCCTGAATCTAAATGGTCACGACCAATCACGATTGGCGCTGAAACCTCGCCACTTCTGACCATCTCATTAAATGCTAAGCCGAGTTTTGCTCTATCCCCCAACCCAACCCAACAGATACGCGCAGGTAACCCTTGGAAGCTAATACGCTCACGAGCCATATCTAACCAGCGGTGTAAGTGCTTGTCATCTGGCAGTAATTCTTTAACTTTGGCATCTGTTTTATAAATGTCTTCAGGATCTCCCGACAAAGCAACCCAGCGGAATGGGCCAATTCCACGACAAAATAACGGGCGAATATAAGCGGGAACAAAACCAGGGAAATCAAATGCATTTTCGACGCCCATTTCCAGTGCCATTTGGCGAATATTATTGCCATAATCAAACGTTGGAATACCTTGCTGTTTAAACGCTAACATTGCTTTAACATGTTCAGCCATAGATTTTTTCGCGGCAAGCGCGGTACCTTGCGGGTCTTTTACGCTTTGCTCGCGGTATTCATCCCATGTCATTCCAACGGGTAAATAACCATTTAATGGGTCATGGGCACTGGTTTGGTCGGTCACCATATCTGGTTTCACACCGCGTTTAACCAGTTCAGGTAGGACTTCCGCAGCATTTGCACACAGTGCAACGGAAATAGCTTTACCTTGGGCGGTATATTTTTTGATACGGGCAAGCGCGTCATCAAGATCAATAGCTTGCTCGTCAACATAGTGAGTTCTTAAGCGAAAATCGATGCGGCTTTGTTGGCATTCAATATTGAGTGAACAAGCTCCTGCTAATGTGGCAGCTAATGGCTGAGCTCCCCCCATACCACCTAGCCCTGCGGTTAATACCCAGCGTCCCGTTAAATCCCCCTTAAAATGCTGGCGGGCAGCTTCTACAAACGTTTCATATGTGCCTTGCACGATCCCTTGGCTACCGATGTAAATCCAACTTCCCGCAGTCATTTGCCCGTACATCGCTAACCCCTTAGCGTCGAGCTCATTGAAATGCTCCCAATTTGCCCAGTGTGGGACTAAGTTTGAATTAGCAATTAATACCCGTGGTGCATTCGAATGAGTTTTAAATACACCAACGGGTTTACCTGATTGCACAAGCAGTGTTTCATCGTTTTCAAGTTGTTTTAGTGATTCAATGATTTGGTCATAGCATTGCCAATTACGTGCAGCACGACCAATTCCGCCATACACCACCAGTTCATGAGGATTTTCAGCAACATCTGGATCAAGGTTATTCATTAACATACGCAATGGTGCTTCCGTCAGCCAACTTTTTGCCGTTAATGTATTCCCATGCGGTGCTCTAATTTCGATATTTCTGTATTTATTATTTAGTGCAGTCACTTATATACCCTCTTTTATCGAATCATTGGATACCATTTATGTTTATATAGATATAGTTGTATAGACATGTATGATCAATCCATTTTTTAACATAAAAATTAAAAAAATTTGATATAAAAAGGTTTTTTCGTTTGATAAAACATTGAGATAGGTATTCTGCTTTTTTTATAACCGCTGTTTTTTTCTTCTAAATTTGCCTGTGAGATCACATTTATTTCACAATGCGTTTACACTAAGTTAGTCGAAAACAAAAAGGGGAATGATATTTAGAGAATGGCAAAACGGAAAATCACCTTAAGCAAGATTCCGTTTATAAATAATGGCGTTAGGAAGAAAAGCTACCTTTAAGTTTATAACGATTTCCAGGAAACAATAATTTAGTACTGGTAACAATAAATGCTTGTGACCACGTGCGACGAGTAATTAGCAAACAAGATGCCCCCGCATTGATTTGTAACAACTTCGCTGAGCGCTCATCTGCCTCAACCGCTTCAACAATATGCTCACCTTGAGTCAGAGGTGCTACTTGAGATAAGTAATCATGAGGCGTGACAGCTAAAAAATTCTGCTTAAGGTAGTCTGGTGCAGCCAACGCATTGACATAACGGTCTTCAATTTGAACTGGAACATCATTTTCCATATGTATAATAATCGAATGGAATACCGGGGTTTCTGGAGGAATATTCAGTTCACTTGCTAGTGATGTTGACGCCTGTATTTCTTCTAATTTAATAATCCGACAGCTGTATTTATGGTTTCTTGCAATAATTTCCGCTTCAATACTGTGAATTTCAAATAATGCAGACTGCCCTTTCGGTTCAGCAACAAATGTTCCGACCCCCTGTAAACGAACAAGTAACCCTTCCGCTGTTAATTCTCTTAAAGCACGGTTAGCCGTCATTCGGCTACATTGAAATTGAGAAACAAGTTCAGATTCAGAGGGGATGCGATCATTCGCACGCCACTTTGCGGTGTGTATTTTTTCAATAATGGATTGCTTAACTTGCAAATAGAGTGGAACTGGCGTTCCTTGTTTATTTTTTTGTTCGGCTGTCACTGTTCATTCCAAATTAGTCATTAAAATCTTGAATATGCGTATGCTGTTTTAATCGTCATTACGTTACGCAACGCGGCCTTAGTGCTATCGGATATCGTCATCATGACAGTCGCGAATAAAATCCATCATATTTAAAACGCGTTAATTGTGTAATTAAACAATGATGCTTAATAAAAAACAGAAAACAAAATACTGCCATATATAGTGACCACTTACACTATATACGGCAATAAGAACTTTATTAATTAATTATGGCGATTATCACGCCAATTTAAATGTCTTTTTTTATGCTAACGGTTATCAATATTATTGGTTATGGTGTGTAATTTGCCCTTGATAGACACGCATATGCATCGGATTACTGCCCTGCTCATAAATCATCTCTACAGGGTCTTTGGCATTCCAAACGATAAAATCTGCGGTAAACCCAACTTTTAACTGGCCATGAGTGTGCTCTTTACCTAAAGCTTTTGCCGCATGGCGCGTCACTCCAGCCCATATTTCCTCTGGGGTTAATTTAAATAATACCGCCGCCATGTTCATGATCAAACGTAATGATGCAAATGGACTTGTTCCTGGATTAAAATCCGTTGATATTGCCATTGGTACTTGATGTTCACGTAATAAGTCAATCGGTGGTAACTTCGTTTCCCGTAAGAAATAAAATGCACCAGGTAACAACACAGCCACTGTCCCACTTTCTTTAAGCGCTTTAATTCCAGCCAAATCTAAGTATTCAATATGGTCAACCGATAAACCATGATAGCGTGCCACTAACTCACTACCACCAAGATTAGATAATTGCTCAACATGGCCTTTAACGGGGATCCCTAATTGTTGGGCAGCCGCAAACAATTTTTCACTTTGCTTAAGAGAAAAGCCTACACTTTCACAAAATACATCAACAGCATCAAATAGGCCTTTATTCCATAGTTCTGGCATGATTTTTTGACAAATAAGGTCAATATATTCATCTGGTTTTCCTTTAAATTCAGGTGGCACCGTGTGAGCGGATAGCAAAGTTGAAGAAATAGAAATAGGATATTCTGCAAGTAATCTTTTTGCGACTCGTAATTGTTTTTCTTCGTTTTGATAATCAAGGCCATAACCCGATTTCATTTCAATGCTCGTTACACCTTCACGAATTAATACATCTAACCTTGGCTGTGCTTTTTCAAATAACTCAGCTTCGCTCATTTGCCTGGTTGCACGAACTGTTGAATTAATTCCCCCACCCTGTGCACTGATGGTTTCATATGAAACACCATTCATACGCTGTTCCCACTCAGTAGCTCGGTCACCGCCAAAAACTAAATGGGTATGGCAATCAATTAATCCTGGAGTAATTAGTTTTCCTTTTACATCAATAATCTGACATTGGTTTTGTTCAATTTTCTCTGGCGGTAAAATTGCAATAATTTGATTATCACGAACGACAAGATCATGATTTTCGATAAGCCCATAAGGCTCAATTCGATCTGAATCCATTGTCGCAATACGACCATGACGCCAGATCACATCTTGTGGCAGCGTTTTAAATAGCATCAGTTTTCCTATTGTCGTAGCAGGTTGATTTATTAGTTTGAAAAATAATGGTATAGATATGTATATACAATTAGACTAGTTATACCCAGTTTGTCAATCTCTGCCGCTCAAAAGGTGACAATTTTGTTATGTCACGCTAAAAAATGCTTTTGTCTCCATCCCCCTTTAAAATAGGTTACACTAAAGACCAGCGAAAATGACTATATACACATTATTAAAATGACGAAAAATAAATTTGGACTTAAAGATGATGAAATTCATCTATTTAAAGAAGCAATTCGTGGTGCAAAAAAAATTAATCAGGATCAAGTCCTACATGCGCCTGTGCGAGTGAAAGTCACAAAACCTTCTGACAAAAAAATGAAACAGGAACAAGTTGATGCTTCTTTCTACTTTTCTGATGAATTTCAGCCACAGCTTGAAAATGAAGGCCCAACTCGTTATTTAAAACCTGATTCTAATCCTTATGAGTTAAAGAAATTACGTCGTGGGGACTATACGCCTGAATTATTTCTTGATTTACATGGATTGACTCAAATGGAAGCTAAGCAAGAAATTGGGGCGCTAATAGCTGCTTGCAAACGCGAAAATGTGTATTGTGCGTGCATTATGCATGGACATGGTAAACATATATTAAAGCAACAAACACCACTATGGCTTGCACAACATCCTGATATTATTGCATTTCATCAAGCACCTAAAGAATGGGGTGGCAATGCAGCGTTGCTACTTTTGATTGAAACCAACGAGAGCACTCGCCGTTAAGTGCTCTTATTACTGGATGGTTTATTTAGCGAATAGTAACTGTGACGGACTCAACATCCATTCAACATCACTTTTTTGAAAAGCCAAATCCAATTCAATACATGCAATCGTTGATGTTGTAAACATCGGCGGTTCTTTCTGTGGGCAGAGTTGTGAAACTAAATAGCCAACTAAAGGTAAATGGGATACAACCAATATTGCCTTTACACCTGTCACCGCTATATCGCGTATATGATCGGCAACAAAAGCCGCGTTTCCACCTGGCGTTAATTGCGCTAAAACCTCATTTTGTAATGGAAGTTTAAGGTGTTCACCTACTATTTTTTCCGTTTGTAATGCTCTTAGGTAAGGGCTTACTAATACAGTGTCAATTTCAATACCTCGGTTTTTCAACCATTTAGCCATTAATATTGACTCATCTATTCCCTTTTGTGTTAATGGCCTCTCGGCATCGCTTGCCGCATGTAACGCTGCATCGCCGTGACGCATAATATAAACTTGCATAATCCACCATCTGAGTAGCCTACTGACTTAAAGTGGCTATTCTTTTTGTTAAGATAATTATTGTAAAAGTAACCATCAGTTGGGGTAAAAAGTGATTCTGCATTAAATAATCAACAATTAAAATGATTTAAGTAACTTTTTGTTGATTTTTTAGTTTTCTTTACCAAGACTTATTAAATCAATCGATTAAAAAAGCCTGAAGACTGAATAGCCAATATTCAGCTCAGGCTTTATTTTTCAGGGTATTCAATTGCATTTATAGCTTATCGCATAACCCTCTCTAACTAACAAAAATAGTGTTTAACCCACTTTCGCTATTCTTGGTCATCAACAGCATAAAACGTCTGGTTATTCTGAGCCATTCTGCATAATAAGTCACAGGGTTGGAATTTATCACCATGACGTACAGCAAGTGTTTTTAACGTCTCTACCGTTTTCGTGATACCAAAATTATCCATATACCTGAACGGGCCGCCAAAAAACGGTGGGAAACCGATACCAAAAACGGCACCCACATCACCATCCCTTGCGCTACGAATAATTTTCTCATCAAGGCAACGGGCCGCTTCATTTAACATCATCATCACACAACGTTGAGCAATATCCGTTTTACTCAACTTGTTTTCTGGCGTGATATCAATAAGGGAATAAACTGTTTTATCCACCTGCCGTTTTTTAGTTTTTTTCCAAAATAGTAACTTACCCGAAGAATGCCCGTATTCATAAAAACCTTTACCGTTTTTCTTACCCTTACGGTCATCTTTAACAACTTTATCCAAGATATCAGGAGCTTTAAATCTTTCCCCAAACCGTTCAACTAAAATAGGTAAAATTTTAATGCCAACGTCGATACCAACTTCATCGAGTAGATTAAATGGCCCAACAGGAAAACCAAACCCAACCAATGCACTGTCAATATGGTCAATAGATTCTCCTTCAATAAGGCATTGCGCAGCCTCACATAAAAAAGGTGCCAGTATTCGGTTAACATAAAAGCCCGCATCATCGCCAACCACAATGGCTGTTTTACCTTGTCGTTTAGCAAACTCCACAACAGTAGAAATCGTTGTCTCATCTGTTTGTTTATGTGGAATAACTTCAACCAATGGCATTTTATCGACAGGACTAAAATAATGTAAACCAATAACCCGTTCTGGATGTTGCGCATTGGCGGCTATCTGGTGAATAGGTAACGAAGATGTATTCGACGCAAAAATAACGTCCTTCCTCGTCATTTTTTCAACATCAGAAACCATTTTTCTTTTTAGCGCCAAATCTTCAAAAACAGCTTCAATAACCAGATCTGCGGTTTCTAACCCTTTGTAATTCAATGTCCCTGAAATTTTAGCCATTGTTGCATCGCGTTCACGTGCCAATAACCGACGTTTGCTGACGCGTTGGGTTAATAAATCCCAGCTATATTTCAAGGCCTGAGCAATGCCTTTTTCTGAAATATCTTTAATACGAACAGGTACCTTTCCTTGAGTTGCGCTCACATATGCGATCCCGCCGCCCATTAGCCCGCCACCTAGCACACCAACTTGCTTGATATTCAACGGCTTAGCTTGTGCACCTGTTTCATTTTTTAATGCTGTGACTGCAAAAAATAAATTACGTAAAGCCGCTGATTCAGGCGTCATAACTAACTCGCCAAATGCTTTAGCTTCTTCTGCATACCCAGCCTGTACCCCTTTGTTCATCCCTATTTTTACTGTATGAATAATTTTTTCAGGAGCGGGATAATGCCCTTTGGTTTTACCCAATACTTTTTGCCTTGCACTATTAAACACTTGATTACGCAGTAATTTACAACTCAATAAGCGCTGTTGCCAATGAATAGCAGGTCGTTTTACGCCACCTTTTTTCACCATTTTAACGGCGACATCTAATAAAATTGACTCTGGAACAACATCATCCACAAGCCCTAATTTAAGTGCTTGTTTGCCCTTTAGCTGACGTCCTGTCAGCATTAGATCAAGTGCATGTGGAATGCCAATCAAACGTGGTAAACGTTGAGTTCCACCAGACCCTGGCAACAAGCCTAACTGTACTTCTGGCAAACCTAAGCGGGTTTTATCATCATTTGAGCAAACCCTCGCATGACAAGCTAATGCTAACTCCAACCCTCCACCTAAGCATGCGCCATGGATAGCAGCAATAATCGGCAACGGATAATTATCTATTTTGTCGAATAATAAATGCCCTTCCTTTGATAACTCACTGGCTTGCGCTTTCGATTCACAGTGCGCAATCATGCTGATATCCGCACCCGCAATAAAGTTATCTTTTTTACCTGAGGTAATAACTAGCCCTTTTAAACCCGAGGTGGATTGCGCTTTTTGTAAGATGGTTAGAAACTGCTGCGCAAATTCAGCTTTAAGCGTATTGACCTTTTCATTTGGCACATCAATGAAAATCACCCCTACGTTCTCGTCATAAATTTCTAATGAGAAAGCCTGCGGCAGCTTATCCATTACTAATTCTGTAGTAGAATTTTGTGTCATTATTCCACCTCTAAAATCATAGCTACACCTAACCCGCCTGCAGCACAAGCTGTTGTTAAACCAAAACCACCACCACGACGACGAAGTTCATTTAATGTTTGTGTCACCATTCTGGCGCCTGTCGCCGCAAATGGATGCCCGTAAGCGATAGAACCACCGAGAACATTAAATTTGTCCATGTCTATCTCGCCAATGGCTTGTGTTAAACCTAATTTATCTTGTGCAAATTGGCGACTACCAAACATTTTGATGTTTGCCAATGTTTGAGCGGCGAAAGCCTCGTGCATATCAATTAAAGTGAGATCTTGTAAAGATAACCCTGCGCGCTTCAGGGCTATGGGCGTTGCATAGGATGGCCCCAATAGCATGTCTTCCCACACATCAATCGCGCTAAAAGCGTAACTACGAATATAACCCAGCGGGGTATAACCCAATGCTTTTGCCCTTGACTCTGTCATCATTAATACCGCTGCTGCACCATCGGTTAAAGGTGTACTATTTGCAGCTGTTACACTGCCATATTTACGGTCAAATGCGGGTTTTAATTTAGCATAAGAGGACAATACTGAATTTCCTCGTACATTATTGTCCTGCGAAAAAGCGTGCTTAAAAGGCGGCAAATACGCAGTCATGACCTCATCGTTTAGTAGGCCTCCATCCCACGCTTTTGCAGCAAGGACGTGTGAACGATGTGCTAGCTCATCTTGTTGTTCTCTCGTAATGTGGTAACTTTTAGCCATTTGCTCCGCGGTATCCCCCATGCGAAGCCCTGTTGAGTATTCAGCAACACCAGGTGCGACTGGCATTAAGTCTTTTAAGCGTAATTTCGCGATAAGCGATAATTTTTGCCCAACCGACTTTGCCTTACTCAAAGCAAGTAATGTTGCTGCTAATTTTTTCGAAACACCAATCGGTAAAACTGAAGAGGAATCTGCCCCTCCTGCAACACCAACAGTAATATCCCCAACCATCATACTTTGAGCCACATTCACAATGGCTTGAAAACTTGTCGCGCACGCCCTTGAAACGCTGTAAGCATCTGTTGAAACGCTCATCCCCGTTCCAAGCACAATTTCCCGTGCAATATTGGGTGCTTCAGGCATTTGAACCACTTGGCCAAATACAAGTTGCTCAATCAACTGGTTATCTAAATCACTACGAACTAATAATTCAGCGACTACTGCTTTGCCTAAATCTACAGCAGCAACACCTTGATATGCTGTTGATTGCTTTGCAAACGGTAAACGTAAACCACTGACAATAGCAATACGCTCTTTTGTTGAATATGTACTGTCACCATGGTGGGAATGTTGATTCATGGTCGCTCCTGCAAAAGCATAAATAAAAAATTATTGTTAATTTTTTCATGACTGGCCGAAAGAGGTCTGACCTGTAATGATTGTTAACATAATTTTCACAATTATCAATTGCATTGACTAAAAAATGGGAGCGCGCACGCAAGTTAGCATAAAAATAGTGCGAAAAAGAAAGGAATGGGTCTACCTAATATCAAAAACCCTTCTAACGCTTAGCCACCTAATAAAAGGGCGCTATCACAGTAGAAGGGTTCACCTAATAGATTCAAACGTTTGATTAACGAAGGCCTAGCTGAAAAATCAGGCTTTCTGCTTCACAGCTAAAACTAAATTCTGCGCTCAGTTCAACACCACCATTAACTTGTTTAAAAGTATGGTTAATCGCACAGGGTTCAGACTCAACAGACTTCGCTTTTTCTGTGAGCATCTTCAACATGGATTCCGCTTCACCTTGTGTGGCAAAAACATGCTGATACGACGCAGTACAGTCTTTATTGTCCAGCACTGTGCCTACATCTACACAGCAGCAAGCTGCTGTTTCATCCGCACTACAACGGTTAATCGCATCAGTCATTTTATTCTCCAAATAAACAAACTGTTAAGTGGCTATCATAACGCTGAAAAAGTGGTAAAAACCAGTGTGAATCAAAACTTATTGCTAATAATTAAACATAAGTTTGATCTTACCCCGTATCTGATTATTTATTGCTCCCATTTCGTCACTTTATGTTGCTATTTTGTTAAATGCATCGCATTTTTGAAAACGAAGTCGCAATAAACACAAAACAGACTTGCAACATATTGGGTGGTCAGACCTATACTCTAGTAACTGGTCTGATTTGTCATGGCGACAATGGACCCTACAATTCTGCGCTTCTTGCGATAGAAGTCGCTTTATTTAAAATAAAACATAAGAGGGTTTTGGTCATGAGCCAGAAAAACCTGTTTTCTAAGTCAGCTTTAGCAATAGCAGTGGCAATTGTATCATCCAACGCCGGCGCGGCTGGCTTTTTGCTCAATGAATATTCAACATCCGCACTGGGACGTGCGTTTTCTGGGGCAGGTGCGATGGGCGACAACGCAAGTGAGGGAAGCCGTAACCCTGCTGCGATGATGCTATTTGACCGACCATCTCTTTCTATCGGTGCTGTGTATATTGACCCAAGTGTTGATATTAAAGGCCGAAATGACGGTCGTTTAACAGCTAATGATATCGCACCAAGTGCTGTTGTCCCTAATGCGCACTTTATTTTCCCCGTTAATGATAAGTGGGCTGTTGGTACATCCATGACAACTAACTTCGGCTTAGCAACGGATTTTAATAAAAGTTATGCAGCAGGCCCTATCGGTGGAAAAACCGATTTAAAAACTGTTAACTTAAATTTAAGCGGCGCATACCGTTTAAATAACAACTTTAGTTTTGGTCTTGGTGCAAATGCGGTTTACGCTGATGCGGAGATCACTCGTCACGCAGGTGATTTAAGCCAGTTAGGCCCTATGCTAGGACTTAACAATATGGGTCCAAGCACTACCATGGCTAAATTAACAGGTGATGACTGGGGCTATGGTTGGAATGCTGGTATCCTTTATGAACTAAATGACGATAATCGTTTCAGTTTAACCTATCGCTCAAAAGTCAAAGTTAAATTCAAAGACGGAAAATACTCGAATGACCTACCGAGTAATAACCCAGCCCTTAATATGGTCGGAATTGTTGGAACTGACGGCAACAAAATTAAGGGTAAGCTAGATCTTAATTTACCTGATATTTGGGAATTTTCTGGTTATCATAAAGTCGCACCGAAATGGGCACTCCACTACAGCGTAGCTTATACTGGTTGGAGTGAGTTTAAAGATCTTACTGCATATCGTAGTAGCGATAACAAACAATTATTCCACAAAGCAGAAAACTTTGATGATGCATGGCGGTTTGCAATAGGTACAACCTATTTCTACAATGATAACTGGACATTCCGTACTGGTATTGCTTATGACGAAAGCCCTGTTCCATCCAAATATCGTTCCATTTCTATACCTGATCAAGATCGCTATTGGTTGAGCGTAGGAAGCACCTATGCATTTAACGAAGATGCCTCTATTGATGTAGGTATTTCTTATATGCATGGTAAGAAAGTGAACATAAATGAAAAACTTGTAGAAACAGATAAATTACCTTTAGGTACATACCAATTCAAATCTGAAGGCTCTGCTTGGTTATACGGTGTGAACTTTAACTACGCATTCTAATAAACCGAATGCTTAACTATCGGGGAGGCAACTCCCTGATAGCCCCACTCTCTCAGTGTTCAAAAAAACATCCCTATCATAAATTTATCTTGACCCTTACCACCCCCTCATGTAAATTAATTGTTAATAAAATAATTCTTATCCAAATTTCCACTTTTATACTAAAAATTAGCCCTATAAACTTTTTTCAGATAAATCCTTATATATTTCATTAGATTACCTTTCATTCTCTGAATGTTCTTATTTGCAAGCACAAGCCATACTCGTATTTTAGAATACAGATACACAAAAAATACGTATCCATTCATTAAACTGTATTATTAATGCGATAAATTCGCAGTAAAAGTACAAAAGAGGCAACAATGACAAAAACGTAGGGGGTTTTATGGGGACATTATTTACAGTAGGTTTTATTGGGGTGTTAGGCGTAATCGCCTTGATTGACACCGTTACCCAACGAGGAAAGCGAGACAATGACTAGCTGTTAATTTATCACTCTCACGTTTTAATCTAGACAAGAGAGTGATAAACCTTCCTGAGTCAATTCACTAAATTAATCAATCGAATCCAGATCCCCTTCAATTGCAGCTGCATTTGGGTTTTCAGTTGCTTTCAATACGCCGCCATTTGATAAGAAATCATTACGCTGGAAGTAAGCTTCACGCATCATTAAGTATGGGTCTGAAGAGTTTTTAAGTAACCCATCGGAATCCAGCAATCGTGCTCTTGTTTCTATCCCTTCAAGTGCCCATTTTCCTGCAGACATCCAGAATGTTAGGTAGCTCAGCATTGGGTATAAACCATCAGCTAAATCCCCACCTTCCTCTCGTGGTGTTGCACTCCCATATCCTGGTAAAACGACATAAGGACCATAACCGACATCATAGTAACCGAGTGTATTACCAAAACGTTTAGGATCTTCTTTCGCTAATTGAGGATTCGCCATTGTTGCAACATCAATCAGCCCACCCATACCAAATACCGTATTGAGGAAGAAACGGTTAAAGTGTTTAAACCCTTGGGTCACTTCCCCACGCAAGAAACTGTTCAGCATACTTGCAGGCTCTTCAAGGTTAACAAAGAAGTTGGATAATCCATTACGCGCAGGCATAGGAACATAATCATTCCAAGCAACAGCAACAGGCCTTAAAACATAAGGGTCTAAGACGTTGTAGTTAAAATTAAACATTGCTCGGTTAAAACCCTCTAATGGGTCTGAACGTTCTTGCGTATCTGGGTCAATATTACTTGCACAACCTGCAATTAATACACCCGCTAGAAAAACGCTAGTCATGCGAAACTTCATAACACTTTCTCCATTCCCTGCACCGCCCTGCTATGGTACTTTCCACAATATTCACGAATTTGATAATAATAAGGGGAAAAAATTATTTTTGTTAACCGTTTTGAGTGATTATACAGATCGACTTTTAATTATACCCTAGTTAATCATGCCATTATTATAAGAGTTATGGCTAATTCACACAAAACCATTTAAATATTGTTTTTATATATTCGAAAATAGTGTGCAGTGCCATCAATTTTTACTCAAGAATAAAAGCTAACTTAACGATTAGATAAAAAATATATCAATAAAAGAAAAAATCACTGTAAAATGAGCCTTTCACCATTACTTTTTGGTTTAATACGTATTTTAACCGCTAATCCTGTAAGCACAGTTCCCATCAGCCAACCTTTAAATACGTTACCATGCGAGGTGACGTGTCAGATAATTATTTAATAAAAGAAAGACTAAAAATCATACAAAATTGCCTCATTAGCAATAAATTGAATTAATTCTATGTAACAACTTGATTCCATTGGATGCGGACAGTAAAATGCAAACCCTGTTTAGCAATGACTGCCAAAAGTCCCCTTAGTTAAATGGATATAACGAGCCCCTCCTAAGGGCTAGTTGCAGGTTCGATTCCTGCAGGGGACACCAGTACAAACGAAACCAACCTATTCCCAATCCTCACAAAAAATCATAGCAACTATTCATGTTATGCCGAACTATACAAAGCTAAACTGGCATGAACACATGGTGGAGAGAACATTAGTCTTTAATTGATGGCTATTGATATTTGACTTATGTATATTATTAATCACTTAATCATACGGATGTATGTATCGTCATGGCTGAACTGATTACTTATGAAATCATATTAGGGATTTCAGTGTTTTTTTGCTTTTGGAATATAGGCAGAACCAATACTTTCTGGTCTTTTATTCGGGTTATCGCTGGAATATGCCTGATAGCCACCATGTGCATGCTTGGAATGATCATAGCGTACGTTGCATCATAGCAATCATCTATCTAACGTAAATATTGGAATATATGTAGTGACATTCACCGTTATTTATCTTTTATTTGCTGCCTTTTTACTCCTGTGGCTTGCTTATTGGAGCTTTTCAGCACTATTTCCAAAATCACCACCAAGTAGTGTTTTATGTCTTTTCGCTAGGACAATCATCGGTGTGTCCTTGGTCTTATCTGCTATCTATGTAGCTCTTGTCGCTTTCGCAATCACCATCTAGTTGAATGTTGAATGTTGAATGTTGAATTTCCCCCTAGCCCTTTCAATCTCTCGAATGAATTTCTTGTCCAAGTTGCATTTTGCTATAGCGCTATGGCATCAGCGAATCACTGAGGCATCTCACCCCAATTTACCTGTTCAGGAATATCAGGCTGTTTTAGCCCCCTCAGCTAGTAACATCAATTTGTTTTCTTTCAATATTAGCCTAAATCACATTAATAAATTCACCTGATAAATAATATTTACTACTCTATAGATATACACAGGCAGAAAAAATGCGTTATCTGAAAACATGATACTATTAACATTAATTATCGTTTCTGCAATTATCAGACTACTTGATTCATTCATTTTAATTACCAATTAAAAGTTTACATCAATATAGCTAACTAATCATACTTGTACCACTTGAGCACTCATATCGCAATTAACGGTAGGTAAGGCGCATACACAATATATTAGGAATACAAGTTAGAGGCTCTTGCTTAGTTAGCCAACAACTGAAACTTTCCTGTTACTATGAATAATCTGCTCTCTTAGGGAAAAACAGTGCTGGCAGTTCGTTTATCAGTCTAAATAGAAAAATCCTATTTTTCATCTGAACATTTTTATCAAGAATAGAACTTTCTATTATCAACTCTACTGCGCGTATTCACTGAGATAATCTATCAATGAAAAATTTTATCATTATTCTTTTTTTACCACTTTTACTTTTAGCCTGCACAAAGAAAGAGCGAAAATTAGTCGTTATTTCTGGAATGAGCAAAGCTGATGTCATTAAAATTGAAGGGATACCGATTAGCTCTGCCTCTCAAGCTCAGTATGATTTGTTATTTTATTCGGATCAAATATTAACCAATCTGCCAAGTCAGAAAGCGGATCATGTGTTTATCTTTATTGATAATAAATTGATGGAATACTCAACAATAAATATTCGTTCAATTCATGATGAAAGTACAAGGGTAGGATTAAATGCAGAACAGAGCCTAGCATGCTGGGTAAATCAATTAAACTTACCTGTTAATCCATCTGCTATTGCAAATGAAAATACAATAACAAATGGGGTCAATTGTTTTTCGAATGTACGTAATGAAGACAATTAATTTCACTATTTTAAATTCATTTTAGTCAAATAATGAGATTGCATTCCCGTTTCAGGAAAATCTGGCAGTGACATTTGCTGGATATAACCTAATTTTTGGTAGAATGGTAATGCTTGAAAACTAAATGTATCGACTAAAGAATGAAGGCAGCCTACTTTTGAAGCCTCATGCTCAGCTGCTTGCATTAATTGCCTCCCTATTCCTTCATTTCTCGCAGATTCACTTACCCATAAATAATCAATACATAACCAATTGGCTCTGATTGTTGCAATCAAGCCCCCCTGCATTACACCATCATCATCTTTAAAATATACCCCTAGTTGACCGAATCGAGAGGCATCTAAAAACTGTACATTAAAACTACGAAGCCCCGCCAGTAATTCATCACGATCTTCTGGACTTACTTCATGTGTAATAACAATATTCATATTCAATTATATTCATTCTGGTTATACGTATTGGTATTTCGAACATACTTATATGATAAAGTAAATAGGTGAGTAAGATTTATAAAGAAAAAATAAAATGCGGTGACTCATTAAAAAACATCGGTTTCTAATATTTGAGCAATTAAATCGGCAACAGATAACACTAAAGACGATTTGACCATTTGTTGATAGCGTTGTTTCTGTAAACTCATTAGCTGCTGGTCAACCATGTCCTCAGGTTGATCAAAACGCATCATTTCAGGTAATGGCCCTATACAGTGAAGCGTTTTAATACTGCCTATTATTTCATCATCGGTATAATCTAATTTTAATTCTTGGTGAGATAACGAGTCATTTAATGCTAAAAATAATTCAATATCTTCATAGGTTTCGCGTGTTATAGCTCCCAAAGCAAATAACAATTTTAAACGTACAGATAAATCACCTAATGGGCCATTTCCTGTTAAAAGAGGTTCAACTGCATATTTTACGGCATAATCATCCTTTCTAAATACTTTTAACATCAATTTATCAATAGCTTGTGAAATAAGAATAATAGCCTCTTGAACAAACAAATGTAATTCTGGCCGCTGATTTAGCCGTTCAAAAATTTGATTTTCAATGTCTTGTTTATTTTCCATAATAATTTCTTTTGTCACTTTATGGCCAGCAGCTTGATATTTATTCGCAACTAACCATAAAGTGATTAAACCTCACCAATTAACTCATTATCCGTAATATTACCTATTACTCTACTTCATTAGCTCATACTGCGCACAAATTTTATTAATAATGACAGGGTGATGTTGAAGTCCACTTAATTCAACTATAGCTTGATATAGACCTTTATCTTCAATTAGAGCTGTCATTTCAATAGATTGAGGGTCACTAGTGCATCTAAAATGAAGCGCAGCTGCAATACCCATTATCAAATTCTTATTAGGGAGTTCATACTCTAATGTCCCCAATAGTGGCTTAATCAATCTATCTTCAGGGCTGAGTTTACGAATAGGTTGGCGCCCTACTCGACTCACATCATCCTTTAAATAAGGGTTAGCAAAGCGGCTTAATATTTTTTCAATATATTGCTGGTGCTTATCTGCATTAAACCCATACCGTTGAATTAAAACTTGCCCACTTTCTTCCATTGCAGCTTTTACGATAGCGAGAATCTTAGGGTCATTAATGGCATCTCTGATTGTTTGGTAGCCATATAATTGGCCTAGATATGCAGTAATCGCATGGCCTGTATTTAACGTGAATAGTTTGCGCTCAACAAATGCCATTAAATTATCCGTCAACTCCATACCGTCGATTGTCGGAATATTGCCAATAAATTGTGTTTTGTCGACAATCCATTCACTGAATGATTCGACAGTTACAGAAAGAGGGTCATCATTCGCTGCATCCATTGGAGGAACAATCCGGTCAACGGCGGAGTCAACAAAACCAACATATTGTTCAACCCATCCGTGTGTTTCTACAGGTAATTGAGCAAGAATATGTCGTTTTAATTGGCTTGTTCCTCTAACCATATTTTCACACGCAATAATATTGAGGGGCTTTTGGTTATTTAATTTACATTTTAAAGCAATACCTTGCGCTAAAGTCCCTGCTATTTTTTCGAGAATTTGTGGGCCTACTGCGGTTGTCACCATATCTGCAGAGGCTATATATTCTATTGTCTTTGGATCATTAGAATTAATTGCGTGCACATTTTGTACTTTTTCTATGCTACTTTCTTGCCCAACAACATGAACCTGATATGACTGCTGATGCTCTAGCTGATCAATTAATGGCTGATTAACATCGGTAAATGTGAGTTGTGAATTCGCATCAGAAAGTAATTTACCAATAAAACCACGACCGATATTACCTGCACCAAAATGAATGACTTTCATTGTTATTCTCCTCACGCTGCACTTTGCGATGCTAAAATTTCGAGCACTTCTTGAATACTTTGGGTATTACACAATTTATCTATCACCCCATCTTCATCTAGTGCAGAGGTGATTCGTGTAATCACTTCAATATGTTCATTATTTTGTGCCGCGATGCCAATAACAAGACGTGCAATTTCATCGGGTTCATCTCCGAATTGAACACCTTCAGGATATTGGCAAATAACAATACCCGTTTTTAAAACACGATCTTTCGCTTCAATAGTTCCATGTGGGACTGCAATTGATTCACCAAGATAAGTTGAGGTTAATTTTTCTCTCGCTAACATCGCTTCAATATAATCAGGTTCTACATACCCACCCTCAACTAATTTTTGTCCCGCAAATTGAATTGCTTGCGTTTTATTCTTCGCTGATAAATTTAAGTAAATATGCTTGGCGCTAAGTGTAAACAACGCTTCATCTTTATCTTCAATATCAAAAGATTCATCATTTGCAGCAACAATTGTTTGCTTGATTAAGCGTCCATCATTTGCAGCAGTAGGATGTTTTTTCGCGATTAAATTAGTCACTAAATCATTATATATTTGACCATCTAAGAAATTCGCTAAAGAAATGTGCATTGCATTAGGTGCAAATGTTTTAGCTCTTTCAGTGAGGTCTTTGTGCGTTATCACAATATCAACACTCGTAGGAAGGTCATTGATAGCCATGTTCGTGACATAAATATCAAGCAACCCCGCATCACGAATCTTTTTCGCTAATACACCTGCCCCCATCGCACTGGAGCCCATTCCCGCATCACAAGCAACAATAATATTACGCACATTTGCAAGATTAACTGTTGAATTGTTATTCGTTACTTCCTTGCTCGATGATTTAGATTGCGCTTTCATATCACGCATTTTTTTCGTCGCATTATCTAATTCATCATCATCGCCCACACGGGTTCTTTTTAATAAAATTGCAGAAACTAAGAAAGAAACAAGTGTTGCACTAATCACAGACAGAATAACGCCAATTAAAGATGATTTTGGTGTCATCAGTAAAACTGCAAAAATAGAGCCTGGTGATGCAGGAGAGACTAAACCAGCATGAAATAGGTTCATCACAAACACACCTGTCATGCCGCCAAGAATAACTGCAAGAATTAACCGCGGATTCATTAAAACGTATGGGAAATAAATTTCGTGGATCCCGCCGAAAAAGTGAATAATTGCAGCACCAGGCGCAGACTGTTTAGCATTCCCTTTACCAAAAAACATGTATGCCAATAACACACCCAAACCTGGACCTGGGTTAGCTTCTATTAAGAAAAAAATAGACGCGCCTGTTTCAGTCGCTTGTTGAATACCTAATGGGGAAAAGATTCCGTGGTTAATGGCATTATTCAAAAAGAGTATTTTGGCTGGCTCAACAAAAATCGAAGTTAAGGGCAGTAGATTATTTTCTACCATCACATTTACACCCGCCGCCAACACTTTTGATAAGCCAGCAACGAGAGGCCCAATAGCAAGGTAAGCAAGTATCGCCAAAAGCATACCAATAATGCCAGATGAAAAGTTATTTACTAGCATTTCAAAGCCCGTTTTGACTTTACCATCTATCCAGCTATCAAAACGTTTAATAGCATAACCACCTAATGGCCCTGCAATCATTGCGCCCATAAACATTGGCATATCGGCACCAACAATTACCCCCATTGTTGTAATGGCCCCGACAATACCCCCTCTTTCACCACCAATAAGACGACCGCCCGTATAACCAATTAGCAGTGGTAATAAATAGGTGATCATTGGACCTACAAGCTGTGCCAACGTTTCATTTGGCCACCACCCCGTAGGGATAAAGAGCGCGGTAATTAAGCCCCACGCAATGAAAGCACCAATATTAGGCATAACCATATTACTGAGGAAACGCCCAAAATTCTGTACCTTTAATTTGATATTTGATGTTACCATGATAGAACCCCGTGGTACGAGAACGATAAGATTGCAACGTTATCGCCAAATAACGTTAGTGAATATTTAGACGCTTTCACTCTAACATGGCCTTTATCAGATGCGTACCACGCGGGCCTTATGTGACGGAAGTCACCTAAACCCCCCTCATCCCCCCACCTAAATATTGATCATGCTCACAAATAGATAGTGTAGTTTTACTACAAAGACGTTTTTTCACATAAAAAAAGCAAAAAAACGAGATTAATATCACATAAAAACACTTGCCTTAATTTTCGAAAAAGAGATCCCGATCACAAATTATTTTCATATTCACCTTTTTTAACTCCATTAAAAACTCGATTAACCTTTTTATAGCTAGTAGATTTTATTTTGTAATTAATTTTCACTTGTTACTTATTTCAAAAAAGCACCTATGAAATGGATATAAAGTTGAAAATACAGGCTTAGCACTCATCTCATTTTGTATTTTCTATCTTTTTGCGATATCGTTAATAGGATTAACTGCAACCTATTATTATCCAAAGAATATTTATCCTTGATTCAAAAGATGTTCACCGATAAATTATTCTTAAACCTCTTCATTAAAATGTGAATATAATGACTTTAACCATTATTGTTTTTCTTTTGGTTTACGTTGCCATGGGCTTTGGTAAGTTACCTGGTTTTAAAGTAGATAGAACGGGAGCCGCTATTATTGGTGCCTTGGCCATGATGGCAGCTGATAGCATTACCCCACCACATGCATGGAATGCCATTGATTATCGGACAATTGGGATGCTGTTCGGCTTAATGGTCGTATCTGCATCATTTGTTGTATCTGGTTTTTATAGTTGGACAGCGAACCGTGTTGCGATGCTAAAAGTTTCTCCTCCAGCACTTTTAGCCGTATTAATCGGTGTTGGCGGAATTCTTTCCGCTTTATTAACCAATGATGTTGTCGTTGTAGCCATGACACCATTATTAGTTTCTATTAGCTTATCTCGCGGTTTAAACCCTATTCCATTTTTATTAGGCTTTTGTTTTGCCGCAAATAACGGTGCTGCAGGCTCATTAATTGGTAGCCCACAGAATATGATTGCAGCTCAAGGGCTCGATATTTCCTTTGTCGGTTTATTAGAAGCTTCCGCAATCCCTGCCTTACTGTCATTACCTATCACGTGGTTCGTCTTAGTTTGGCTGTACCGCAAGCGTTGGTACATAGCTAAGGACGAAATGCAAACTACAGTATCGACAATGCAAGAAAACCTCAATGTGTGGGAAACGACTAAAGCAGGAGTTATTACGCTTGCCGTTATTATTGCGTTTATTGTAAGTGATATCCCAAGGGAATTAATTGCCCTTACTGCTGCCGGATTCTTATTATTAAACCGCTCAATCGCATCAAGCGATATGCTTAAGTTAGTTGATGGGAATTTGTTACTCTTAATTATGGGACTGTTTGTCGTCAATGCCGCGTTTGCCTCAACAGGTATTCCCCAGCAACTCCTCGATGATTTACGCACCCATGGCGTTGATTTAAATAATCCATTCGCTTTATTCTTAGTGACTGGAGTTCTCAGCACAATTGTGGGAAATAACCCTTCAGTAATGCTACTCGTTCCATTTTTAACCCCTGATGGAAATGCTGACGCCCTTGGTGCAGCATTAGTGCTAGGCTCAGGGTTTTCCAGCAATTTATTAGTATTTGGCAGCCTTGCAGGTATTATTGTTGTTGAACAAGCCGCGGCTTATGGCGTAAAAATATCGTTTAGTGAGTTTGCAAAATCGGGTGGTGTTGTTGCCGCGTTATGTATGATATTAGCGGCAATATGGATAGTATTAGTCTTGTAAGAATAATTGCAATTTATTACCAGCCACGCTAAGTAAATGGCTGGTAATAAAATTTCAATATTTAGGGAAGAATAGCAAATGAACGCACAGGAAACCCACTCGCATTATTTGGTTTAGCGACAATATTAAAGATCACTGCCCCACGAGTCGGTACTTTATCCAAGTTTGCCAGCAGTTCCACTTGGTAAGTATCTTGATCTAAAACGTAATACTCCCCAAGTAACGCATTATTTTTACGGAAATCTTTTGCCGCATCTGTATCAAACGTTTCATGTCCAATTGCTTTAATACCCCGTTCTTCAAATAAGAACTTTAAGGCATCCATCCCCCAGCCAGGTATTTGGTTATTACCTTCTTCGTCTTTATTATCCATAAGCTCTTGTGATGGCCAACGTTTGCTCCAATCTGTTCTTAGTGCAACAAAACTGTCAGGTTCAATTTTTCCATGCTGTTCCTCAAAAGTCAGTACATCATTAAGAGAAAATGCAAAGTTTGGATCTTGTTTTGCTCTTTCGGATTGATCAATAACAATTAAAGGTAAAACGAGTTCTTTTAGCTCTAGCTCATGCAGAAAACGTTTACCTTCAACAAAATGACATGGCGCATCAATGTGCGTGCCATATTGCCCTGGGAAGGTAAATTGCTGAGCAAAGAAACCTTCTGCATAGCCAAATAAGGTTTTAAAATCAGCAGCATCAAACATAAAAAAATGCGGTGAATTCCCATCAAAGCTGTGTGTTAAATCAACCCATTTCTTGCTCTTTATAATATTAAATGCATCAATCAGTTCGTGACTCATATTCTTCCCCTGTCAGGTTGATTTTGTTCAGTGTTTTTATGACGTTGTATTTTTTGTTGTGTTACTTATCTATTTAATAGCAGTAAAAATATTGTGTTGTCTAGGAATTTAATAAGAATAAATTTCATATTAAGTTTTAAAAAAGCCACTTATTAATTTAATAATAAGTGGCTAGGTAAGAATAAAAAAATAAAAATTAGACTAGGATTTTATTTAGGGTATTTATTCCAGCTTTCTGGTTCGATAAAACCATCATAAATACGCTGAGAACGAATATAATCCGCATACTCTTTAGACTCAAAAGCCTCTTTTAAATCCTTAGCCCATTGAGAATCAAGATCTTTTTGCATGACAGTGACAATAACACGGTGTTCTAATGGTGAGTTTTCAACAACTAATCCATCGGCAATACGCTGGCCTGCACTTGCGACATAATTGCCATTTACCACAACAAAATCAACATCATCAAGTAATCTTAATCCTTGAGCTGCGTCCGTTTCACGCACATCTAAATGATATTTTCCTGATGAAATATCATTAACACTAAAACTCAATGTGCTGACATTCGGTTTAATTTTAATCCAGCCTAGTTGTTCTAAGATCCGCGCCCCTCTTTCTGCATTTACAGGGTCGTTAGATAAAGCGACAATCATGCCATCTTTTACATCATCAATTGATTTGTGTTTATTTGAACGTAAACTTTGTGGCGCGCTTGGTGAGTCTGTCAATGCGACCATATTAATATTATTCTTTTTGTTATATGCATCCATATATGCGCGGCTTTGGTTCACCGATGCATCAATAGAACCTTCTTCAAATGCAGGATTAATTTGCCTATTTTGTGAAAATTGACGCAAAGTTACCTTATAGCCTTTTTTCTCTAAAATAGGGACGATTCCTTTATCTACTTGATCGATATAATTACCAACTCCAAAACCTATCGTAATCTGTTTTTTATTTGGATTATCTTTTTCATTGTTATCACCACATGCTGAAAGCACAAAAACAGCTGATGCGATTAAAGATAAATTTATTAATTTTTGTTTTAACATATGTAACAACCCTGTGAAAATATTTCAGCCAGTATAATCATATTAATTTGGTTGTTCTTAGATCAGATAATTATAACTTAGTTAATTAGTGATATAAGAATAGGTTTTAATTCCTTTAAGTTATATGGATATAACAAATAGATCGTTCGATAAATGATGTGATTGATATGTAATGAAGGAGATAAAAAACGTTTAAAAAAAGTGAGTTGCTTTATGACTATTTTCAATAATGATTTAATTAACACCCTGACACACTTGCCACCAGATTCCGATTTAGCATTAATCCGCCAAGACCGATCAGCCGCAACCTTAAATACCCAAGCCGCATACAGCGAAATTTTCTCTGTACCATCAACACAATTTCCTATTGATGTTCGTTATGGTTTTGCGCATCAGGTTGCAAAATTGACTGGCAGCCAAACATTAGCAGATTTTTATTTTCAACAAGCACCAGCACTAAAAATAGAAAATCTTTCACCTGCTCTGCAAGCTGCAGCGGAATATCTGCAAATATTAACGTTATCTCCTAAAGATACTCAGTTTTCACTCATCGAAACCTTAATTACACAAGGCTGGGAAAATAGCGACATCGTTTTGCTCGCTCAGTTAATTACCTTTGTCACCTATCAAGCTCGTTTAGTCGAAGGTATTGAGCTCTTAACGACATCTAAAAATGATCCACGGGATGTCGCGAAAATAGTCGCGGGCAAATGGAATCATCAACCTTTCACTCGCCAGGGACGCCCATCCCCTACCGCCTTTACACAAGATAATTTAGGTTGGGAAGCTTGGATAACGGCTAGAAAAGCAGAAACGCTAAGCGATGAAGAAACTCAGGTGATGAAAAAATTTGGTCAATTAACCTCTGAATACTTTCTTCTGCTCGCTCACCAAAGCAAGATTTTAGAAATTAGAACCTTAATCGATCGTGGTGTCTTTTACACCGCTGGCGGCCTACCACGCTGGGAACGTGAGTTCGCAGCTGCCGCTGTCAGTAAAGTGAATGGTTGCATTTACTGTGCTTCTGTTCATGCACGCAAAGCCAGCCAGTATGCCAAAGAACGCCGTAGTGATGTCGATAAGCTATTAGCAACGCCGACAGGTGAGATTCTTGCGGATGGCTTTGACGATAGATTGTTAGCAATCACCGATCTCGTGGCGTCTTTATCAGCAACACCGATTCAAGCAACAATATCTCAAGTCGCAACACTACGCCAACTGGGACTATCTGAACTCGAATTGCTTGATTTAATTCAGTCTACTGCGTTTTTCTCATGGGCAAACCGCTTAATGCTTTCCCTCGGTGAGCCATTTGAAATTATGGAGGATAAGGAATAATTTCATGGATAGGATCATTGGCTTAGCGGCTTTAGAAGCGCATATTGCACAAGATTTGCAATATCTTAATCTCCCAATCACATCATGGGCATTATCAGAAAATAATATCAACAAACAACATATTGACGTGGCCATTATTGGTGCTGGTATGTCAGGTGTCACGGCTGCATTTGCACTCAAGTTACGTGGTATTAATGCCGTCGTATTTGATAAAGCCATTACTGGAAGTGAAGGGCCTTGGCAAAAACCTGCTCTCATGGAAACACTACGTTCGCCAAAACAGGTTGTAGGGCCCGCTTTAGCTTCCCCCTCATTGACCTTTCAAGCGTGGTTCAAAGCGCAGTTTGGCGATGAAAAATGGGAAGAGTTAGATAAAATTCCTCGCCTTCAGTGGGGAGAGTATTTGCAGTGGTTTAAAGCGATTACTGCACCAAAAGTATTTAATCAATACGAACTGATTGACCTACATTTAACCGATAATGGTAGCAAGTTAATTTTTAAAACACCTGAAGGAACAACAAATTACATCGCACAGCATGTTATTTTAGCCACAGGTATGGAATCCTTTAGTGAACCGAATATTCCCAGTTTTATGGATAATATTCCACAAAACTATTGGGAGCATTCGTATGCAGGCACTGATTACAGCCGCTTTAAAGGGTTAGACATTGGTGTTGTTGGCTATAGCGCAGGTGCAATGGATAGTTCTGCAACAGCCTTAGAGAACGGGGCTAAGAGTGTGGAAATTTTAATCCGTGCCACAGATATGCCACGGGTAAACAGAGGTAAAGTTGCAGGAAGCGCGGGTTTTACTAATGCTTATGCCTATTTTACAGATGCACAAAAATGGCATTATTCAGCGTATGTTGCTGAAGCTAAAACCCCTGCCCCTCATGGCAGTACTTTACGAGTTTCTTGTCATCCAAATGCTTTTTTTAATTTTAATACTCAAATTAAACAGATTGAATTAAAAGATAAAAAACTACATATTTCGACGACAACTGAACAATTCACGTTAGATTATTTGATCCTCGCGACAGGATATAAAATTAATTGGTTCAAACATCCTGCATTTAACCAAATTACCCCTCTAATTAAAACGTGGGCTGATGTTTATACTCCACCAATCAACGAAGCGAATAGTGAACTCGGCGCACACCCTTATTTAGGCTCGCATTTTGAATTACAAGGCAAAAAAACGGCTGACACTGAAAAGTTAAAACAATTTTATTGTTTCAATTTAAGTGCTTCACTTAGCATGGGCCCTGTTATTGGTTTGATCCCTGGTACCAATACAGGTGCAGAGCGTTTAGCTGATCATATTGCCGCTCAATTGTACCTCGCTCATAGAGAAGAACACCTCGAATTAGTGAAAACAAGCCAAGAATTTGAATTATTAGGTGATGAATGGCAACCAGCAGCCTTGCCTTCAGAACGTATGCAGCTAACTGATAATGTAGAGTAAACTATGATTACATTTCAAAATGTCCAAAAAGTATATGAAAAAGATGGGCAATCTTTAGTTGCATTGCAAGATATTAACTTGCATATCAATAAAGGAGATATCTTTGGATTTATTGGCTATAGCGGAGCAGGAAAAAGCTCACTTATTCGTTTGGTCAATCAATTAGAAAAGCCCTCCAGTGGTGCTGTGATTATTGATGGGCAAAATATTGCTCATCAAACTCCCGCTGAAATTCGGGCCCATAAGAGAAGTATAGGAATGATTTTCCAGCATTTTAATTTACTGGAAACCAAAACTGTCGCTCAAAATATTGCAATGCCCTTGGTCTTGCTAGGACTTGATAAAAACGAAATCAGTCAACGTGTTGATAGCATTCTTGAATATGTAGAGCTGAGTGATAAAAAAAATCAATACCCAGGTCAATTATCTGGTGGGCAAAAACAACGCGTGGGTATTGCCCGTGCCCTTATCAATAACCCACAAATTCTGCTGTGTGATGAAGCCACATCTGCCCTTGACCCGCAAACGACACGCTCCATCTTACAGCTATTAAAAAAAATCAGTCGCGAACAAAATATTACCATCTTACTTGTGACACACGAAATGGAAGTTATAGAGCAAGTCTGTAACCGTGTTGCGGTGATGGAAGCGGGTAAAGTCGTGGAAGAAGGCACTGTATTAGATATTTTTGCAAATCCTAAACATTCAACGACCCAAAAGTTTGTTGGGACTGTTTTAAATGAAGAAATACCAGAGCGTGTGCTGCACAATTTAGACCACCAGCAAGATGTTTATCGCCTTGAATTCCTCGGGTCATCAGCTCAAGAGCCTGTTGTTAATGAGCTAATTTTAAAGAAAATCGTCAAAATAAATATTCTCTTTGCCAATATGAAAGAAATCAGTGGGGTAGTACTCGGCAGCATGTTTGTGCAGATTGTGGGTGATAAAGCACAGATTGAAGAAGCTATACAGTTTTTACGCCTGCGTGGCGTAGCGGTTAGCCAGGGGGCATTATGACAGAGTTATTTGAAACAGCCTTAACAAGTAAACAATTTTTACTCGCTATGTCAGAAACATTCACCATGGTGAGTATTGCCTTAGTACTCGGTTCCTTGTTTGGTATTTTACTGGGTATATTACTCGTTATAACGAGACCTGAAGGGATTTGGGAAAACAAATACATATACCGAATTGTTAACCCAATTATCAATATCATTCGCTCTTTACCATTCATTATCTTATTAGTGGCGATGATCCCACTAACCCGTTTTATGGTCGGAACATCGATAGGAACAACCGCGGCAATAGTGCCATTAGTGATTTTTATTGCTCCCTACACTGCCCGCTTAGTGGAAAATTCTCTTTTAAGCGTACACTCAGGGATCATTGAAGCGGCAGATTCTATGGGTGCAACAAATTGGCAAATTGTTTGGCATTTCATTTTACCAGAAGCTAAATCTTCTCTTATTTTAAGTTTGACTGCAGCAAGTATTACTTTAGTCGGTGCGACAGCTATGGCAGGAGCAGTAGGCGGTGGTGGTGTTGGCGATCTTGCTTTGAACTATGGCTATCAACGCTTTGATAATGTGGCAATGGCCATTACTGTTGTGACATTAATCATCATTGTCCAAGGGATGCAATTTATTGGCGACTACCTTGCCAGAAAAGCGCGTTTTCATTGATGATTCTTAAAGTTGATAGCGTTGCGTTATCAACTTTATTTTTCTATTTTCGCGGTTTCAATTTAGCTCACCTAGTAGCGAATCTAAAGCTTGACTATTTATCCTGTAATTAATCTCTGTTTAATTTAAAGTTAATTTCAGGCATATTATATAATAAAAAAATAAAAGCCCATTACAGGCTTTTATTTTTAAAGTTACACAGTATGAGAGATAAATAATGTATTTATTCTTTTTAATGAATTTAAAATGGTGATCAAACTTAATTTAAGTCCTTAATTGAAACAATTAGAAGTTAAAATCAAGTTAAGTTTCATTATGAGACAAAATAATTATTTATATTATACTAAAGAATAAATAGAATCATCGATCCCTTTAGTATCCCTTCTTTCTTCTGGTTGGGTATCATCTTGCAGCACTTCACTAAAAAACTCACCCATATTAACGCCTAAGACTTTTAATACGCGAACTAAACAATCAATATCAATACGATTTACACCGCGCTCATAACGAAATAATTGTTGTTCACTAATATCTATCTCTTTAGCTAACTGAAACACAGTATAGCCTTGAGCTTTTCTTAGCGTTTTAATTTTTTGTCCAACTGCACAAGCGACAGGATATTTTGTATTCATAAACATTCTCGCTTCAATTTATATTAATGAAATAAAAATTAGCAGATAAGTAGCTGCCATTTTTTTATTTTTTATGTTTTATATAATAAGTAGAACTTTGATAGTATTGCTGACGATTCAGCATATATCGATGGGAATGATATACTAGCAATCTAATTAGTTTCAACTAATCTTAAAATGATGTTACATTTATGTAACGAGATATTACAAGTCATTTACCCTATAAAAAAACAATAATTATCCCATAAATATCATACTATTATGATTAGTAAGGCAACTCCCACCCTTACCCATATTACTTGTATCACAATGAACACAACGGAATATTACACTAAAATAACAGATTTTATCCGATGCATCATCTGAAAACAAAGGAAATAAATAGAATAATTTAACACTGTAACAATATTAATGATTTTAAGAATGAACAATCATTTAACGAATAAAAAACAATCAGATATCATTTATATCTGTAAACAATGGTAAAAATAATAAGTTTTACCTCTAAAAACCTTTGGCAACATTAAATATCAATAACATATAGGAATGAATATTCTGTTACAATTAATGAAACGCTAAATTTTTAAAGTAGCATGGTAAATATTTACCAAATAACAGTGCTCAACATAACAAAACCATAACGTTAAGGAAGTTTATTATTCACTTTACTTGATGAACATCACAAAAATATGACAAACTAATACTATTAGATTATCTTATTTTAATATTGATAATTTTATCTTCGAATGAAAGTGGCGATATTAAACCCTCAAAATTTACAAATTATTAAAATTTAACCCCAAAAATACTCAAACACCCTTTTTAACGTTAAACATCCATATTTATTATGAGCACATTCTAATCTAACGTTATAAAGTAATTCTCTTTACTTTATAATTCATTATTTGTAAGCTATTGATAATAATACTAAAAATATACCTCTATATCCTCAATCATAGCAGCAGTCAGGAAAAGGTATCGCTTATATTGATTTTCAATGAGTAGATGACCTTTCAGAACATGAAATATATAGAAATAGTCCTTCAACCTTTAAGCACTATGTTCTGTTATACACTATTGGAAGCTGAGATGATGGCTTAAGATGGC
>NZ_JAMPNZ010000038.1:0-59334 GCF_028479625.1 Providencia sp. PROV197
GGCAACCCCTTTTTTGCATTTTTTTATTCAACTGCTGCATTCCACAGCAAAACCCCTACTTATACTGACTTATCCACCAAGTTATCCACAAAGCGAAAATAATTTAAAATTTATCGCGCATTACGCAAACGTTTGCGTTACAATTAGCGCGAAATTTCAGCATTGATTTTGTTTTTATGTTCTGAAATTGTTAGTGACTTATATATCGCTATTGAAGAAGCAATCAAATTCCGCTTTTATAAATAGGTATATAAGAAAAGCCAGTGGCTTTTCACTCATTGATATTCGTATTGCCTTATTTATTCAAATCCAAGGGATCTATCTCATGCAACTGCTTCGTCCTATTCGTCGTGCCCTGCTTAGTGTGTCTGATAAAACAGGGGTTGTTGAATTCGCTAAAGCGCTTTCCGAACGTGGTGTTGAACTTCTATCAACTGGCGGTACTGCGAAACTCCTCGCAGAATCAGGTCTTAACGTGACTGAAGTTTCAGATTACACGGGATTCCCTGAAATGATGGATGGCCGCGTAAAAACGTTGCACCCGAAAGTTCATGGTGGCATTTTAGGGCGTCGTGGCACTGATGACGCAATCATGCAAGAACATGATATTTCGCCTATTGATATGGTTGTTGTGAATTTATACCCTTTTGCTCAAACAGTAGCAAAACCAAACTGCACACTAGAAGATGCGGTTGAGAATATCGATATCGGGGGCCCAACCATGGTGCGCTCTGCGGCTAAAAATCATAAAGACGTTGCGATCGTAGTCAACAGCAATGACTACCAAACTATTATTGATGAAATGGATGGTCACCAAAATTCGCTGAATTGGGCAACCCGTTTTGACTTGGCCATAAAAGCGTTTGAACACACCGCCGCTTACGACAGCATGATAGCGAACTACTTTGGCGAGTTAGTTGCCCCTTATTATGGTGATACCACGCAGCCTTCTGGTCGTTTCCCTCGCACATTGAATTTAAACTTTATCAAAAAACAAGATATGCGTTATGGCGAAAACAGCCACCAAGATGCCGCTTTCTATATAGAAGAAAACCCAAAAGAAGCATCGATTGCAACCGCACAGCAAATTCAAGGCAAAGCGCTTTCTTATAATAATATCACCGATACCGATGCTGCTCTGGAATGTGTGAAGTCATTCGATGAGCCTGCCTGTGTGATTGTAAAACACGCGAACCCTTGTGGTGTCGCTATCGGCAAAGATATTCATGCAGCTTATAATAATGCATTCAAAACTGACCCAACCTCTGCGTTCGGCGGTATCATCGCATTTAACCGTCAGTTAGATAAAACAACTGCACAAGCTATTATTGAACGTCAATTTGTTGAAGTCATTATTGCACCTTCAGTAGCAAATGATGCATTACCGATTCTTGAAACCAAACAAAATGTTCGCGTACTTGTTTGCGGTGAATGGAATAAACCCGTTGCAGGCTTAGATTTCAAACGCGTTAACGGTGGTTTATTAGTCCAAGACCGTGATTTAGGCATGGTAGAAAAAGAAGAACTACGCGTTGTTACGACACGCCAACCTACTGAACGTGAACTAAAAGATGCCTTATTCTGCTGGAAAGTCGCGAAATTCGTTAAGTCAAATGCGATTGTTTATTCTAAAAATGACATGACCATCGGGATTGGTGCAGGCCAAATGAGCCGTGTGTACTCAGCTAAAATTGCGGGGATCAAAGCGGCCGACGAAGGTTTAGAAGTTGCAGGCTGTGCGATGGCCTCAGATGCTTTCTTCCCATTCCGCGATGGTATCGATGCGGCTGCCGCCGTTGGTGTGACTTGTGTTATTCAACCAGGTGGCTCAATTCGTGACGAAGAAGTCATTGCTGCGGCAAATGAACATGGTATTGCGATGATTTTCACTAATATGCGCCATTTCCGTCACTAATTATTAGGAGATTATTCATGAATATATTAATTATTGGCGGTGGTGGCCGTGAACATGCATTAGCGTGGAAAGCGGCGCAATCGCCTTTAGCAAAAAAAGTTTATGTTGCACCAGGTAACGCAGGAACAGCACTTGAGTCTGCTATCGAAAATGTGAATATTTCTGCTACTGATATTGATGGCCTGCTGCAGTTCGCCAAAGAAAAACAAATCGATTTAACGATTGTCGGCCCTGAAGCCCCTTTAGTGATTGGCGTTGTCGATGCATTTAAAGCGGCAGGCTTAACAATTTTTGGCCCAACAAAAGGGGCTGCACAACTTGAAGGTTCAAAAGCATTTACTAAGGACTTTTTAGCTCGCCATCATATTCCGACTGCGGCTTATGAAAATTTCACAGAAGTGGAACCCGCGTTAGCGTATTTAGATAAAGTCGGCGCACCTATCGTGATTAAAGCTGATGGCTTAGCGGCGGGCAAAGGTGTTATTGTCGCGATGACACTTCAAGAAGCAAAAGACGCTGTTCAAGATATGTTAGCAGGCAATGCCTTTGGCGATGCAGGACACCGTATTGTGATTGAAGAGTTTCTTGATGGTGAAGAAGCCAGCTTTATCGTGATGGTCGATGGTGAGAATGTCATCCCAATGGCCACTAGCCAAGACCATAAACGTGTTGGTGATGGTGATACGGGCCTCAATACAGGCGGAATGGGGGCTTACTCTCCCGCTCCAGTTGTCACAGATGAAATTCATCAACGTGTGATGCAGCAAGTGATTTATCCTACTGTTAAAGGCATGGATCAGGAAGGTAATCGTTACCAAGGCTTCTTATACGCAGGGTTAATGATTGATAAAGCGGGCAATCCAAAAGTTATCGAATTTAACTGCCGCTTTGGCGATCCTGAAACACAACCTATCATGATGCGGTTACAGTCAGACTTAGTCGCACTGTGTTTAGCCGGCGCGAACGGTGAGCTGGCAGGCAAAGATTCACTGTGGGATGAGCGCCCTGCTTTAGGTGTTGTCATTGCTGCTGGGGGTTACCCTGGGGATTACTGTAACGGTAATGTTATTTCTGGATTGCCAACCACTGAAGCCGCTGATAGCAAAGTGTTCCATGCAGGCACTCGCATGAAAGATGGTGATGTCGTTACTGCTGGTGGCCGTGTACTATGCGTGACCGCGTTGGGTGATGATATCGAGAAAGCCCAAACTAAAGCATATGAAGCCGCTAAGAATATTCACTGGAATGATAGCTTTTATCGCAACGATATCGGCTACCGCGCCATCGCACGTATTAAGTAATAAAATCCAATAACCGACAAGCTGATAAGAGGAAACTTTTATCAGCTTTTTTATTGTTGTTTGTTTTTAATAGCAGCCAATGGCTCTAAGTATTTCGAAGCATAGCTAGGCGGCAAGGTTACTTATGCCCAGAAGCATAGATAACTATGTGATTGGGTTAAGTCACCGAAGCCAACAACGCTAGGATTTGAAAGACGACGAGCGGTGAAATTAGAGTGAATCTTTAGAAGGCTGCCAGCGGCAAAAATCCGTATCCGCCACCATCAAAAGCTGATTTCCCTCGGAAGACTCCAACCACGCCAAATTCAGCTGAGAATGCCACACTTTCGCACGGCTTTGTAACCAGTTTTCAGCATATGGTTCGAAAGTCACGTCTCTCACATCACCTTCGCAAGTCGTCACTTTACCTTGCTGCCAACGCCCTTGATAAAGTTTAACGCCACCCACGATAAGCGCGGTGTTGGTCTCAAGTACCCGAGCTGCTTCAAAGCGCCAACGCGTGATTTCGTCGGTAGAAAGAGGTGTTTTAGTACCATCCTGAGCACGCTGCATAAAAATAACATCATTATTTTTATCGAAGCGTAACTGTTCCGTAATATCGCCACCTTTTTGGTTCAAGATTTGGCTGCGAATTTGCCAGAGATTACCAGAACGGTATTCGAAGAAATTAACGGAAGTATCAGTGCCTTTATAAGGACTGTAAACCATCATCAAGACAAGGGGTTGGCTTTTTGCATCATTCAGCCGCCACATACGAATGACGCCATCATCGGCAATAAAACCACTTGCACTAAACTCTGGAAGCTTTGGTGCATTCGAGGAACAGGCGCTTAGCATTGAGAGAGCTCCCAATACCAGCAACCCTTTTTGAATAAACAAAAGGGGTAGTTTCTTACCCCCTCTGATAATTCGAGTATACAATGTACTTATTTTACAGCTTCTTTCAGTGCTTTACCGGCAGAGAAAGCTGGTACAGTTGTCGCAGGAATTTGGATTTCTGCTTTAGTTTGTGGGTTACGACCAGTACGAGCAGCACGGTGGCTAACTTTAAAAGTACCGAAACCGACCAGTTGTACACTGTCACCTTTTTTCAGCGTTTCAGAAATAGCATTCAGAGTAGATTCTAAAGCTGCTTTTGCCTGAACTTTGGTCAGGTCTGCTGATTCTGCGATAGCATCAACTAATTCAGTCTTGTTCATAAATTATCCTTACACAGTGTGTTTATCGTTTGCAAAGCATCGAGTGCGTCGGATATGCCAAATTGACAGCCCCTGATACACGCCCCCGATAGCCACTTCTTCTCGCCCCTAAATGTAGACCAGAGTAGGGGCAAATGTGAAGTCTTAGTACTCAGCATTACTGCGCTAAGTCACGTTTTCGATAACGAAAGCGTAAAAATTAGCCTAAAGTAATACCTATATTGCTCACCCCCGCTTCGCGAAGGTCAGATTTTAATCCTTTAATTAACTCTAAGTCGCGCTCTTCACAAGCTGCCAGTAAACGGAAAATGTCCCACTGGATATCCCACTCTTCTTCAATCGCAGGAATTTCTTTAAGTTCTTCATCTGTCATTTCCCGCCCTGCTTGAGTCATTTCGAGCATGGCAACCGTACGAATGGAGGCTTCGCTAACCAATATTGCGTGCTCAAGGGTTTCCCCACTCAATTTTGAGTGAATGATTTCACCTAATGCAATACAGGCATCAATAGCTGGATACACACCATACATATCGAAATCATCTGCTGATGGGATAATTTCTTCTAATTTCTCTAACTGACTGTCGAAATTGACTTTGCTATCTTTAATGACCAAAGTTTCCCAAACTAAATCAAGGATGGAACGATAAACTTTTGCATCGGCAAATTCAGTTTGCTGACAAAACATCTGAAAGTTGGGATACATTCTTTCACATAAACTTGCCATGAAAGTTGTATGTTGCCAGCTTTCTAATTTTTCCAACCTCAAATGAATGGGATTTCTTAACATAATTTCTGACTCATCAATCTTAATACTTCGCAGTTTACCTGAAAATCTGTCAATGCCACATATTTTGCTGATAATTAGCTGATTTTCTCATTCATTCGCTTAAAAAACGTTCGATTTGATGCAATTCCGTCAGCAAAACGTGTTGGTTCAGGCAACCTATAACCCTTTAGACACTGCTTAACCCACGATAAGGAAGACGAAAAACCGACTTTATACCCCGGCGAAACATATAATGGTTTGCAGCGTTTTTTGCTCCGCAATACCCAACCGAGTTGATTTTTCCCTGCCATTAATGGCTGAACACTTTCGGGAGAGTCGTCTAATTCAGCTGCATCACCACATAAACGACTTTTTGCAACGCCTATCGTTGCAACATTGGCCTGTAAACCAAAATGGCAAGCCACGCCAAAGCGCCTTGGGTGAGCAATACCTTGCCCATCCACGAGGACTAATTCAGGCTTGTGCTGTATTTTTTCCCACGCAGCCATTAGACCAGGCACTTCACGAAAAGAAAGTAACCCAGGTATATAAGGTAACTGAGTCGGGATTCGCGCTATCTGATACTCAACGAGTTCTAACTGTGGCCAAGACAACACAACTATCACTGCACGGGTAATTGTGCCTTGTTGTTCAAAGCCCACATCCGCCCCACCAATCAGTTTCAATGATGGAAACTCATCCTGCAAAATGATTTTTGAGGCTTGGCTAGTTTGTTCTTTTCGTAGCTGTTGAGTATCTAAAACCATAGCGCATCCAATGCTTCGATACTTAATTATTCTTAATCATAGATGATAATGGTGTACTTACAAGGTTCTATAAATACACCAAAAATCAAGAACATCAAGAAATGATGACTACTGATGATATTGGCGAGAGAAACGGTGAACCGCATCAACAAATGTGCCTGCATGTTCAGGTGGCACATCCTGATGGATGCCGTGACCTAAGTTGAAAACATGCCCTTCGCCGTGACCAAAACCAGACAGGATATTTTGCACTTCGTCTTCAATACGTGCAGGTGGCGCATACAACATAGACGGATCCATATTACCTTGCAGCGCAACTTTATCGCCAACACGGCGGCGCGCATCGGCAATTTCTGTTGTCCAATCAAGGCCTAATGCATCACAACCAGTTGCAGCCATTTCTTCTAACCACTGTCCGCCACCTTTGGTGAACAAGGTAACTGGCACACGACGGCCATCGTTTTCACGAATTAATCCATCAATGATCTTATGCATATAGTTCAAAGAGAACTGTAAATAATCACGTTTAGTTAATACACCACCCCATGTATCAAAAATCATAATGGATTGTGCGCCCGCACGAATTTGCGCATTTAAGTATAAAATGACGCTATCCGCCAGTTTATCCAATAATAAATGCAGTGTGTTCGGGTCTTCATACATCATTTTTTTGATTTTAGTGAAGGCTTTACTACTACCACCTTCTACCATGTAAGTAGCTAATGTCCATGGGCTTCCAGAGAAACCAATTAGTGGCACGCTCCCTTCAAGGGCTTTACGAATGGCACGAACAGCATCCATCACATACCCCAGCTCCATTTCAGGATCGGGAATTGGGATGTTTTTTACATCCGCCACAGAGGAGATAGGCTTTTGAAAACGAGGACCTTCGCCTGTTTCAAAATACAGTCCAAGTCCCATGGCATCAGGGATAGTTAGGATATCAGAGAATAAAATTGCGGCGTCTAATGGGAAACGACGTAATGGCTGCAATGTCACTTCACACGCAAGCTCAGTATTTTTGCACAGCGCAATAAAATCACCAGCCTCGGCGCGCGTTGCTTTGTATTCAGGCAAATAACGCCCCGCTTGACGCATCATCCATACCGGGGTCACATCTACAGGCTGACGTAGCAGAGCACGTAGATAGCGGTCATTTTTTAACTCAGTCATTATTTACTCCATTATTATTAGTGGCCGCCGCAAATGGCTATAAGCAAAGATGGCTATTGTAACATGTAAAAGGCAACAATATCAGCGCACTGCTACTTGTCCGATTCGTACTCACTTTGACGACACAACGCTACTGTGTCCTCAATTAGGCGCCTTGCGATAGTATCTCCTGGAGGGATAAGCGGTAAGTTATTGTAATGATACCAATTTGCGCTGACTAACTCGTTTGGATCAACCTGAATATCACCGCTCTCATAATCCGCAAGGAAGCCCATCATTAAGGAATGAGGGAAAGGCCATGGCTGTGAAGAGACGTAGCGAATATTTTTCACTTTTATCTGGCTCTCTTCCATGACTTCGCGCATAACGGCTTCTTCTAATGTTTCACCCACCTCAACAAAACCTGCTAATACGGTAAATAATGGGTTTTGGGAATGACGACGGTGCTGCGCCAAGAGAATATGGTCATCACGACGGATCCCTACGATAATACAAGGGGCAATTTGCGGGTAATAACGCTCATGGCAATGATCACACAAACACGCCCATTCTGTTGCACTGTGGCGCATTGCCGTACCACAGTAACCACAATAGCGGTGGGAACGATAGAATTCAGCCAGTTGTACGCCGCGCCCTGCTAGGCGGAATAAGCCTTCATCTTGCGCTGCAACAACCCGCGGAGACGCCATATCTGATGGCATTTTTTCTGCGATCAGCCAGACAATTTCCCCTTGCCATTCACCGATTGGCGTCGCACTTTTACCTTCTAATGAATAGTCTTTAGCACTGCCGCGTGGAATATCCCCTTTCGGTAACCACAATCGACCAGCGAAACAGACGAACCACCAGCCACTTTCTGTTCCTACTAACGTTAATTTATTCATTTTCTCTATCTTTTTTAGCTTTTTGTTGTTGATAAAAAGGTTGTCGATAAAAAATCAGTCTCGAATCACACAATACACTTCTTTGACACAATGTCATTCAAACGTTTGTTTCATTTCCTATCCCTGTCAATTTTGACAGTTTTTAGACAATTCATCCCTTAAAATGTCTAAAAACTGTCATAAAACGGTCAACTCACTGTCACTAATTAAAATTAGGATGCTCAGTAACCAATCTGGTTCACCGTTCCTCAAAAGTGAGAAAACAATGAAAGCTATCGTTCCTGCGATTTTACTATCACTGACCGCATCCAGTATGACATTTGCTGCTGATGCTAATTTAACAGAGTTAATCAATGCAGCGAAAAAAGAAGGGCAAGTTTACAGCGTTGGGATGCCTGATTCTTGGGCAAACTGGAAAGGAACTTGGCAAGATTTAGCCACGCAATATGGCTTAAAACACCAAGATACGGATATGAGTTCCGCACAAGAAATTGCCAAATTTGCCGCCGAAAAAAATAACGCAACGGCAGATATTGGTGATGTAGGCGCATCGTTTGGCCCTGTAGCGGTACAAAAAGGAGTCACCCAGCCTTATAAACCCACCACATGGTCACAAATTCCTGATTGGGCAAAAGATAAAGATGGCCACTGGGCATTAGCCTATACCGGTTCAATTGCCTTTATGATTAATAATGACTTAGTTAAAGATGCACCAAAAAGTTGGGACGACTTATTAAAAGGCAAATACAAAGTCACCGTAGGTGATGTTGGCATTGCAGCACAAGCCAACAATGCCGTTTTAGCCGCTGCATTTGCCCGCGGTGGTGATGAAAATAACCTTAAACCTGCCATTGAATTGTTTGCTGAGTTAGCTAAGCAAAAGCGCCTATCAGTCAATGACCCTACCGTTGCAAATATTGAAAAAGGTGAAGTGGAAGTTGGGATCTTATGGGACTTTAACGCCTTGAATTATCGCGATCAGATCAACCGAGATCGTTTTACTGTTGTCATTCCATCCGATGGCTCAGTGATCTCTGGCTACACCACTATCATCAATAAATTTGCAAAAAACCCAAATGCGGCCAAGTTAGCACGTGAATTTATTTTCAGTGATAAAGGTCAGTTGAACCTGGCAGAAGGCTATGCTCGTCCAATTCGTGCCCAATATCTGACATTACCTGATGATGTTAAAGCAAAATTACTACCAGAAGAACAGTATAAAAATGTTCAGCCAATCAAAGATGCTGACGGCTGGGAAAAATCATCGCGTAATTTACCAAAAATGTGGCAACAACAAGTTCTGATCCACCAGCAGTAATTGAATTTGTTGAATTTAGGAATAAAAGTCTGATGTCTGAAAAAGTCATACTTGTTGTCCTAGACGGCTTAAGTTATTCAGTAGCCCATCAGTGTATGGGCTATCTCAATGGACTTATCAAAGCCGATAGCGCAACACTTTATCAATTGGAGTGCGAACTCCCTTCCATGTCCCGCCCGTTGTATGAATGCATTTTAACAGGTGTGCCGCCAGTGAAAAGCGGGATCGTCAACAATGAGGTTGTACGTTTATCCCACTTTGACAGCATTTTCTCTCTCGCACGTCTTGCAGGCAAAACCACAGCAGCTGCCGCTTATTATTGGGTGAGCGAGCTATATAACCGCGCACCATTCGTGGCGACTCGCGACCGCTTTACGCACGATGAATTGCTCACTATTCAGCACGGCTGTTTTTACCAAGCAGACAGCTACCCCGATGACCATCTCTTGCTGGATGCAGAGTATTTGCGTAACCAATTTGATCCTGACTTCTTGTTGATTCACCCGATGAACATTGACGATACAGGGCACAAGTTCGGGTTTGATTCACCGCAATACCGCAATGCAGCTCGTCATGCCGATATTATTTTGTCGAATTACATCCCAACATGGATTGAGCAAGGCTATCAAATTCTTGTCACTAGTGACCATGGCATGAACAATGACCGTAGCCATGGCGGTACACTCCCCGAAGAGTGCTGGGTTCCGCTGTTTGTTATGGGTTCAAAATTTGCCCATCAGCCTTGTGATATTCAGCAAACTGACATTTGTGGCACAGTATGCCGTTTATTGGGTATCGACCCGCTCGACAAGCCTGTGTGTGATGCGCTATTACAAGGAGATGAATGATGGCTGACCTGACTGCGCCCTACGAGCAAGCCCAACCACAGCTGGGGAAAATGGCCATGTTAAAAAAAACCTTTGCCCGTTTTCATTGGCGCGCAGCATTACTCTTGTTGCCCTTTTTTGTATTGTTTGGCCTATTTCAACTCGCCCCGATGATTTGGGTGTTTATCAACAGTTTTATCTATGAAGAAGCCTGGTCCTTAGGTAATTACTTTGATGTGTTTACCAATGATTTTTACCTGCAAGCCTTCGAAAATACCTTATGGTTATCGTTGATTTGTAGCGTGATCGGTTTGTTTATCGCTAGTGTTACCGCCTTTTCTATCTACAAGATGCAAGGCAAGGTGCGCCGAATGATGATTTCATTCACCACTATGGCAAGTAACTTTAGCGGCGTTCCGCTGGCCTTCGCGTTTATCATTATTTTGGGCTTTAATGGCGCAATCACTTTGCAGCTCAAAGCGTGGGGGATTATCGAAGATTTTAATATCTACAGCGCCAGCGGGTTAATGCTGCTTTATGTCTATTTTCAAATTCCACTCGGTGTATTGTTGCTCTACCCTGCCTTTGATGCCCTCAAACCTGAGTGGGAAGATGCGGCAAAAACTATGGGGGCCAGCAAATTAACCTATTGGTTGAAAGTCGCTATTCCAGTGCTTTCCCCAGCTTTACTTGGCACTTTTATTATCTTAATTGCCAATGCGATGGGTGCGTACGCCAGTACCTATGCATTAACTAGCGGTAACTACAACCTTGTGACCATCCGTATTGCCAGCTTAGTGTCTGGTGATTTATTCCTCGAGCCAAATATGGCGGCGGCGTTATCTGTCCTACTTATCGCTATCTTAGGGTTTATCACGGGTATCCATCATTGGTTAATCAAGCGGAGCTACCATGCAAAATAACAATGTGATTAGCCCTATAATAACCAATAAGAACTCTGGATTATGGTTTCATAAGTTAGTGCTAATCAGTGTTGCCAGCTTATTAGCACTGCCTATTATTGCTACGTTTGTGTATTCCATCGCCAGTTCTTGGGGCGCAACCGTGTTACCCGATGCTTTGTCCATTAAATGGTATCTGCAATTGTGGCAAGACCCGCGGTTTTTAATGGCATTTGGCCGTTCGTTGATTATCTGTTTTGGCACGCTGTTAATCAGTACCTTGGTCATTTTACCGATGACATTTGCTGTGTTTTATCGCTTTCCCAAGCTAAAAGGGCTAATGGATTTATTGATAATCCTCCCTTTTGCGATCCCCCCCGTGGTGTCGTCCGTCGGTTTATTGCAAATTTTCGCGGATGAACCATTTATGTTAGTGGGCACTCCATGGATCTTAATTGGCACCTATTTCACCATCACACTGCCATTTATGTACCGCGCCCTCGCCAATAGTTTTCAAGGGATTAACTTACATGACCTAATGGATGCGGCACATTTGCTGGGGGCAAATACCTTTAATGCTTTCATGATGATTGTGCTGCCAAATATTCGCAAAGGCATGTTGGTTTCATTATTAATTTCATTTTCATTTTTGATGGGTGAGTTTGTGTTTGCCAATATTTTAGTGGGAACACGTTATGAGACCTTGCAAATCTACTTGTTCAATATGCGCCAAACCAGTGGGCACTTCACTTCTGCACTAGTGATGTCTTACTTCTTATTTACGTTATTGCTGACGTGGTTAGCAATGCGTTTAAATCGTTCAGGAGATGAATGATGAGCTATGTTATTGCTGAAAACTTAACGAAATCTTTCGGGTCAAATCAGGTCTTCGCCGATATTCAATTTACCATTGAAAAAGGCGAATTTATCACCCTATTAGGGCCAAGTGGTTGCGGGAAATCAACGTTATTACGCTGTATTGCAGGCCTTGAGCAACCTAATAGTGGTGAGCTTTATATTAACCACAAAAATATTACTCACCAACCTGCCCAACAACGCGGTGTGGGCATGGTGTTTCAAAGCTATGCGCTATTCCCCAATATGACCGTCGCAGACAATATCGCCTTCGGCTTAAAAATACGTAAAATCGATAGCAACGAAAGAACCAAAGCCGTTGCAGAAGTAATCGAACTGGTTGAATTGCAAGGTAAAGAGCAGCAATTTCCCCACCAATTGTCAGGCGGACAGCGCCAACGCGTGGCACTAGCAAGGGCGCTAGTAATGAAACCGCAAATTTTATTACTCGACGAGCCGTTATCCGCCCTTGATGCACGCATTCGTAAGCATTTGCGCCAGCAAATTCGACATATTCAGCGGGAACTTGGGCTAACGACGATTTTTGTCACCCATGACCAAGACGAAGCGATGATCATGTCTGATAGGATCTTTTTGATGAATAAAGGGCAGATCGTACAAAGTGATACGGCAGAGAATATTTATACCCAGCCAGCGAACGAGTTTGTTGCTCGTTTTATGGGGCACTACAATTTGGTGGATGCTCACAAAGCCAATACCATGTTAGGGTTAAATTTACAGGGTACACTCGCCATCCGCCCTGAATCTATTTATGTGAAAGAAGCGGGTCGCCAATACGGTACACATATTTCTCACCCTGTGGATGCCGTGATTTTAGATCATCAGTTGCTTGGCAATATTATTCGTTATAGCGTGAATACCCCTGTAGGAGATATGACCGTCGACCTACTCAATCGCTCTTCTGAACGTTTATTTGAACCTGGCACCCGCCTTGAGTTAATGTTTAATAAAAATGAAATTCGCGCACTTAGCTAATCATACGATAGGAATATAATGCAAAACCAATTAGCCATTTTTGACTTAGATGATACGTTGATTCAAGGGGATAGCAGCGTATTGTGGACACAATACCTGTGGGATAAGCAAATCATCAGTGACCCGCAGTTTGTGGAAGCCGATAAAGCCATGATGGCGCAGTATAATGCAGGCACTTTGGATATGCCGACTTACCTGCATTTTAACCTGCAAACCCTCGCTAATATCAAAACGGAACAAGTGGATATCTGGCTGGATGATTTCGTGCAAAGCGTGGTTTTACCAAAGATCTACCCTGAAGCGAGTCAAACGATCGCCCGCTACCGCGCCAAGGGGATCCCGATTATTGTGATCTCTGCAACCGTTTCATTTATTGTCAAAAAGATCGCGGCTCAACTCAATGCCGATGTCGCCATGGGCATTGATATTAAGCAGCAAAATGGCTGCTATACGACCGAAATTGATGGTATTCCAACCTTTAAGGAAGGTAAGGTTAAACGCCTTATGAATTGGGTTCGCCACCAGCCAATCACCGATGCGTATGTATACTTCTACACCGACTCTGCTAACGACCTCCCGATGTGCCAATTCGCCGACGAAACGTTTATTGTCAACGGCGACCACCGACTTCTCCAAGCCGCCAATGAAAATAATTGGCCGCAATATCAGTGGAATTTATAAACCTTATTGTTATCCGAACCTTGATTTCAATTTTTTAGGTTTTAGGTTTTAACTAACTTGCCTTTCAAAGGTTCCTCTAAATTATTCGTGCTAGAGGAAGGAGATAAATAGAATTATCCCGATGAGCATACATAAGTATGTGACTTGGGGAGCCGAGCGCAGCCAACGCACTTATCGCTTGAAGAATGACGAGGAAAGCTTATACTGAAATCTCTTGTCGGAGTGCCTAGTATGCATAGCATCAGGCTGAGACCGTTAATTCGGGATCCGCGGAACCTGATCGGGTTAATACCCGCGAAGGGAACAAGAGTAATCACTCAGCGCCATTTTTGACCTTTTCCTTTTGGTGAAAATTTAAACGCAACGTCTTTTTTATTACTCCTCCGAACTCCTGACAAGCAACTTTCTTTCGATAAACCCGCTTGGTGCGCTTTGCATCATAGCCGTGACAATGTCAGGAAATTGCTATGTCCAATATTACAAATAATGTTATACCGACCGCTGATTTATCCCCACAAGCTGCACCTGCTCGCACGCGTAAGGCCCAACGTGACGCTGCTGAAAACTTTATCAACACCGTTTCTGGTGTTTCATTTCCGAATTCTGAGCGTATTTATCTCCAAGGTTCAAGAGACGATATTCAAGTCCCGATGCGAGAAATCCAGCTTTCGCAAACCCTCATTGGTGGCGACAAAGATAACCCGCAATTTGAAGATAACGAACCCGTTCCTATCTACGATACCTCAGGCCCTTACGGCGACCCAACATCAGAACTCAACGTTCACAAAGGCCTGAAAAAAATTCGCGCACCGTGGATAAACGAACGTTCAGACACCACCGAAGTCGAAAACTTAAGTTCTGACTTCACACAACAGCGTCTCGCTGATGCGGGTCTCGACCACTTACGCTTTAACAACCGCCCACACCCATTAAAAGCGCAAACCAACAAATGCGTCACCCAACTTCACTACGCTCGTAAAGGCATCATTACCCCAGAAATGGAGTTTATCGCCATCCGCGAAAATATGGGTCGTGAACGTATTCGTGGTGAGGTTTTGCTGCAACAACATCCAGGGCAAGGCTTTGGGGCTAATTTGCCCGAAAACATCACGCCTGAGTTTGTTCGCCAAGAAGTCGCCGCGGGTCGCGCCATCATCCCAGCCAATATCAATCACCCTGAATCTGAGCCGATGATTATTGGCCGTAACTTCTTGGTGAAAGTGAACGCCAATATCGGCAACTCGTCGGTCACTTCATCCATCGAAGAGGAAGTGGAAAAACTGATTTGGTCAACGCGCTGGGGCGCAGATACCGTAATGGATTTGTCCACGGGCCGCTACATCCATGAAACCCGTGAATGGATTTTACGTAATAGCCCAGTCCCCATCGGCACGGTTCCCATCTACCAAGCCCTTGAAAAAGTCAATGGCGTAGCGGAAAACCTGACGTGGGAAATGTTCCGCGATACGTTATTAGAACAAGCCGAGCAAGGCGTTGACTACTTTACTATCCATGCTGGAGTCTTGCTGCGTTACGTACCAATGACCGCTAAACGCTTGACGGGCATTGTCTCGCGCGGTGGTTCTATCATGGCAAAATGGTGTTTATCTCATCACCAAGAAAACTTCCTGTACGAAAACTTCCGCGAAATTTGTGAAATTTGTGCCGCTTACGACGTTTCCTTGTCATTAGGTGATGGCTTGCGCCCAGGCTCCATCCAAGATGCAAACGATGCCGCACAATTTGCCGAACTTCATACCCTTGGCGAGTTAACCAAAATTGCGTGGGAATATGATGTCCAAGTGATGATTGAAGGCCCCGGCCACGTACCGATGCAGATGATCCGCCGCAACATGACGGAAGAGTTGGAGCATTGCCACGAAGCCCCATTCTATACCTTAGGGCCGCTCACAACCGATATTGCACCAGGTTATGACCACTTTACCTCAGGCATTGGTGCAGCAATGATCGGCTGGTTTGGTTGTGCAATGCTCTGTTATGTCACACCAAAAGAGCATTTGGGCCTGCCGAACAAAGACGATGTTAAACAAGGGCTTATCACCTATAAAATTGCAGCGCACGCAGCTGACCTTGCCAAAGGCCACCCAGGTGCACAAATTCGCGACAATGCCATGTCAAAAGCACGTTTCGAATTCCGTTGGGAAGACCAATTTAACTTGGCATTAGACCCCGAAACCGCACGTAAATATCACGATGAAACCTTGCCACAAGCTTCGGGGAAAATTGCCCATTTCTGTTCAATGTGTGGGCCGAAATTCTGTTCGATGAAAATCTCCCAAGAAGTACGTGATTACGCAGCCCAAAAAGAAGCAAACGAAAAAGAAGCGGGTATGGAACAGATGTCTGAAGCCTTCCGAGCCCACGGTAGCGAGCTATACCATGGCGCAGAAATTGTGAATGCAGAGGTCGCTGATAATGAAAAAATCGCCTAATCCTATTATTACGCCAACATCGCCATTCCCCGAAACCGAGCAATACCTCGGTCTCTACCCTGTTGTTGATTCCGTTGAATGGATTGAACGCCTGCTTAGTGCAGGTGTTTCCACCCTTCAATTACGCATCAAAGACAAAGCGGATGCTGATGTACGCGATGATATCCAAAAAGCTATTGCTTTGGGTAAAAAACATAACGCACGGTTATTTATCAACGACTACTGGCGCTTAGCCGTGGAGTTTGGCGCTTACGGCGTACACCTTGGTCAAGAGGATTTGGAAACCACTGACTTGCTGGCAATCCACCAAGCAGGGCTTCGGTTAGGCATTTCAACTCACGATGAACATGAGTTAGCCATCGCCAAATCCGTGCGCCCCTCTTATATTGCAATGGGGCATATTTTCCCCACACAAACCAAAGAGATGCCGTCATCTCCTCAAGGATTGGAAACGCTAAAAGCGATGGTTGAGGCAACACCTGATTACCCAACTGTCGCCATTGGTGGAATATCCATTGAGCGCGTACCTGCTGTTTTAGCAACAGGTGTTGGCAGTGTGGCACTGGTCAGTGCAATTACCAAAGCCGATGATTGGCGGGCAGCCACTGAAACGTTACTGAATTTAATTGAGCGTCATCGCGCTTGTTAATTAATTCATAATCAAATAATTAGCCGTGTATTTAGTGAAATAGACACACGGTTGATAATTCGAGGAATTTAATCATGTTAAGTGACCAAGAATTCATGCGTTACAGCCGCCAGCTATTACTTGAAGACATTAGCCCTGAAGGGCAACAAAAACTGAAAAATAGCAAAGTGCTGATTGTCGGTTTAGGTGGGTTAGGCTCTCCCGCATCCCTCTATTTAGCTGGTGCAGGCGTTGGCGAATTATGGCTTGCTGACCACGATAACCTGCATGTCTCTAATTTACAAAGACAAGTGCTCTACAATACTGATGATATCGAACAGTCAAAAGCCCAACTTGCAGCAAAGAGGCTTCATCAACTCAACCCGCTCGTGAAAACACGAGCAGTTGTGCAAAAACTAGAAGTTGAAACATTAATCCCACTCGTTGAGCAGGTCGATTTAGTGCTTGATTGCTGCGATAACATGGCAACACGCCATGCCGTCAATGCCGCCTGTGTCATGACCAACACGCCACTCGTTAGCGGTAGCGCAGTGGGCTTTGGTGGACAGCTAATGGTGCTCGAACCGCCGTTTAGTTCAGGGTGTTACGCCTGCCTTTACCCCGATCAAGATGAACCTGAGCGAAACTGCCGCACAGCGGGAGTATTAGGGCCTGTCGTTGGTGTTATCGGTACGCTACAAGCACTTGAAGCCCTTAAATTACTTGTCGGGTTGCCTTCATCTTTAAGCGGAAAACTACGCTTGTTCGATGGAAAACAACAACAGTGGAACACTTTGCAGTTAACGCCTTCGCTGCAATGTCCAGTTTGTCGGGAAGAAGCATGCATATCCTAATTAATGACCAAACTATGGCGCTTGATGCCCCGCTGACTGTCAACCAGTTATTTGAGACGCTAGGCCGCTCCACCGCTGGCACAGCACTGGCTATCAACCAAGTGATCATTCCAAAGAGTCAGTGGGATTCTCATCTCATTAATGACCAAGACAATATCTTGTTATTTCAAGCTATCGCTGGGGGCTAACAATGTTAAAAATCGCCGATTTTACCTTTCAATCACGTCTATTTACAGGAACAGGAAAGTTTGCCAATGCCAGGCTAATGCAAGATGCCATTCAAGCCTCAGGTAGCCAATTAGTCACCATGGCCATGAAACGAATTAATTTGCGTGGACAGGATGATGGTATTTTACAACCTCTTCAAGAGCTTGGCGTAAAGCTTTTACCCAATACATCGGGGGCAAAAAACGCCCAAGAAGCGGTATTTGCTGCCCGCCTTGCTCGAGAGGCACTGGGCACCAACTGGGTCAAACTCGAAATTCACCCTGATATGCGCTATTTATTACCCGATCCTATCGAAACCCTGCTCGCCGCGGAGCAGCTCGTCAAAGAAGGGTTTGTGGTATTACCTTATTGCAGTGCAGACCCTGTACTGTGCCGCCGTCTTGAAGAAGTTGGCTGCGCGGCAGTCATGCCATTAGGTGCGCCTATCGGCACCAATAAAGGCTTAGCCACTAAAGAGATGCTGCGGATTATTATCGAGCAAGCCACCGTGCCCGTTATTGTCGATGCAGGGATTGGCGCACCGAGCCACGCCGCAGAGGCTATCGAAATGGGGGCTGATGCGGTGTTGGTGAATACCGCGATTGCCGTTGCCAAGCACCCCATTTTAATGGCGAAAGCCTTTAAACTTGCCGTCGAGGCCGCTGAACTAGCTTATCAAAGTGGATTAGCGGCACCGAAGCAACAAGCCCAAGCTTCCAGCCCACTCACCAGCTTTTTGGAGGCATTATCATGATCCCCCGTTTCCAAGAGCGCTTAAGTACATTGGATTGGGACGACACAACACTGCGAATCAACAGTAAAACCGCCCACGATGTAGAACACGCTTTAGCGAGTGATATCCTCACCCTCGATGATTTTATGGCGCTACTCTCCCCTGCTGGACGCCCTTATGTCGAGGCAATGGCACAAAAAGCACAAAGACTCACCCGCCAACGTTTTGGTCATGCAGTTGGGTTTTACGTTCCTCTTTATTTATCCAATCTCTGCGCAAACGATTGTACTTACTGTGGTTTTTCGATGAGTAACAAAATCAAACGCAAAACACTCAATGATGCTGAGATAATCAATGAGTGCGAAACGATCCGCAAAATTGGGTTTGATAGCTTATTGTTAGTCACAGGGGAACATCAAAGTAAAGTGGGGATGGATTATTTCCGCCATACTTTGCCTATCATTCGCCCTTATTTCAGTTCGTTGATGATGGAAGTGCAGCCATTAAGCACTGACGAATATAAGGAATTGAAAACATTGGGCTTAGATGGTGTGATGGTGTATCAAGAAACATACCATGAGCCAACCTACCAGTTGCATCACCTCAAGGGTAAAAAACAAGATTTCCACTGGCGTTTAGCCACCCCTGAACGACTTGGTGAAGCTGGTGTGGATAAAATTGGTCTTGGGGCATTAATTGGTTTATCTAATAGTTGGCGCACCGATTGCTACATGGTGGCCGAGCATTTACTGTATTTACAGCAATATTATTGGCAAAGCCGCTATTCCATTTCATTTCCGCGTTTGCGCCCTTGTGCGGGTGGCGTTGAGCCTGCATCACTGATGAATGAAGCGGAATTGGTCCAACTCATTTGTGCCTTTCGGTTACTTGCCCCCAATGTTGAGCTTTCACTGTCGACTCGTGAGTCTCCGTACTTTCGCGACCATGTAGTACCACTCGCGATTAATAATGTCAGCGCAGGCTCAAAAACCCAACCAGGTGGCTATGCAGATACCAAAGAAGAGCTAGAACAATTTTCCCCAAATGATAACCGCAGTGCCGCACAAGTAGCGAATGCACTTGTGCAAGCCGGTTTACAGCCCGTTTGGAAAGATTGGGATGGTTATTTAGGCCGTTAGAATTTTACTGAAAAAGAGCATTAGCTGCACAACCGCTTAGTGCTCTTTTATTATTTAGGAGATTTTATCCCACTTGATCGTATTTTCTAAAATAAGAGCCAATATAATGCCTATAAGTAACCCATTACCCAGTAAAGAACTAAACATTGTTGGTAACGAATTTAGTACCGCAGCAGGTGCTGACATCAAAAAAATGCCAATAAAAATAGGTAATGCGAGGCGATAAATATTACGTGCATTTAATTTCATATCCGTCAGAAATGAAAATGACGAAAACAATAACGGCAAATAAGTTGCTAACATAACCGCGCTACCAATGGCTAACGGCAAAGAGCGGAAAAATTGAGTCAATACTGCAACCCCGCCCACACATAAGAAAATAAGGCTGCCAATAGTAAAAGAGATACGTGAACAGTCTTTTGTTTGAGTAATTAGACCAATTGATGAAACAAACGGTGAAAAAGGCACTACGCCTATCGGCGCTGCTAATATTGTTACAACTCCTGACATCATAAAACTACGCCGATATAAGGACTTAACGGGTAATGAATTAGGGTAAAAAACATCCGTTCCCCGCATTGCTCCAAACGTATTTGATGTGTTTAATATTCCAGCCAAAATCGCTGTTATCACAATGCTTATATTAATTTCATCAGAGCGGCCTAATGGAAATAATACCCATTCCCCTGATGAAACAGATGATATCGTGCTACCAAATAACCCACTATAGGCAACCCACCCTATGATTGTTCCAATCAATAATGCATATTTGCTAATATTCACGGGTAAATACACAATTACCCCTATCACAAATATCAGTACTGCGAGCGCCAAAAAGAATACAGGATAATTAACTGTAATATTTTCACTGCCAACACCAAAGGGTAGCCCTAACATTCCTTTTAAAAAAATAGTGACCAGTTGCGCGCCAAGTAAAAACATAAAGACCACCAGCACACCAGGCTTGAACAAACCCGCTAACCAACCACCAAGACCGCTTAGGCCAATAAGAATAGTAATAATCCCAGACAGAAAAATCCCCATGGCTAAACTCCATCCAATCGTCTCAAGAGGAGTTCCTTGCATAGATTCTGACAAAGTTACGGTTAAAATTGTTGCCCACCACAACCCTGTTGGCCCCTCCATCACGGAGCGTTTATGGCCTATAAATGCTTGCAACAAGCAAGCTAAAGCTGTTAATAAAAAAGCATACTGAGTAATAACAAACGTGGTTTGTGGTGACAAATGAAAAGCAGACTGTAACGTCGGGGGAATAACAACCGTATTACAAAAGATAAAAAAGAACCATTGAAAGCCAGAAATAATATTATTTTTTGTAATAGCAATATTCCGCATTTTCATTCCTTACCGGTGATTATATATCTGACCAGCTTAATGTTTATAACGGAAAATTTCTAATTTAAATCTAATTGTTATGATATTTATAAATCATCATTTATTCTTATCATTATAAAAAATAGCTTCATACGCTATTAATTCTCTATTTTTATTTTCATTCGACTAGTTGATAAAAATAAAGCGGGGGAAAATATTATTCCCGCTTTATTTATTACCTTTATTGCCGATATAAAAGTACGTAGTTACCAATAAAAATTATAGATAGGAAAGCGGCCAGTGTTTAAAATAAATATGCTTAGCTTGCCAATCCACTTTATCAATATTGTCGACCAATAAATGTTTTGCAACTGTAAATGCAAATTCAAAACTCACACCAAGCCCTTTTGCACTGATAAACTTTCCATCAACAACAACATCCTGATCAAGATAAATACCATCATTAAATTTTTCAGCCAGCTTGTCGCCTGTACTATAGTATCTCCCTTCCAGTAACTCGTGTGCGGCTAATACCTTTGCGCCTGAAGAGCATAGTGCACAAATATATTTATCCTCATGTATATGCCGACGAAGAAAATCAACCACCTTTTCATTCGCATACAAGCGATCAGTTCCTTTTGGCCCCCCAGGCATCATCACCGCATCATAACTATGGGCTAGCTTATCGACTAAAAGATGATCTGCACTAATTTTAGTACCAAAATACGTATTTAAAACAAGCGTATCCATGCAAGACAGCACATCTACATGAATATCTAACCGGCGCATGACATCAATGAAAACGACCGCTTCTCCTTCCTCAAAACCATCAGCGAGTAAAACAGCAACTTGTTTCATAACATTCCTTTTTTTAAAAAGATCTACTGCGTATCATCAACAACAAATTTGGTTTATACATCAAACAAATTCAGATTATTTTGGCTTATTAAAGTGTTCCATCACTTTTACAAACACGAATTTTATCCATCACAACCGCTTTCATCGCCGCCTTTCCGGGAACCAGATAATGACGGGGATCTGTCGCTTCTGGGTTTTCAATGAAATACTGCTTAATTGCATCAGAAAATGCGATTTTGAGTTCTGTTGCGACATTGACTTTACAAATTCCAAGCTCAATACAATGCCTAACATCCGCATCAGGGATCCCCGAAGCACCATGAAGCACTAAAGGCACATCTGTTTTTTTACGGATTGCTTCTAGCCTAGCGAAATCCAGATGTGGCTCACTTTTGTACATACCGTGAGCTGTTCCGATTGCAACGGCTAATGAATCAATACCCGTTCTTTGAATAAAAGTAACGGCGGCATCAGGGTCAGTAAAAAGCGCATCCGCGGCATCAACAACTAAGTCATCTTCTTGTCCGCCTAAACGCCCCAGCTCCGCTTCTACTGTGCAATCCCATTGATGACAGAAATCAACAACCCGTTTAACGATTTGAATATTTTCATCAAACGGAAAATGAGAAGCGTCAATCATCGCAGAGCGCACCCCCGCAGAGACTTTCTGGAAAATATCTGGAATATCTTCATGATGATCGAGATGTAAAGCGACTGGGACTTTATAGCGCTCAGCCGCTTGCTGACAAATAGCAATCAAGTAGTCACTTCCTGCATAAGAAAATGTACTCGGTGTCCCCGCTAAAATAACGGGAGACGCCATTTCTGCGGCAGTTTCCATAACAACTTGAATGGTCTCCAAATTGTGAATATTAAATGCGGGAACTGCATAGCCTCCCAGTTGGGCTTTGTTCAACATATTACGGGTAGATACCAAGTACATAGTCGCCTCTTAACTTTCGATTGATTTCGATTAATATTAAACGAAAGAATAGGAAAGGTAAAAGATCTAAATCACATTTCCATCCCTTTCGCACTGAAAGCAAATGAAAGAAAGGCTAGAAGTAGTGAGCCATTTTAGAGCTATAACTCGTGACTCCTTTACGTAACAGATTGTTTTTAGGGCGCCTTGATTGACCTAATAGCATTTCAACTACTTTCTGAGAACATAACTGCTTTTCTAAGCGACGTGTCAGAGGAGATTGTTGTTTGAGGTAATCTTCACGAAATATCACAGTAACCTCTTGTGTTTCTTTCACACCAATAACCGTTGCTGCAATGGACGATATTTCGAAATGAAAGTCTGAGTGTTCAATTGGCAGCGGACTGCTAGGGCTATCCCAAAGTTGAATGCGGTTGCCACAATACAAAGCAATAATCACTGCACGTAATGACCAAAAACTACTCGCAGGACCACTATAATTATCGACTAAGCGGGCATCATAACCAAATAAACCTTGAGTTGGCGCTCCTGCTTTTAAAGCACCATGGCCAATAAAATAACGTAAAGTACTTTCTAGTGCATTTTTAGCCTCACCCACACTCACTGCATCACCACCTAAATCAACGCCTGCAAGTAAAGGTGCGGACACCGCGAGGCGATAACATGCACTGCGGCCAAAAAAGGGGATCCCTTGTGGTGTCATAAAATAACGATAATGATGGTTAAACTGATTTAGTGAACTACGAATGAATTCTTCATCGAAGTCTGGGCAAATTTGGTTTAGCCAATATAATGAATAGTAAAATCCCCATGCATTGTAATAATCAAAGTTACCTTTCGCGCCATCTCGAAACCAACCATCACCCACGTAAAATTGTTTCACTCTTTCATACCGCCACGTTGCAATGGCATCTCGACCAGTGAGAGCTTGGAGCACAAATTGCACAGTAAGCGGGAAAAGGTGCCAGTTATTATCAACGATATCGCAATGATTAACCTGTTCAAACCACTCAATAATTCGTTGTTGCGCAAGGTTATCTAATTTTTCCCATACCCACTCACGACTCAACCAGAGAGTCAGCGCTAAATCTGCAGATTCACAAATTTTTTGGTCATAATTTTCAAGCCTTCCCCAATAGCCTTTATGAGCAGGGTCTGTACCATGTAAAAATGCATTTTTGATGATTTCAGAAAGGTCAATTGATGCTAAATTTAACCCATTCAATGTTGCTTTTTGGCTGTGAACTAGCCATGAAGCAAGTAAAGGTAGTACCCTACTAACCCCTTCTAGGGCATCAGTTCGCACTGTTTGCTGGCCTGGGCTACCAGGGTAGTAAGCGTGGGAGTAACCCCATGTTTGATAATGAACAAAGGCTTCCGTCGTATAGCGTACTAATAATTCGCAAAGAACTGAAAGAGGTTGATTTTCATCTTGAAAGGCTTTGGTGATGTGGTTATCGTTACATTGATAGGCTGACTTTCTAATTAATCTTCGAATGATATTCTCTTTGAATAACTTCTGATAAATTTTGATATCAGGGTGTTCATAAGGCAGCTTTGGGCGTTCAGTCGGTATTGTCATACGTATTTCTCTATGATGCAAACAGGCGCATCCTTGCGCGCAGATTAAAATAAAATCTTGTGTTTATTTTGCTGATTCAATCAGAACTTGGTAACGATCTTGCCCCCATACAACGGGTTTAGGCTTATCTTTAACCCATTGATAATAAGCAGATTTTAACTCTTTTACTTTTTCTGGATATTGCGCCGCTAAATCATTCGATTCGGCTGGGTTTTGTTTATCATTGAATAATTGAAGCTGGTTAGAACCATCATCATAAAAATAAAGTGCCCATTCCCCATCACGGATCGCCCATGAACCTTTCGATAGTTTTTCTAAATTTGGGTTGTTTGGAATTTCTTTGCGTTGATAAGTGATCCATTCATGGTAGCCATGCCAAAAATCTTGGTTTTCTTCGCTGTAATGTTTCGTCCCTGGCCCTGTCCAATACAGGTAGTCATGTGGTGACTTTTCTGTTTTACCCATTAAGAGTGGCATAATATTTTTGCCTTCAATCTTCATGCTATCAGGTATGGAGATCCCTGCGTTTTGTAATGCAGTTGGTAAGATATCAATCGCAGAGACCATCGCATCACTCTGTTTACCCGCTGGAATATGCCCTGGCCAATAAGCGACAAATGGAACACGTACACCACCATTAAACATTTGTCCTTTAAAGCCTTTATCCATCGCATTCATTGGCATTGGCGACTCATGCACCGCGCCATTGTCAGAAATAAAGAAAATTAGCGTATTATTTAATTCACCATTTTCCTTTAGCGTGTTGATAATTTTGCCAATTCCCTCATCAGCCGCATTTAATGCAGCAAAATATTTGTCGGCTTCAACATTACCCGTGTTGAATTTATCCATGTATTTCGCTGGCGAGGCTTCTTCTAATGGGATGTGTGGTACGCTGTATGAAAGATTGATAAAGAAAGGTTTATCTTTGTGCCCATCAATGAAATTAATAGTTTCATCCGTTAGTAAATGCGTGGTATAGCCAGACGCTGGCACATTTTCACCATTTCGCCACATTGCCGGAGAGTTCCAAAGTGCCGCTCCCGATGCATAGAAACTATACGCATAATCGAAACCTCTTTCATGAGGTGAAAAACCAGGCTCTGGTGTCGAAATCATATTATCGTGATAATCACGAGTTTGCTTTTCTGATGCAATTTTAGGTTTTTTCAAGACCTTCGCATTATGCCATTTCCCGATACTAGCTGTGGCATAACCATTTTCTTGGAATAGTGCCGGTAATAGTTTGATGTCTTGTGGAATACCTAACATCGCATCATCATTACTGTAAGTGCCAAAGCTCGCAGGAGAACGCCCAGTAAAAATACCCGCTCGTGATGGGCCACAAACAGGATGAGCAACAAATGCATTGGTCATCTTAATTCCACCAGCAGCCATATCCGCAACATTTGGCATTGCCACTCTTGCTGCTTCCACCATCTGATTAATATCACCCTGATAACGCTGTGGTGACGGGCGCTGTGCAAGTTCTTTGACATCAAGACTATCAAGCACAAAATCGAGCTGCCCTGTTCCTAAGTCATCCATGATAATCAATAAAACATTCGGCTTTTCTGGTGTCCCGCCCGCATTCGCCGCAATGGGAGGCACTAGGCTACTCGCTGCTATCAATCCAGCTAGCAGGCTTCTCTTCATAGAAGGTAATCTCACAAAAATATCTCCAGATAATATGATTATTGCTTGTAAGCATGCTGTATTGCACCCAGTGCATCACTGGCTAAAGCGCCACGTGATATCGCTTGGCGCATTAACTGCATACCTAAAGCGGTATGATGAAAAATCTTTTTATATGAATGACATAAATAATTATGGCGATATTTTTCACCTTCTATCGCCGTGATCCGGTGCTTAGGGCAACCACCATAACAAAGGCTTTGAACCTCACAGCGCTGGCAAAGATTAGTTAGCTTGTCATATTTATTTTGCCCAAAACGGACTTGCTGCTTAGAGGAGACAATACGAGAAAGGGAGTGTTGTTGTACGTTACCTAATCGATTTGCGGGGTACACATAGTGATCACAGGAATAGACATCCCCATTAGATTCAATAATCAGCGCTTGCCCACACGTTTTAGATTGGACACAGGTTGATGCTGGATAGCCCATCCAAGTCCCTAATAAGCTATCAAATAGACGAATATAAACTTTGCCAATATCTCCTTGATGGATCCATTCATCAAAAACATCAGCCATAAACTGCCCATAACCTTCAGCGGGCACTGAAAAAGGTGCCATTACGGCATTTGGCCCAGGTGCATAATGGCCACCTTGGATATGAGGAAAGCGCCTATCCACCTCAACAATAGGGATAAACTGAAAAAACGTGGAACCCAATGCTTTCAAAGCACGGTACGTTTCTTTCCCTTTCCGCCAATTTTGGTCATTAACAACGGTTAAGGTATTAAATTCAACACCATATTCAATCAAAAGCTGAATTGCTTTTTTAACACGCTCAAAAGTTGGGTTGCCATTAACGGAAATTCGATATTTATCATGAACTGCTTCTAAACCATCAATAGATACACCGATTAAAAAATGATGATCTGCAAAAAACTGCGCCCATTGCCGATTAATCGCTATCGCATTAGTTTGCACACTGTTTGTGATGGTTTTTCCTTGGGCATATTGCTTTTGATATTTTACAACTCGCTCAAAGAATTCGAGCCCTGCAAGTGTTGGCTCACCACCTTGCCATGAAAAATCGACCTGCTCACCTGCATGGGACTGGATATAGTCTTTGATATAACGACGTAGCACGTTATCAGGCATAACGTCATGTTGGTCTTGCGCAGGTTGCTCGTGAAACACATTTTCTTTTTCCAGATAAAAACAGTATTCGCATTTAATATTGCAGCGATAACTCGTGGGTTTCGCCATCATATGAAAGTAAGTGGGTTGGTTTGCAGGCATTTAAATTAATCCGAAACAGTCAGGTTATTTTTATAGCATTACCCAAAACACGAAAAATCAAAAGAGATTGAAATCACAAAACAGCAAAATGAAAGAATTTGAAAGAAAGAAGTTTGAGTTAGAGCAATTGAAGAGAGTATAAATAACATACAGTAAACCGCTGACTTTTGTTTTTGATTTAAAGAAACTTCTCTTCCTTTCGAAATTTAAATATCACCTTCACACTTTATGCCGATTTTTGAGCTTATATTCCGCGAATTTTTTGCAAATATTGCTAATATTTATGCAAAACACCGAGTTTGCTCAGTAAAAGTACAATTATTGATACTTTATTGATTGGATACTTTCTTATTCGAAGATATGATATTTAAAATTTGAAAATATCCGTAAGCAAACAACACGCAAATCGAAACTTTGTGAAAGAGATCAAAAGTTTTGTTTTTTTTCGTTGTCGGTATTTTTTAGCGTAGTAAACTTAATTCGAAATCAAATGAAAGCAAATCATTTGGTTTCGTAAGGAGACGAAAGTGAAAGCGGCAGTTGAACGGCGTATGGAAATCCTCGACATGATTAACCAACAAGGTAAAGCACGAGTCGAAGATTTAGCCGAAATATTTAAAGTTTCAAGTGTCACCATCCGTAGCGATTTAAGCTTTCTTGAAAAGAATGGTTATGTGGTCCGCTCCCATGGGGCAGCAATTCCGAATACTGGGTTTATTGCTGAACTAAGCATCCACGAAAAGCGTGGGCAGAATGCGGGCACAAAAACATTAATAGGGGAAGCCGCCGCCGCGCTCATTAATGATGGCGACACGATCATTTTAGACTCGGGGACAACGACACGGGAAATTGCGACACACTTAAAGTCGCGGGATAACGTCGTTGTCATGACTAACGGTTTAGATGTCGCAATGGAGTTAGCAACAGCCGCAGGCGTTGATGTACTAATGACTGGCGGCGCATTGCGCAAAAATGCTTTATCGTTTTCTGGCTCACAAGCAGAAAATAGCCTCAGAAATTATCGTTTTGACAAGGTTTTTCTTGGGGTTGATGGATTCGATTTACGCGTTGGTATCACAACACACAATGAACAGGAAGCTAGCCTTAACCGGTTAATGTGTGAAATCTCGGAAACAGTTATTGCGGTTGCTGATTCTACGAAATTTGGTAAGCGCAGTTGTCATATGATCCGTGAATTCGCTGATATTGATGTTTTGGTGACAGACTCTGGCATTCCTGAAGAATATGTCCAAGAGTTGAAAAACCATAAAATTGAAGTAGTCATCGTCGATAAAGAGCAATAATTCGCTAACTCCATTAACAATACAACCGTGTTGATTGTGGAGTTAGTATTAATGCATCCTTTAGAAAAGATTGTTCAGCAAAATAAACTTGGTAAACAGAATGGTATTTATTCTGTTTGCTCAGCCCACCCATTTGTGATTGAAGCATCATTGCACCAAGCGCTGGATAATGATTCCTTTCTTTTAATTGAAGCCACATCGAATCAAGTTGACCAATTTGGTGGCTATACGGGTATGACTCCGGCTGATTTTTTCAATTATGTAGTTGAAAAAGCAGAAAAAATCAATTTCCCTCTGAATAAGTTAATTCTTGGTGGTGACCATTTAGGTCCTAATCGTTGGCAAGGGCTTAATGCCGCTGATGCCATGAATAATGCGGATGTCTTAATTGAGCATTACGTTGCCGCAGGGTTCAAGAAAATCCACCTTGATTGCAGTATGTCCTGTGCAGATGATCCCGTTCCACTCACGGATGAAATTGTTGCACAACGTGCCGCCCGACTCGCCGTTATTGCAGAAAAGACCGCCAAAGAAAAATTCGGTTACAGCGATATCGTGTATGTTATTGGTACAGAAGTTCCTGTACCTGGTGGAGCAACTGAAGATCTTGAAGGCGTTGAAGTGACAGCCCCACAAGCCGCGAAGAAAACATTAGACTGCCATGCGAAAGCATTCGAAAAAGCAGGTATCAGTGATTGCTGGACACGTGTTATTGGCCTAGTCGTTCAACCTGGCGTGGAGTTTGACCATATTCATGTTATTGATTACCAACCCCAAAAAGCACAAGCCTTGAGTAAAGTTGTTAATGACTATCCTCACCTCGTTTTTGAAGCACACTCAACCGATTACCAAACACCAGATGCCTATAAGCAGCTCGTTCAAGACCACTTTGCCATTTTAAAAGTTGGCCCTGCTTTAACATTTGCTATGCGAGAAGCACTCTATTCTCTATGTGAAATTGAGGATGAAATGTTCCCGACGGAACAGTGTTCCCACTTAAAAGAGAAAATGGAACAGCTGATGTGCCGTGAGCCCGAATTTTGGCAAAAGTACTACCATGGTGATGCCCAGCAGCAAGCGTTTGCACGCGTTTATAGCTTTAGTGACCGAATTCGTTATTACTGGCCTGATAAAGAAATTAACCAAGCCATAGAAACACTGATGGCTAACTTATCTTCAAAACCGATCCCGTTACCACTTTTAAGCCAATACATGCCGCATCAATTCCAACAATTGAGAGAAGGTATGATCGACGGCTCAGCGAAGTCCTTTATTTTTGCAAAAATTCGCGACGTACTTTCGGTATATGCCGATGCATGTAAATTTAGTCACTGAGGTTTGACATGGAATATTTAAGCTATCAAACACCTGAACTCGAAAAGCTAAACGCATTCTGGACAGCAAAAGAAATTGAACAACAACCTGAGTGTTGGGAAAAAACAAACCAGCTAATACAAAAGCAACGCGCTGAAATTGATGCATTTTTAGCTAAAGTACTTCAGGCATCAAACGCACGGATTATCATGACAGGTGCTGGAACATCAGCCTTTGCAGGGCGCGCTCTTGCCCCTGTTCTAACAGGCCATTTAAAACGTCGCGTAGATGCCATTGCCACCACGGATTTAGTTGCCGACCCAAAAGAATATTTAGCAGAAGACGTACCAACGTTACTCATTTCTTTTGCTCGCTCGGGCAATAGCCCCGAAAGTGTTGCCGCCCTCGATGTGGCAGAAAAATGCTTAACTCAATGTTATCACTTAGTTTTAACCTGTAACGAACAAGGGCAGCTATATCGTTATTGCCAAAATAATACCCATGCATTAGCCATTTTAATGCCTGAAGAGTCAAATGACCGTTCATTAGCAATGACGTCAAGCTTTTCATCCATGATGATGGCTGCACTGTGTATCTTCTTAACCGAATCCTTCTATTTAAACGAAATTAAACCTTATTTCCAAGATTATCACGACAGTTATACCCAATTTAACCGTCGTATCCGGGAAGATTATGCAGGTAAATTTAAACGAGTCATTTATTTAGGTAGTGGTGGCCTACAAGGATTAGCACAAGAAGCCGCCTTAAAAATGTTGGAACTAACGGCTGGTAAGGTCGTTGCTAACTTCGATACTCCTTTAGGCTTTCGCCATGGACCGAAATCTATCGTCAATAAAGAAACGTTGGTCGTGCTGTTTCTGTCAAACGATAAATACACCAGACAGTATGAAACTGACTTATTAAGAGAGGTAATTCACGATAATGCTTCAGCAAAAGTGATCGCGGTCACCTCCTCTTCTGATGACACACAAATAGAAGAAAGTTTTGTTTATATTAAAAAAATGGAGAAATGCTCAGACTCAGCCCTGTTTTTTCCTTATTTAATGTTAGCACAGGCCTTTGCATTCCATAGTTCCATTGCACTGGGGAATACACCTGATAACCCATCTCCAACTGGAGAAATTAATCGAGTTGTTCAAGGTGTCACTATTTACCCGTTCTCATATCAAGAAGATGGCGTCATACCTTCTTAATGATAAATATAGCTAATAATAAGAGAGCAATTATATGCACGCACCAAATATTGTCTGGACCCGAATCGATGAGCGTTTATTACATGGGCAAATTCGAATCACTTGGGGTAAACACACTGAAGCAAATTTAATTCTTGTTGCTAATGACGATGCTGCGGATGGCCCTAACGCCGCTTTTATGCAAGCAGGAATGAAAGCCTCCGCGGGTGGAGAATATGCCGTCCGGTTTTTCTCTATTGAAAAAACCATTGATGTCATTCACAAAGCATCTCCTCGTCAAAAAATCTTTATTCTTTGCAATAACCCAACAGATGTTGCTCGTCTTGTCGAAGGCGGCGTTCCTATCACTCACTGCAACGTCGGCAATATGCATTTCCATGAAGGAAAGCGCCAAATTGCCAAAACGGTGTCAGTGGATGAAAGCGACTTAGATGCATTTCGTCGGCTTGTTAACAAAGGAGTAGCTTGCACGATTCAAAATACTCCCGATCAAACCCCCGTTAATGTTCTGACTCTCGCATCAGCATAGGCAGAGTGAAATAACAACTTAACACTAAGGCGTTTAAGGAAAACTATTATGATTTATGAAGCTTCTCTTGTGGCTTTATGGGCCTTCTTTTGCGGTATAGATAAGTATGACGTTGCACTCAATATCCACCGCCCGCTGATCACAGGGCCTGTAGTTGGCCTGATTATGGGTGATATGCAAGTCGGTTTAATTGCAGGTGCAACATTAGAATTAGCTTGGCTTGGGCTTGTTCCAAATGCTGGAGCTCAGCCACCTGATGTCACTTTAGGAACTATCGCTGCTGTTGCATTTGCCATCATGACTAACCAGTCACCAGCGGTAGCTATGGGGATCGGAATGCCAATTGCCGTTCTCATGCAAATGATCATTATCGGGTTTTTCGCTATCACCGCATTCACCATGGGGAAAGCTGATCGCTACGCGGAAAAAGCGGATGCAGCTGGGATCTCCCGATTATTAATCGCCACAATTACCGTTCGTTCTTTACTCTATGCGATCGTCGCCTTTGTAACAGTTTACTTTGGTGAACACGCAGCACAGTGGATTGATGAAAACACGCCAAAAGTGCTCCTCGAAGGCTTAGGTATTGGGGCGAAAATGGTTCCAGCAATTGGTTTCGCTATGCTGTTAAAAATCATGTGGTCAAAAGAAGTGGCTGGCGTGTTCTTTGTTGGTTTCGTTATGACCACTTATCTCAAACTACCAATTATGGCCGTAGCAATACTCGGTGCATCTGCAGCGGCACTGTATTACTTCTTCAGCGGTAACAACAACAAGAATAACTCACAACAAAATGAGGATTTTGAAGATGGTATCTGATAACAAAACTGCAGTAGAAACCAAAAACTTACCAGCGGAATCCTACGTTGATGGCATTGATGAGTATCAAGATACCACTGTCCGCAAAGTCATCACGAAAGGCGATCTATGGCGTTGTGCTTTTCGCGGGCTATTTATGGAGGGTAACTTTAACTTTGAACGTATGCAGGGGGGAGGATTTGCATTCTCCATCATCCCAGCACTACGCAAAATTCATGGTAATAACAAACGTGATTATGCAACCGCACTGAAAAACCACTTGCAGTTTTTTAATGCGAGTCCAAAATTATTTACTTTCTTACTTGGTACTGCTGTTGCCATGGAAGAAAACAAAGAGAAGCCTTCTACTGTTAACGTCATGAAAGTAGCGGGTATGGGCCCAACAGGTGGAATTGGCGATGCTATCGACCATATGACATTGATGCCACTGACTTTAGCGTTAGGTGCATCTATCGCAATGGAAGGCTCAATTGCTGGCCCATTCGTTTTCTTCTTTTTGTATCAAATTGTTCACTTTTTTGTCTATTTCGGCTTGATGTTCATGGGCTATCGCGCAGGTACTGCAGCGATGGTTAACATGAGCGACGCAACAGAAAAACTGGCTAAAGCCGCTAACATCATGGGTATTTTTGTGATTGGAGCACTTTCCGCCACTTTCATAAAGGTACAAACCACCGCCGCAGTCGAGGTGGGTGGCAAGGTGGTCGAACTACAAACCGCCTTGTTCGACAAAATCATGCCTAACTTGCTCCCTCTGTGCCTTGTCTTTTTGATGTTCAAAATGGTGAAAGGGACTGGTTTCTGGGCAAAACCGCCAGTACTTATCTTCTCTGTCTTAGCCTTCGGTGTTATTGGCCATGTACTTGGTGTGATGTAACAGAATCGTATTAAATTGTTTTTAGGTGGGTAACTAAGTTACCCACCAGCAAGGAGTTGTAAATGATTGGTTTGATTGTTTCTGGACACATTAATTTTGCAAGTGGCATGGCTTCCGCAGTTAAAGCCATCGCAGGTGAACAGGAAAATATGGTGTTTATTGATTTTGTTGAGACCCTTTCTCCCAACGAATTGGAACAACAAATGCGAGCAGCAATGGACACCATGAATTGTGAACATGTGCTTTTTCTCACCGACCTTCCTGGTGGAACCCCTTGTAATCGCGCTATGGCAATTATGATGGAAGATAAATCCGTTGAAGTTTTAGCTGGCGTTAATCTGCCGATGATCGTCAATGCGGCATTAGAGCGTGAAGGCGTTGATACAAAAGAACTTATTTCTATCTTACACGATATTGGCACTAGCAGTATTCAAGACCTACGTCAGCAACTGACTATGATATCAGCACCTGAATTTGAAGAAGATGGCCTATGAAACAGCAATATGCCATTTTAGCGGATCGCACCTTTACTCCAGAGGGAATTCGCTATCAGCAATATGTTCGAGTGTGTAACGGTATTATACAGGAAATTACGGATACCGCCCCCGAACACTGCCCAGTCATTCGTCTTGAAGGCCGCTCCTTACTACCAGGATTTGTTGATATCCATATTCATGGCCGTGCTGGTGCAGACGTCATGGATGCAAGCCAACAAGGGTTGCAAACCATTGCTGATGCATTAGTCAAAACAGGTGTTGTGGCTTGGGTGGGAACGACCGTCACCGCCCCCATGGATGATATCAAACGCGCACTAATCCAAGTGTGTGAATTTATCACCAAGCCGCAAACATCAGGCGCCCAATTAGTCGGCAGTTTTTTAGAAGGCCCTTACTTCACTGAACGTCATCGAGGATCACATCCTGTTAAGTACTTAAAGGCGCCGAGCATTCATGAGTTGGAAGACCTTGTGCAATGTGCTAACCACACCCTTTTGCGTGTAGCTGTTGCACCTGAAGCAGAAGGCGCTATTGAGGTTATTGATTGGTTAGTACAACACGGTATTAAAACCAGTGTTGCACATACTGCTGCCGATTTTATACAAACCCGCCTCGCATTTTCACATGGTGCAGATTGTGGCGTGCATCTTTATAACGGCATGACGGGTTTACATCATAGAGAGCCTGGTTGTTGTGGCGCAGTGTTGTACCACGATGTCCTTGCGGAACTGATTGCCGATGGCATTCATGTTCACCCTGTCATGATGCAGTTGGCTTATCGAATGAAAGGTTACCAACAGCTAGCGTTAATCACGGATTGCATGCGAGCTGGAGGGCTACCAGATGGTGATTATGCCCTAGGGGCACAGACGGTGAAAGTCACCCAAGGGCAAGCCCGCACTGCAGATGGTTCTCTTGCTGGTAGTACGTGCAGCCTTGATAACGCACTGCGCAATATGGTGCAACTCGCTCATGTTCCTGAGTGGGAAGCTGTACAAATGGCCACATCGGTCCCCGCTCAATACCTTGGAATTGATGACCAATTTGGCTACATCCGAGTTGGGGCTCAAGCTAATTTTGCCGTTGTTGATAATAATTTTTATCTAACAGACACATTCATCAGAGGTGAACACGTTCACTCTGTATTCGGGGATACCGACCATTAAGGTTGGTTACCTATCAGTAAATCATGAGGTATTTATAATGGAAATTCGTCAACCAATTCACAGTGAGCATGCAAAAACACTTGATACTGAAGGCTTACGCAAACAGTTCCTGATCGAGAACTTGTTCCGTGAAGGGGAAATGAATCTCACTTATAGCCATATCGATCGCATTATTGTGGGCGGCATTGTTCCAACACAAAAGCCACTCGCTCTTATGGCAGGAAAAGCATTAGGCGTTGAGTTCTTTCTTGAGCGTCGTGAACTGGGTGCAATTAATATTGGGGGGGCAGGTCAAGTTATCGTTGATGGCGAAACTTATGATATCGCACCAAAAGAAGCTATTTATATTGGTATGGGTGCTAAATCTGTCGAGTTTATCAGTAACGATGCCATTACCCCTGCACGTTTTTACATCAACAGTGCTCCTGCACACCATACCTATCCAACACGCAAAATTACTATCGAACAAGCTTCACCAGAAAAATTGGGTAATGTTGAAAATTGTAACGTTCGAACCATTTATAAATTCTTACACCCATCTATTTTACCAACCTGCCAATTATCAATGGGTATGACAGTTCTAGAGCCTGGCAGTTTATGGAATACCATGCCATGCCATACCCATGAGCGCCGTATGGAAGTGTATCTGTATTTTAATATGCAAGAAGACAACGTTGTTTTCCATTATATGGGTGAGCCTTCCGAAACACGTCACATTGTTGTTCGTAATGAACAAGCCGTCATTAGTCCAAGCTGGTCTATTCACTCAGGCGTGGGAACTGCGGCTTATACATTTATATGGGGAATGGTTGGGGAAAACCAGGTATTCCACGATATGGACCATGTCGCGATGAAAGATCTGAAATAACCCTTTTATCTTTTTAACATAATAAAAAACGATGTGGCAGTACTGTCACATCGTAAGTGAGGCACAGATGAATTTATTTGATTTAACAGGAAAAGTTGCGATTGTCACTGGATGTAATACCGGTTTAGGTCAAGGGATGGCAATTGGTTTAGCCCAAGCAGGCGCGGATATTGTTGGGGTTGGTATCCAAGATGCCCCTGAAACACGTGCTCAAGTTGAAGCTTTAGGCCGTAAATTTCACTATATTATCATGAATTTAATGGAACAAGATGGGTTACAAACTTTGGTTGATGATGCAGTATCCGCCATGGGCCATGTTGATATCCTTGTCAATAATGCAGGTATTATTCGCCGTGAAGACTTATTAGAGTTTAGTGAAAAAGATTGGGACGATGTGATTAATATTAATCAAAAAACCTTATTCTTTTTATCTCAACGCGTTGCGCGCCAATTCGTGAAACAAGGTAATGGCGGGAAAATTATTAACATTGCGTCAATGCTCTCGTTCCAAGGTGGTATTCGAGTTCCATCATACACGGCAAGTAAGTCAGCTGTCATGGGGCTCACTCGAGCACTTGCCACTGAACTTTCCCAATACAATATCAATGTGAATGCAATTGCCCCAGGTTACATGGCAACAGACAACACGGCGGCACTGCGCGCTGATGCAGATCGCAACGCAGCTATCTTAGAACGTATTCCAGCAGGCCGTTGGGGAACACCAGAGGATTTGGCGGGACCTGCCATCTTTTTAGCCTCCAAAGCAAGTGACTATATTAATGGTTATACCATTGCGGTTGATGGTGGCTGGTTAGCTCGCTAACCCATCTGGAGAAAAGAATGGAACAATCATCATTACCAAAACCATTACAACGTAATACAGTTTTAGACGATATGAAACGGGTTTACCGTTATCAATCAAAAAACCAAGTACGCAGTGTGCTTCGTCGTAGTGGCAAAACCCGTTTTATTAAAGATACGGACTGGGAACGTGGTGTTCTGTGGTCTTGTGTTGCTGCTGCATGGCAAGCAACACAGGATAACGAATATCTCGCTGGTGTATTGGATTACACATTACATACAGGATTTCGTACAGGACCTAACCCGCGATTTGCCGATGACCATGTCTGTACCCAAGCCTATTTAGCCGTAAGCTCACAATTTGATCATCCAGAAGTCCTTGAGCCCACTATTAACGCATTCAACCTTATGTTAGTTGAGCCAAAACCAGGTCGAGAGGACTGGTGGTGGTGTGACGCTCTTTTCATGGCTCCTCCCGCTTTTGCAGCATTATCTGCACATACAAGTGACAGCCGTTATTTAGATTATATGCATACTGCTTATTGGGATGCGATAGAACATTTACGAGATCCTGAAACTGGCTTAATTTATCGTGATTATCGCTATATTCCTGATGGCAAAGGTGGTGAGTTGCGTGAAAAAAATGGTGAAAAAGTATTTTGGAGTCGAGGTATTGGCTGGGTTATAGCTTCTATCCCGCGCATCTTACAATCTTTACCTGATGATTTTCCTGCTCGTCAGCAGTATGTGGATTTATTTACTCAGCTAATAGAAACTGTCATTCAATACCAACAAGAAGATGGTTTCTGGCGTACCAGTTTGCTGGATCCCCAAAGCTTTCCAGCTCCCGAAAGTAGTGCCACTGCGTTATTTTGCTATGGCTTAGCGTGGGGCTTAAACCAAGGTTTACTGGAAGAAACACACTACCTGCCTTTGCTCGAAAAATCATGGAGCGCACTGCAAAGCTGTATTCATCCCAATGGGATGTTAGGTTGGGTGCAGCTTCCAGCATTCAACCCACGAGATGTCCAGTATGACCATAATATGGATTATGGCGCTGGAGCCTATTTATTAGCAGCAAGTGAAGTTATTCAACTCAAAATTTAATTTATTACAACCCAATTTACCATTGCTCAAGTTGTCATTTCATTAATTTATTTTTGGCCAATTTATTGGCCATTTTTCTTACTGTTTTTCGTATCATTCTTCCACTTTTATTTACATAGCCAGCAATAAAAAAACCCACGATCACTCGTGGGCATATAGTTATTTAATAGAAAGTGATATCACCAGGTATATTGAATACCCACACGGAAACGTGTTTGTCGATCACTTGAAAATCTATTTTCTTTTACATTACCCACTTCAACAAATGGGCGCCACAAAGCACCATCATCAGCTTTGATATCATAACGAAGACGAACATTGTGTTGATAATCGAATTTCTTATCATTATAAAGAGGTTGAGCGTTGTCAGCCATTTCCCACATTAAATCTAACTGATATTGTAAATCTAAATTACCCCATTTGTAGCCGATCCAACTATCAAACTCTTGGATCTTAGAGTGATAATTACTGCCATTCTCCCCTGCTTGGCCATAATCCCATACTTTCCATTTATAACGGCCTTGCAAACGAATGCCATTATCGAATGTATAATTTAAACGAACATAAGGAACATACACTAGACCTAATTTATCAAAATCAAGAGAAGCACCAACTAGTCCCACTAAATTTGGGTTCAATTTTTTATAATAAAATGCTGAGAATTCGGAGCCATCAATTTTCATTGCATCATAGGCACCATCTTTATTCCCATAACGAGCATCTAGTTCAAATCCAATATTTTTCCCTGTATCCAAAAAAGCCTTAATTCTATCTCCACTTTTTCCTGATGCATCTAAATATTGATGGCGATACTCAATTGTTGTTTTATAGTTATTTGCAAGAGCATATTGTGATGAAATTGAAAGTAATACTGCACTAGCAATAATTAATTTTTTCATTATCTTTATTCCAAAGCTGTGTACTATTTAAGCACGAGGATAGTGATTCCCTGTTTTATTAGAGAATAATATTTTCATTTTTTTAAATTAATGCCACCTAGTTTATTAGGTGGCAAAAAATGATTTATTTAACTTCACAAGCTGAAACTTTTTTATTTAATTTATTTGTTGTTGCTGTAATGAATTCTGTTGGTCTCCAAGAATCACCCGTTTTTTCTAACCATGGTATGAGCTCATCTTTAATTAATTCATCAATAATTGGCTTATTTTCGTCTGCCACATTTTTCATTTGATAAGGGTCGTTTACATTATCATAAAGCGTATATTTCAAAGGTTGTCCATCTTGGCGGTCAATAACCAATGTATGTGTTTTCGTTCTTACGCCACGTTTACCAAACGAAGGTTCACCATAAGGAATAAATAAATAAAGTTGAGAATTGGCGACTTCACCTTCACCAGTAACGACACGCTCAGCTAAGTTACTGCCTTCAACTGAGCCAGGGATCCACTGCTCTAACCCCAATAAGCCTAGGATCGTTGGATAGATATCTGGTGCTGACATTAATGCATCATCTTGTCCTGGTTTAATCTTACCTGGCAAGCGGAACATCATCGGAACACGCATCGATTCTTCATATGGGTTATTTTTCGTCGGTTGGCCATTTGCACCAAGACAACTCCCATGATCCGAAAAGAAAACGACTAGTGTATTATCTGCAAGCCCTTGTTTTTCAAGCTCATCAACAATACGACCAAATTGTTCATCGACGCCGTTTACCATTGCCAGATATTCTTTAAAATATTGAGGGCCGTAACCTTCTTGGTATTCCGTATCCCATTTAACATTCTGCCGAGTATTTAACTCTTGTGATGTTTTTCCTTTATAGACATCGAGATATTTTTGTGGAACTTGGTCATACGGTGAATGTGGGGGGTTCATTGAAACAACCAGCGCAAATGGCTTTGTATTGTCACGATATTGCCCATTTTTATTCTGTAAGAATTTTATGGCCATATCCGCTTCATGTTCTGGTCCCCATTGGTCGACATAAACAGGTTTTTCACGTGGCGTATCGTTGGCCCAATACATTGGCTTCATATGCAGGTCATATGTCCCATAGGAGTACCAAAAATCAAAGCCATGGCGGCGATTTGGCGCTGCCCATTCATTCCAATAACGCCCTTCCATCGGGTTGTTATAACTTTCAATAAAAGGGGCGTATGGCGCATCTAAATGCCATTTACCAATATAACCTGTGCTGTAATCTAGTGATTTTAATACATCAGACCAACAATTAGCATAAGGCGATAAATCAATCCCTACCTTTCCGCCATAATCATGTGCATTGCCAGTGATACCATTACGAACAGGATATTGTCCTGTCATAAACATGCCACGGAATGGAGAACATAATGGGTAATTTGACGCCATTTGCGTCATGACTTTCGCCTGTTTGGCAAACTTATTTAAATTAGGCGTAATTGACGGATCTTCTCCCATAAATTGTAGCGCATGGGCACGCATTTCATCAGGAAATACTATCAATAAATTAGGCGCATTATCAGGCCGATAAGGTGTACCGTTTGAAGGTTTTCCTTCATTGGCTAAAATGGGACTAGAAACCGATATTGCTGCACCGCTGGCTGCTAATCCTTTTATAAAGGTTCTTCGCGAAACAGTCATTGCTTCATCCTCTTTTTGTTTACGTTTTCTTTCGTTTTCGGTTAATACATATTATTTATACTTTTACATAAGATCAAAAAGTAAGTGATCGAAAATACCAAAATTCAAGTAGAGATCACAAAAAGTAAGCAATTCATCGAAAATAAGTCGATTACCTCGCTGTAAAAAGATGATAACAACTTAGGAAAAATAACCATAATCAACTGATTTTTAATAAAAACAAATAATTCAGAGATACTGAGCACAAAAGTGGAATTTTGCTTTGAAATTACATAGCAAGTGGTAGTTAAACAGTCGACAGCAAGTTTTCATTTACTTTCAAACAAGGGGTAGATAGAGGCAATATGAAACAATACAAAGAAAAATTTTTATCACTACCCTATAAAAATCAACCAATATAATGGGCATTATAAAATTTATTCAATTATCTAAATGAAAGATAAAGAAATAAAATGTCAAAATATGATTTTAAGCATTCATTCCATCTACTTTTCTATTAATGTTGTTAAATTAAAATTGTTTTTATTTTTAGAATAAATTATCTTTTAATTACCTAACAAAAATATATATTAATTAAATTTAAGATAGAGCGAGTTTAATACTAGGTGTTAAATAAAATATACATTATGAAAGAATATTATCACGTATCAATATCAATAATTTAACAATGCAAAGTTAGGAAAAATAAGGTAGGAATAAAGTCGCTCATTTTAATTCATTATACGAATAATGCCACTATTAATTATCAATTTTATATTCTCACTAGCATTTCTTAGAAAAATTCAACAGGTCTGATATTCAAAATATCTTTAGTTGTGATACAAGAATAATACTGTGAAATGAAATTACAGTCACAGATATAACTAATGTAAAACGCATTCTATAAGATGCTGGGGAATTAAAAGAATGAATATTGTTGAGCGGTTTATTTCTTACACCAAAATTAACACCACCACTGATAGGGAAAAGGGCGCGGCAGGAATTATGCCATCCTCAGAAGGGCAACGTGTACTTGCGAAACAACTGGTTCAGGAGCTAGAGGCTCTGGGCGTTGAAGATATTAAACTGCGTGACACTGCCATTGTCACCGCCACACTGCCCTCTAACCTTGATTACGACGTCCCAACTGTCGCATTTTTTGGGCACTTAGACACAAGTGCAGAACAAACTAATGATACTAAAGCACAAATATTGCCTTATACCGGCGAAGACTTGTGTATGAACAAAGAACTGAATATTTACTTACGTAAGAGCGACTTCCCTGAGCTAGTCAATTACATTGGCGATGACATCATTGTCACCGATGGAACCAGCTTATTAGGTGCTGATGATAAAGCGGCTATCGCATCTATCATGGATATGCTGCAGTACTTCAAACAAAACCCTGACGTAAAACACGGAACCATCAAAGTTGGTTTTGTACCTGATGAAGAACAAGGCCTGCGCGGTGCAAAAGTGTTTGATGTTAAAGAGTTTGGTGCAGACTTTGCCTATACTCTCGACTGCTGTGGTATTGGTGAGTTAGTGTATGAAAACTGGAACGCAGGGGATGCAGAAATTATCTTTACAGGTAAATCTGCCCACCCAATGTCTGCAAAAGGTAAATTAATCAACTCATTACTGATGGCACAAAAATTTATTGCCATGTTACCTGGGGGTGAAGCACCCGAATATACCGAAGGGCGTGAAGGCTACTACTGGGTTAAACAAATGTCAGGAAACAGCGCGCGTACTGTATTAAAAATGGACGTTCGCGATTTTACTGAAGAAGGCTACTGTGCACGTATGGCTTTCTTGAAAAAACTGGCTGAAAACTGTGAAGACCTGTGGGGCAAAGAAAGCGTCGTTTGCAAATTAGCCGACCGCTATTCAAATGTGTATAACAGCCTGCAAGGTGATAACAGCTATCCGATTGATATTGCTGTTGATGCTTACCAAGCTTGCGGAATTACACCGAAAATTATTCCAATGCGTGGGGGTTATGATGGTGCGGCATTGTCGCAAAATGGCTTACCTTGCCCGAATATTTTTACTGGTGCTCATAACTTCCATTCAATCTATGAATACCTCCCAGTAAAATCTCTGTACGCAGCAAGCGATGTTCTGAAACAAGTGGTCCAAATTACGGCTGAACGCTTCAAACCAGGAGCGAAAGCATGATCCCAATTCTAACGGTTCTGATTATCGTTGTTTTGGTTGCGCGGTTTATTTTGAAGGGCTACAAAGCAGAACCTGTGTTACTCATCGCGGGTTTAGCACTGATGATCTTCACCATGGCACTGGGTTGGGGGCCAATCCTGCCTAAAAACGTCGCAACAACAGGGATAACCTGGCTCGATCCATTTGAAGTAATGCGTGACCTTTTCAGTAGTCGTGCGGCAGATCTTGGTTTGATGATCATGGCTTTGATGGGCTTTGCACAGTATATGGACCATATCGGTGCAAATGAAGCCGTTGTTCGTGTTGCCACTAAGCCACTGAAAAACATGCGTTCGCCATATGTGTTGCTGTTTTTCTCTTTCTTATTGGCAAGTATCCTACAACTGGCAATCCCGTCAGCAACTGGTCTTGCTGTATTACTGATGGGAACCATGTTCCCGATAATGATTGGCTTGGGTTTATCCCCTGCATCCGCGGCTGGGGTTATTGCAACCTCCCTCGGTGTTGCATACACACCAACCGCCATCGATGCGATTCGTGGCGCAAAAGCCGTTGATATGTCTGTCGTTGAATATGTCCTTTACTACCAAGGCCCTGCGGCATTAGCCACTGTGCTGGTGGTAGGTATTACACATATTTTCTGGCAACGTCATTGTGACCGTAAACAAGGCTTTGTGCCTGAAATCGGTAAAGCCGTTCAATCCAATGAGAAAGCTGAAAGCAAAAAATCCGTTCCAGGATACTATGCATTTCTTCCTATGCTACCAATCGTGATGGCGGTCGGTACATCCAATCTATTCTTTGCAGGTATTCACTTAGATGTGGTGACCATTGTATTGATTGCGATGGCAATTTGTATGGTGATTGAAACCCTAAGAGTACGTAATTTTAAATTGGTATGTAATGGCTTTCAGACGTTCCTTAACGGAATGGGACATGCTTTTAGTAACGTTGTTGGCTTACTCGTTGCAGCTGGGGTATTTGCTCACGGTATCAAAGTCAGTGGTGCGATTGACCAACTGATTTTAGGGGCGGAGTCAGTCGGCTTACCGCCATTTGCTATGGCGATCGTCTTTGCCCTAGTGACACTTGCTGCCGCAATTATCATGGGCTCAGGTAATGCGCCATTCTTAGCGTTTGTGGAGTTAATTCCGCAAATCGCACACAGCATGGGCGTGAACCCGATCTCGATGATCCTACCGATGCAACAAGCTTCCCATATGGGTCGTGGTATGTCCCCAGTAGCAGGCGTGATCATTGCCGTATCCAGTGGAGCAAAACTACAGCCTTTCGATGTGGTGAAACGAACGGCGGTACCGCTGATGGTCGGTTTTGTTGCACACTGTGCAATCATTGGTATCTTCTATTAGTCTGTATGACTATGAGTCACAAAATAGAAAAGAGGGAGAAACTCCCTCTTTTTTTGCTTAAAAATCAATGATCACATTGGCAAGCCTTAACCACATCATGGTGCTTCTCGGATCCTCCTGGACAACAAGCATCTATCGTTTTATTGATAATTTCAGCCAATGTATTAACTGTCGCGATAATTAAAGGGAGCTGTTCACAAACCGTTGCACAGCTAGACTTCTCTGTATCTGGGCGACTCGGAGGCGTTAAGCTATCACATAAAATCTCTTGCAGAACCAACGAAAAATTCGCTATTCCAGTAGTATAAATATACGCACGTCCCCCCGTTTGTACTGCTAAACGCTCATACTCTTTCGTGACTTTGTCTCGGTCACTCAAGGTTGGGAAACGGTCAATATTGGATGGATCATCATTTGGTGTGCCTTGATAAGTATATACTTTTACATGGGCATTTTGTGCAACGGCAATAGCCTCGTTATTTTTCAATACCGCCGCGCTCGTTAACGTCCCTCCGCCGCCTTCTAAGCCTTCATCCCCCAAGACAAAAATCGCTCTACGTGCATTATCACGCCAATCAAAATAGTTACTGACATCAATCACCGCGCGACACAAATCTTCTTTATTACCTGCATGGTCAATACCATCAGCTTCTTTAAAAGGCTGCCTTGCCTGTAAACTACTTTGATTAACGCCTAAAGCAGTTAAATAGTCACTCACTGATTGGTCAAATTTTGTGTTATCCCATGTCCCTTGGATACCTAAAAAAGTGGCTCTTAACTGAGAAGGACAATTCGTAGCTGCTTTTTCGATAGCCGCATCAATTTGCTGACTCAGGTCATTTGACTCATCAGACATTGAACCACTGGTATCAATAATAACGACTAAATCCAATGCAATAGAACCACTTCCAGTGACAATCTGGGAAGTATTAATAGCGGCAAAATTATTCGGGAAATTTCCTTGTTGGGTAGACAAGTTCATTTTTTCATTATCACTCTGATTATTTATAATATCTTTATCCATTTAATATTCCTTTAAAATTTAAAATAAAAAATAATTAATCCCCTTATTATTCCCTCTAATTGATATCGAGGTCATTTATTATCACTATTTTTTATTTATCATCATCCTATAAAAATTAACAACATCTAATAAAACTCAATATTTACATATAAATTTACCAACATTATATTATTTCAAATTTTTTTCAAAACTCATGTGAGAGAAAACAAATAACCAGTAAAAACAGCCAATTAAAAAATTATGATAAATATAAAAATAAACGATTAATTCAACTTAATAAATAATTTAAAGTAACATGAAAAAATTTGATCAACTTACTGAAATTTACAGTCATGCCTTTCAGTGGCCCTTTCGTATGCATATCGATATTCCTACGATAAAACCATATATAGATAAGCTAGAAACACTGGCTATTTTAGATTATGGATGTGGTGCAGGGTTTATATCACACTGGTTAGAGAAAGAAAGAGCAAAAAATATAGTTGGGTTTGATATTTCATCCAACATGCTCAATTTGGCAAGAAAAAATGCAAAACTGAATAATTCAAATATTATTTACACCTCTAATCTTGATAATTATTTTGAATATTTTGATTTAGCTCTTGCCATTTATGTTTTTCCTTATTGCCAGCATACGAATGACATACATTCTATTGTGCGGTCAATTTATCGTGTATTGAAACCAAATGGTCGCTTAACGATATTAACAATTAACCCTGATTTTTCTGGCAATAGCGAATATTATTATAATTATGGTTTTCGATTAATTGAAAAGCAACCAAGAAAAGATGAAAGTTCTATTCATTTTAATATTTGCCTCCCTCCGTATAATGAAACAATACAAGCTTACTATTATTCCTATAACACTTTAGGTAATACTATTTTACAGGCTGGATTCAGCTATCTTCAATATGGAAACATAATTGCCGACCATTCTGAAACTACAGAGCTATATTTGGACTACCTACAATGTCCCCACGCCCTACTTATAACTGCATCGAAAACCGCATAGTTATTTCTAATAAACCTACAATTTTGATTAAAGGACCCTATATGAATTTAAAAACACGCAGTTTATTACTACTGCAAAATACCCGCTTTTTAACACTGGCTACACAAGGTAATGATCAATTACCTTGGGCATCAACCGTCGAACATTGCGTCAAATTAAACCCACTACGCTTTATTTGGTTTTCATCTCGACAAGCAAAGCACTCTAAGAATATCCAACAAAATGAAAAGATCAGTGGCTCATTATTTAATCACTCATTACCTGAAATGCTAAAATCAGGTCTAGATGGAATGCAATTTACAGGGAAAGCACGAGAGCTCACGGATGCGGAATGTGAAGAAGCCCTTGAAGAATTTTATCCCCAATCACCTTTTGATGAAATATCGCCCTCTTTCACTCAGGTAAACTTAAATGCATTACGTAGCAATGGCCATTCACGCTTTTATGAAATGACAGTCGATCATTTATGGATGTTTGATATAAAAAGCTGGGAGGATAAGCAAGAAAGTCGAAGAGTCACCGTTCCAATATCATTACTTAGTAATAAATAAGCGTTTTTATCATCTGTTAGGCATAAAAAAACTGGTGCCTTACGACACCAGTTTTTATCAAGAAACACTTGGAAATCAGAAATTAATTCTGGTTGTCACTCGTGAAACCTGCATTTAACAGTTCAGCTAAGTTCGCTGTTGCTTCATCTGCGCTAACTTGTGGCGCTTCCACAACGTCGTTCAGATGACGGCGACGGATACGGTCTTGGTGATACGCAAAACCAGTACCTGCTGGGATCAGACGTCCAACAATAACGTTTTCTTTCAGACCACGCAGTTCATCGCGTTTACCTGCAACGGCTGCTTCTGTCAGTACGCGTGTTGTTTCTTGGAACGATGCTGCTGAGATAAAGGACTCTGTTGCCAGAGATGCTTTAGTGATACCCAACAGGTCGCGTGCGTAATTGGCTGGAATTTTGCCTTCCACTTCCAATTTACGGTTAGAAACTTTAACACGTGAGTACTCGACTTGTTCACCTTCAAGGAATTCAGAACTTCCTGCATCCGCGATGGTGACTTTACGCAGCATCTGACGAACGATAACTTCGATGTGTTTATCGTTTATCTTAACGCCTTGTAAGCGGTAAACTTCCTGAACCTCATTCGTGATATAGCGCGTAACAGCATGGACACCACGCAGACGCAGGATATCATGTGGAGATTCTGGACCATCAGAAACAACGTCACCGCGTTCAACAATTTCACCTTCGAACACGTTAAGCTGACGCCATTTAGGGATCATCTCTTCGTACGGATCGCTACCATCTAATGGGGTGATAACCAGACGACGTTTACCTTTGGTTTCTTTACCAAACGAGATAATACCGCTGATTTCAGCCAAGATTGCAGGCTCTTTCGGACGACGTGCTTCGAACAAGTCAGCTACGCGTGGCAGACCACCCGTGATATCTTTAGTACCCACAGATTCTTGTGGAATACGCGCTAAAGTATCACCCGCATTGATAGCAACGCCATCGTCTAACTGAACAATTGCTTTACCCGGTAAGAAGTACTGAGTTGGCATGTCCGTGTTAGGGATAAGAACATCGTTACCATTTGCGTCAATAACACGCAGAGCAGGACGCAGGTCTTTACCACCACTGGTACGTTCCGCAGTATCCAGAACAACGATTGAAGACAGACCCGTTAATTCATCAGTCTGACGCGTCATTGTTTGACCATCAAGCATGTCAGAGAAGCTGATGAAACCAGAAACTTCACTGACGACTGGCATGGTATGTGGATCCCAGTTCGCAACAGTCTCGCCGCCCGTTACCGCAGCGCCATCACCTTTAGACAGGTGTGCACCGTAAGGTACTTTGTAGCTTTCTTTCGTACGACCGAATTCGTCAATCAGACGCAGCTCAGTATTACGCGAAGTAATAACCAGTTTGCCTTCTGAGTTCGTAACGAATTTCGCGTTAACCAGTTTCAGAGTACCTGTGTTACGGACTTGGATGCTAGATTCAGCTGCAGCACGAGATGCCGCACCACCAATGTGGAACGTACGCATCGTTAACTGTGTACCTGGCTCACCGATTGACTGTGCCGCGATAACACCGATAGCTTCACCTTTGTTAATGATATGACCACGAGCAAGGTCACGACCATAACAGTGTGCACACACACCAAAGTCTGTTTCACAACTTACAACAGAACGTACTTTCACGCTGTCGACAGAGTTAGCTTCTAACAGGTCACACAGTTTTTCATGAAGCAAGGTGTTACGTGGAACCAGAATGTCCGCTGTACCTGGGATCAGGATATCTTCAGCAGTCACACGACCCAGTACACGCTCACGCAGTGGCTCTTTAACGTCGCCACCCTCGATAACCGGAGTCATCAGGATACCTTCGTGAGTTCCACAGTCGTCTTCAGTCACAACCAAGTCCTGTGCAACGTCGACTAAACGACGAGTCAGATAACCAGAGTTCGCTGTTTTCAATGCAGTATCGGCAAGACCTTTACGCGCACCGTGCGTCGAAATAAAGTACTGGAGAACGTTAAGACCTTCACGGAAGTTTGCCGTGATTGGTGTTTCGATGATGGAGCCATCTGGCTTAGCCATCAGACCACGCATACCCGCTAACTGACGGATCTGAGCGGCGGAACCACGAGCACCAGAGTCGGCCATCATAAAGATACTGTTGAAAGAAACTTGTTGTTCTTCGACGCCATCACGGTTGATAACGGATTCAGTTGACAAGTTTTCCATCATCGCTTTAGCAACACGTTCGTTTGCCGCTGCCCAGATATCGATAACTTTGTTGTAACGTTCGCCTGCTGTAACCAGACCAGACTGGAACTGTTCCTGAATTTCTGCCACTTCAGCTTCTGCTTCGGCGATAATCCCAGCTTTTTTCTCTGGAATAACCATATCGTCGATACCAACTGATGCACCTGAACGTGCCGCATAGGCAAATCCGGTATACATGATTTGGTCAGCAAAAATAACCGTAGGCTTCAGGCCCAGAACACGGTAACAGGTGTTCAGCATTTTAGAGATCGCTTTCTTACCTAACGCTTGGTTAACCAACGCGTAAGGCAGACCTTTTGGTACGATCATCCACAAAATTGCACGACCAACCGTGGTATCAACTAACCCCGTGTTGATAGTGATGTTACCTTCCGAATCTTTCACTTCTTCAGTGATACGGACTTTAACGCGGGCATGCAGTGAAGCATGACCTGAACGGTAAACACGCTCAGCTTCTTTAGGACCGGCTAATACCATGCCCTCGCCTTTCGCGTTTACACAGTCACGAGTCATGTAGTAGAGACCCAATACAACGTCCTGAGAAGGAACGATGATAGGCTCACCACTTGCAGGTGACAGGATGTTGTTGGTTGACATCATCAACGCACGTGCTTCTAACTGAGCTTCCAGAGTCAGAGGAACGTGTACCGCCATTTGGTCTCCATCGAAGTCGGCGTTGTATGCCGCACAAACGAGTGGGTGCAATTGGATAGCTTTACCTTCGATCAGAATTGGTTCGAAAGCTTGGATACCCAGACGGTGAAGTGTTGGTGCACGGTTCAGCATGACCGGGTGTTCGCGGATAACTTCATCCAAGATATCCCAAACAACCGCTTCTTCGCGCTCAACCATTTTCTTCGCAGCTTTGATGGTTGTTGCCAGACCACGTAATTCTAATTTGCCATAGATAAATGGTTTGAATAACTCAAGAGCCATTTTCTTCGGCAGACCGCACTGATGCAGACGCAGGTATGGACCTACGGTGATAACAGAACGACCTGAGTAGTCAACACGCTTACCAAGTAAGTTCTGACGGAAACGACCTTGTTTACCTTTGATCATATCAGCCAAAGATTTCAGAGGACGTTTGTTAGAACCTGTGATAGCACGACCACGACGACCGTTATCTAACAGCGCATCAACCGCTTCTTGCAACATACGTTTTTCGTTACGTACGATGATGTCTGGCGCAGCCAGATCCAGAAGACGTTTCAGACGGTTATTACGGTTGATCACGCGACGATACAGATCGTTCAGATCTGATGTTGCGAAACGGCCACCATCCAGTGGAACTAATGGACGCAGATCCGGTGGTAATACTGGCAGCACGTTTAAGATCATCCACTCTGGTTTGTTACCAGATTGAATGAACGCTTCCAGCAGTTTGATACGTTTGGTCAGCTTTTTACGCTTAGTTTCAGAGTTAGTTTCGTTTAACTCTTCACGCAGCGTTTCACACTCGTTCTCAAGATCGAGGTTTTTCAGCAGGCCTTGGATAGCTTCCGCACCCATTTTCGCATCAAATTCGTCACCGAATTCTTCCAGCGCATCTAAGTATTGCTCTTCTGTCAGAATCTGTGCGCGCTCAAGGCTAGTCATCCCGCCTTCAACAACAACATATGATTCAAAGTACAGAACACGTTCGATATCACGCAGTGGCATATCGAGCAGCAAACCGATACGAGATGGCAGTGATTTTAAGAACCAAATATGTGCGGTCGGAGAAGCAAGTTCAATGTGACCCATGCGCTCACGACGGACTTTGGTCTGTGTAACTTCAACGCCACACTTCTCACAAATCACACCGCGGTGTTTTAAACGTTTGTACTTACCGCACAGACATTCGTAGTCTTTCACTGGCCCGAAAATACGCGCACAGAAAAGACCATCACGCTCAGGTTTGAACGTACGGTAGTTAATCGTTTCTGGCTTTTTCACTTCACCGAATGACCATGAACGGATCATATCAGGTGATGCCAGAGCAATCTTGATAGCATCAAACTCTTCGGTCTTGGTTTGCGCTTTCAGAAACTTTATTAAGTCTTTCACAAAATGCTCCTGTCGGAGTTAGACCTGTCAGGTGAGTATTCAAAGACACTCTCCCCAAATCCCAGTGCTTACATAGGCCGGAAGGCGAACCCTCCGGCACAAAACGAATTACTCGTCTTCCAGCTCGATGTTGATACCCAGTGAGCGGATTTCTTTCAGCAATACGTTGAAAGATTCCGGCATGCCAGGTTCCATCTGATGGCTGCCATCGACGATGTTTTTATACATCTTCGTACGGCCGTTAACGTCATCCGATTTAACTGTAAGCATTTCTTGAAGAGTATAGGCTGCACCGTATGCTTCCAGTGCCCACACTTCCATCTCCCCGAAACGCTGACCACCGAACTGCGCTTTACCACCCAGCGGTTGCTGAGTAACCAAGCTGTAAGAACCTGTTGAACGGGCGTGCATCTTATCGTCAACCAAGTGGTTCAGTTTCAGCATGTACATGTAACCGACAGTAACTTGACGCTCGAAACGCTCGCCAGTACGACCATCGAATAATGTAATCTGACCTGAAGTTGGCAGACCGCCCAGTTTCAGTAGTTCTTTGATTTCTTTCTCTTTCGCACCATCAAACACTGGTGTCGCAATTGGCATACCTTTTTTCAGGTTCTCAGCCAAACGCATCACTTCTTCGTCAGAGAAAGTGTTCAAGTCAACTTTCTGGCGTGGATCATCACCTAAATCGTACGCTTTTTGGATAAATTCACGCAGTTTGGCAACTTCTTCATGCTGTTTAAGCATAGCATTGATTTTCTCACCAATACCTTTTGCTGCCATCCCCAAGTGGGTTTCCAAAATCTGACCGATGTTCATACGTGATGGTACGCCCAGTGGGTTCAGAACGATGTCAACTGGGTTACCGTTTTCATCGTAAGGCATGTCTTCAACTGGGTTGATTTTTGAGATAACACCTTTGTTACCATGGCGACCCGCCATTTTATCACCCGGTTGAATCTGACGTTTAACAGCCAGATAAACCTTAACAATTTTCAGTACGCCAGGTGCCAGATCATCACCTTGGGTAATTTTACGACGTTTTGCATCGAGTTTTTTCTCGAACTCAGATTTCAGTTCGTCGTACTGTTCAGCTAATTGTTCTAACTGGTTTTGCTTCTCTTCATCAGCTAAAGATAACTCTAACCAACGATCACGAGGCAGCTTGTCCAGTTTGTCAGCTTCAATTCCGCCGTTAACCAGTACAGAACGGATACGGGCAAACAGGCCAGCTTCGAAAATACGTAGCTCTTCTGTTAAGTCTTTCTTCGCATCACGTAACTGAGTTTCTTCGATCTCTAATGCACGTTTGTCTTTCTCTACACCATCACGGGTAAATACTTGTACGTCAATAACCGTACCAGAAACACCGTTAGGGACACGTAAAGAAGAGTCTTTAACGTCTGACGCTTTTTCACCGAAGATAGCACGCAGCAGTTTCTCTTCTGGGGTTAACTGAGTTTCACCTTTCGGTGTTACTTTACCAACCAGAATGTCGCCGCCTTTCACTTCTGCACCGATATAAACGATACCGGATTCATCCAGTTTAGAAAGCGCAGCTTCACCGACGTTTGGAATATCCGCAGTGATTTCTTCAGGCCCTAATTTGGTGTCACGAGACACACAAGACAGTTCCTGAATGTGAATAGTCGTGAAACGGTCTTCTTGAACAACACGCTCAGAAACTAAGATGGAGTCTTCGAAGTTATAACCATTCCATGGCATGAATGCCACGCGCATGTTTTGACCCAGTGCTAATTCGCCGAGGTCTGTTGAAGGACCATCTGCTAACACGTCACCACGCTCAACTGGCTCACCTAAAGATACACAAGGCATCTGGCTAATACAGGTGTTTTGGTTAGAACGGGTATATTTAGTCAGGTTATAAATATCGATTCCAGCTTCGCCTGGATACATCTCATCTTCGTTAACTTTGATAACGATACGAGACGCATCAACGTACTGAACTGAACCACCACGTCTTGCAACAGCCGTTACACCCGAGTCAACCGCTACTGCACGTTCCATACCTGTACCAACTAATGGTTTGTCAGCACGTAAAGTTGGAACCGCTTGACGTTGCATGTTCGCACCCATCAATGCACGGTTGGCGTCATCGTGTTCAAGGAATGGGATCAGTGACGCACCAACAGAAACAACCTGTTGAGTCGAAACGTCCATATATTCAACCTGTTCACGGCTGAATAAGCTTGATTCACCTTTGTTACGACAAGTGACTAACTCTTCGATAAAGCTACCATCTTCACCTAATACGGTGTTCGCCTGAGCAATGATGAAGTTACCTTCCTCAATTGCAGACAGATAGTGGATTTCATCAGTGACTAAGCCATCACGAACTAAACGGTATGGGGTTTCTAAGAAACCGTACTCATTGGTCTGTGCATAAACAGATAATGAGTTGATCAGACCGATGTTTGGACCTTCAGGCGTTTCGATTGGACATACACGACCGTAGTGAGTTGGGTGTACGTCACGTACTTCGAAGCCCGCGCGCTCACGAGTCAGACCACCAGGGCCTAATGCAGAGATACGACGTTTGTGCGTAATTTCAGACAGTGGATTGTTCTGGTCCATAAATTGTGACAGCTGGCTGGAACCAAAGAACTCTTTAACTGCGGCTGAAATAGGCTTAGCGTTAATCATATCCTGTGGCATTAATGCATCAAGATCACCCAGAGAAAGACGCTCTTTCACTGCACGCTCAACACGAACCAGACCAACACGGAATTGGTTCTCTGCCATCTCACCAACGGAACGAATACGACGGTTACCTAAGTGGTCGATATCATCGACTTCACCTTTACCGTTACGGATATCGATGAGTTTACGCATCACCTCGATGATGTCTTCTTCGCTCAGGATACCTGAACCTTCGATTTCATCACGGTTCAGTGAACGGTTGAACTTCATACGACCTACAGCAGACAAGTCGTAACGATCTTCAGAGAAGAACAGGTTCTCGAACAGGTTTTCTGCCGCTTCACGGGTCGGTGGCTCACCAGGACGCATCATGCGGTAGATTTCTACCAATGCACTCAGACGGTCGTTAGTTGGGTCGACACGAACGGTTTCAGAAATGTAAGCACCGTGGTCTAAGTCATTGGTAAACAATGTTTCGATTGTTTTGTGACCAGACTGGCTCAAACGTGCCAACATGTCTAAAGAAAGTTCCATGTTCGCTGCACAAATCAGCTCACCAGTACTTTCATCGATGTAGTCTCTTGCAACAACTTTACCTGCGATATATTCAACAGGTACTTCGATGTTGCTAACTTCTTCTTTTTCTAACTGACGAATATGACGAGCAGTGATACGGCGGCCTTTTTCAACATAGACTTTACCGTTCGCTTCGATATCAAAAGAAGCAGTCTCACCACGCAGACGCTCAGGAACCAGCGTCATCATCAGTTTGTTATCGCGGATTTGGAATACAGTTTTTTCGAAGAACAGGTTTAAAATTTCTTCGGTGTTGTAATCCATTGCACGCAGAATAATGGTCGCTGGTAATTTACGGCGACGGTCAATACGTACAAACAGGTTATCTTTCGGGTCAAATTCGAAATCAAGCCATGAACCACGGTAAGGGATAATACGTGCGTTATAGAGCACTTTACCTGAAGAGTGTGTTTTACCTTTATCGCTATCGAAGAACACACCTGGACTACGGTGTAACTGAGATACGATAACACGCTCTGTACCGTTGATAACGAAAGTTCCGTTTTCAGTCATGAGTGGAATTTCACCCATGTAGACTTCTTGTTCTTTGATATCTTTAACGGTGCCTTCTGGTGCTTCACGCTCATAAACGATCAGGCGTAATTTAACACGTAGAGGAGCAGAATAAGTCACACCGCGAATTTGACATTCTTTAACATCAAAAACAGGCTCGCCTAAACGATAGCTGACATATTGAAGTTCAGCATTACCGCTGTAGCTCTGAATTGGAAACACAGAACGGAAAGCTGCTTCCAGCCCATTCTGGCCATCTGGATCTTGCTCGATAAACTTCTGGAACGAGTCAAGTTGGATAGAAAGGAGGTAAGGTATGTCCAAAACTTGTGGACGTTTACCAAAGTCCTTACGAATACGTTTTTTCTCGGTATAGGAGTAAACCATAGGTTTCCTCAGCTCGTTGATCAGTGACCCAAGTGGTTAGCTCTTAAAGTAAGAGTCTTAACCGCAACGCGTTTTATATAAGAAATGGAAAATGAATACTTTCCTTAATACTCATTGCTATTACTCTTAAATCATTTCATTGCGCGCTTTGGCTACCGAGCTACCCGAGCGGGTCGTAGCGAAGAACACAGTATATTAAGTCGTCAATAGAAAGAAGTATTGGAGGGTTGTTGTTAACATTAAAACTGCGTGAAAAGCTGTTAACACCCATCACGCTTTACAGCGCAAAAAGGCTGGTGATTAAAAAATCACCAGCCGTCAGCCTAATTAAATTAAGCTGCGTTCTTGAAATTGAACTTATTTAAGTTCAACAGAAGCGCCTGCTTCTTCAAGAGCTTTCTTCAGAGTTTCAGCTTCGTCTTTGCTTGCGCCTTCTTTGATAGTCGCTGGAGCTGATTCTACCATGTCTTTAGCTTCTTTCAGGCCAAGACCAGTTGCGCCACGAACTGCTTTGATAACTGCAACTTTGTTACCGCCGATAGCAGACAGAACAACGTCGAATTCAGTTTTTTCTTCAGCAGCTTCAGCAGCAGCACCTGGAGCAACAGCAACAGCTGCAGCAGCAGAAACGCCGAATTTTTCTTCCATCATAGTAATCAGTTCAACAACGTCCATTACAGACATTTCTGCAACTGCATCAAGGATTTGGTCTTTAGTGATAGACATAACAAGTGTTCCTAAAATTCAGAAATAGTTTATACGTTAAAAAGCAACGAAGGAAAGGGCTTATGCAGCTTCTTTCTGATCGCGCAGAGCAGCCAGAGTACGAACCAATTTGCCGGCAGCGGCTTCTTTCATGGTTGCCATCAGGCGTGCGATTGCTTCATCGTAAGTTGGGAGAGTTGCCAGACGATCGATATCTTTCGCTTGGATTAACTCACCTTCAAAGGCCGCAGCTTTAATCTCAAATGCTGGATTCGCTTTCGCGAACTCTTTGAACAGACGAGCGCCAGCGCCCGGATGTTCGTTAGAGAAAGCAATTAAGGTTGGACCAACAAACGCGTCTTTCAGTACATCATAAGAAGTACCTTCAACAGCACGGCGAATCAGTGTGTTACGAACAACACGGATATAAACGCCAGCTTCGCGACCTGCTTTACGCAGTTCAGTCATTTTTGCTACAGTTACGCCGCGTGAATCAGCAACAACTGCAGAAAGCGCGCCTTTGGCTACTTCGCTGACTTCAGCAACAATCGCTTGTTTGTCTTGAAGATTTAGTGCCATTAGCTTCTTGCTCCTGGATTAACCGGGAAACCCCCGGGACTCACATCACTCGAATACAACATGTATTTGAGCGCTAAAACACGGTGAGCAGAATAGAATCCAGAATAAAATTCTAGGTATCTCTGTCACCGTCTACGCAGGTAAATTAAGTGACTATAAATAGCACACCTGCGGTCTTGGACGGGGTCTGGAAAGGCCAGACTCCATACCGAAATTTGTGGTTTGTTGGATACATTTCTATACCCAACAAACTCAAGGCGTCAAATTTTATACAAAATCGACGCAAAGGTAAAGCCTAATTACTCATTAGCCGAAGCTATAGCAATTAAACTGTCGCTGACAGACCTGCTTGGTCAACAGCAACACCTGCACCCATAGTGGTAGACAGGCTAACTTTCTTGATGAAAACACCTTTAGCAGAAGCTGGTTTTGCTTTTTTCAGCGCGATCAGCAGTGCTTCTAAGTTTTCTTTCAGTTTGTCAGCGTCGAAATCAACTTTACCGATAGTGGTGTGGATGATTCCGTTTTTGTCGTTACGGTAGCGAACCTGACCTGCTTTAGCGTTATTAACCGCTTCAGCAACGTTAGGCGTTACAGTACCTACTTTCGGGTTTGGCATCAGACCACGTGGGCCTAAAACTTGACCTAATTGGCCAACAACGCGCATTGCATCTGGAGAAGCAATAACAACGTCAAAGTCCATTTCGCCAGCTTTGATTTTATCAGCCAGATCTTCCATACCAACCAGTTCAGCGCCAGCAGCTTTAGCAGCTTCAGCATTTGCGCCTTGTGCGAACACAGCAACGCGAACTGAACGGCCAGTACCGTGTGGCAGTACAGTTGCACCGCGAACGTTCTGGTCAGATTTACGAGCATCGATGCCCAGGTTAACAGCAACGTCAACGCTTTCAACGAATTTAGCAGTCGCTAATTCTTTCAGCAGTGCAACGGCTTCAGCGATGTCATACTGTTTAGTAGCATCAACTTTTTCACGGATATTGCGCATGCGCTTAGTCAGTTTAGCCATTGTCTTAGTCCTCCACAACCAGGCCCATGGAACGAGCAGTACCTTCGATTGAACGCATCATTGCGTCAACATCAGCACCAGTCATGTCCGCAGCTTTAGTTTCAGCGATTTCGCGAATCTGAGCAGAGGTCACTTTACCAACTTTCTCTTTGTTAGGCTTGCCTGAACCAGACTTAACGCCAGCTGCTTTTTTCAGCAGAACTGCTGCAGGTGGAGTTTTGGTAACGAAAGTGAAAGAACGGTCTGCGTAAACAGTAATAACAACAGGAATTGGTAAACCTTTTTCCAGGCTGTCTGTTTTTGCGTTGAACGCTTTACAGAATTCCATGATGTTAACACCTTGTTGACCCAGAGCTGGACCAACTGGTGGACTTGGGTTCGCCATACCAGCTGCAACTTGCAGCTTAACGTAGGCTTGAACTTTCTTAGCCATGATATTTCCTCTAGATGGGTGATAACGCCTTAACGTTCGTAAGGCTCCCCGTTACATTAAACATGCCCTGCCTATAATATAAGCTCAATTAAGAAGCAAAACTGGCAAAGCATAAAAACAAAAGGCGCGAAATTGTAGTCAAATTTCACGCCTTTTGCAAGTCAGTTTTGTCGTTTAGATTAGGCTTTTTCGACTTGGCCAAAATCCAATTCGACAGGAGTTGCACGACCGAAAATAGAAACAGAGACTTTTAAGCGGCTCTTTTCATAGTCGATTTCTTCAACAACACCGTTAAAGTCAGCAAATGGACCTTCGCTAACGCGAACCATTTCACCTGGTTCAAACAATGTTTTCGGACGTGGTTTATCACCAACTTGTTGTAAGCGGTTCATAATAGCATCAACTTCTTTATCGCTAATTGGTGCTGGACGGTCTGAAGTCCCACCAATGAACCCCATTACACGAGGTACACTACGTACTAAGTGCCAAGAGTCATCATTCATGACCATTTGGACTAAGACATAGCCTGGGAAGAATTTACGTTCACTCTTACGGCGCTGACCGCTACGGATTTCAACAACTTCTTCTGTTGGAACCATAACTTCGCCAAAAGAATCTTCCATAGCATGTAATTTGATATGTTCACGTAAAGATTGTGCTACGCGACCTTCAAAACCAGAGAATGCCTGAATGACATACCAGCGCTTTTTAGGTGAATCGGACATTTAGAATAACCTCAGGCTTGTAATAAATGAAACTAAACGCACCAGGATACCATCTAATCCCCACAGTATTAATGACATTACAGCCGTTACTGCGGCAACAATTAAAGTAGTTTGTAATGTTTCCTGGCGAGTAGGCCAAATGACTTTTCTCATCTCGACACGAGCTTCGCGTGCAAACGCCAGTGTTGCTTTACCTTTTGTTGTCCATAAAGCGACAGCACCTGCAATAGCGACCACAGCCACAACTGCAAAAGCACGCAGCGCGAGATTATATTGACGGAAGTAATAGTTGCCAACAATTGCAATTATTAATAGGGCACAGACAATCACCCATTTGAAAATGTCTGCACTGCGTCCACTTCCTTGAGCTTCGCTATTCGCACTCATAATTCAACCTGTTACCATGAAGTATGTACAAAGCCTGTTTGCTTACAAAGGTAAAACAATCAAGCCAAACCAATAGAATATGCCAACATATCCCTCAATTACTACAAACTAAGCCTGCAAAATTTGATAGGGATATCAATAACATCACCCGCGAGTTAAAACAATTAGCCTTGTTAATGGAGGTAATTAGCGCTATTCGTTCTGCAAATACAGCCCATTGCAGCCACATTCTATTTCGCAAGTACTATTCGTTCGTCAGTACTTTCCATTTCACAAGTGCTATCCATTTTGCAGGATTTTCAGCATGCTCAGTAAATTTTCAGCCACACCAATAGGAAAAACCAGGTTCTTTTTGTGGCGGCGGTAAAATATACCATATCTTCGGAGCAAAACCTTAATAAATCTCATATAACTGCGCAAAGGAACCAACGCAATTATTAATTCGTTGTTTCAGAGCCTATCTCACCAATAATTATTTAGAAATGATTGATGAGATAGGTTCTTAATTTTGCAACGTATAAAAAGGACGTCTATAAGACGCCCTTTTTACTAAGTAGTTCTTTCTTATTCAGAAAGAGCGGTATTATGCAATA
>NZ_JAMPNZ010000039.1:0-52738 GCF_028479625.1 Providencia sp. PROV197
AGTGGAGAAATTCTTCTAAGCTTATTAATAATCCCCTCAGCAACTCATCGTTGTGTGATCCGTATTCTGTGTTTACGTCGTTATGACTTGTGATTAAAGCGGAGAAATCTTTGTAAGCTTATCAATAATCCTTCTCAGTAACTAACATTACTGTGTTTTTTACTTCTTATTAGATTATGGTGAAGTAGATGACAATATTTTGATTTTTCTAGTTAATGAATTGATTTTATTATTTTTTATTAATTAATTTGAATTGGTAGACTCTTTTAGTTAAGGGAAGAAGAAGATTAGATTAGCTCTAATTAATATCAAAAGTGTATAAGTTAAATCAGTATCTATAAATTATCATGAGTAGATAAAAAATATATAAAATCAGCTAGTTGCGTCTCTGCTATATTTGAAAAGAAATCAAGACAAGTTACTTGGCATGAAATTATTTCAATCACCCTTGAAATACTCGACAAGGTGCTTAACATTAGTTAGATTATTTAGCATTCTAGAAGTCTAAACGTATAAAAGTGTAAAAAGGGGATGAACGATGCCGATTCGTTTACCAGACGAGTTACCTGCTGTGAATTTCTTGCGCGAAGAAAATGTTTTTGTCATGACAACGACAAGGGCTAGCCTTCAGGAGATCCGTCCCTTGAAAGTATTAATATTAAACTTAATGCCCAAAAAAATAGAAACTGAAAACCAGTTCCTAAGGCTATTGTCGAATACACCTTTACAGGTTGATATTCAACTATTGAGAATTGACCAAAGAGAGTCAAAAAATACACCGATAGAGCATTTGAATAATTTTTATTGTGATTTTGAGGATATTAAAGGCCAAAATTTTGATGGCTTAATTGTCACTGGAGCTCCTTTAGGTTTAGTGGAATTTGATGATGTGTGTTATTGGAGCCAAATTGAAAAAGTGATTACATGGGCTAAAGATCATGTGACTTCAACACTTTTTGTTTGCTGGGCGGTACAAGCAGCATTAAAAGTGCTTTATGATTTGCCAAAATGGACACGTACAGAAAAACTTTCGGGTGTTTATCAACATGATACATTAGAGCCACATGCATTACTAACTCGGGGATTTGACGCCTCATTTTATGCGCCTCACTCACGGTATGCTGATTTTCCTGAGGAGCTTATTCGAGAGTATACGGACTTGGAAATACTAGCGAGTTCTGAAGAAGCTGGAGCTTACTTATTTGCGTCTAAAGATAAACGCCTTGCTTTTGTTACAGGGCACCCTGAATACGATAAAGATACGCTTGCTCAGGAGTATTGGCGTGACTTTGATGCGGGGATATCTCCAGAGATCCCATGTAATTATTTTAAAAATAATGATCCAAACAACCCGCCATTGATCAGTTGGCGGAGTCATGGGCACTTACTTTTTTCTAATTGGTTGAATTATTATGTGTACCAGATCACACCTTTCGATCTTAGTCACATGGAGCCGACTTTAGACTAAAAAAGAATCATTATTTTGCTGGTTTTTTAATAATCATTAGGAATGTGGGACTTTATTAATTTTTATGGGGTTAAATTCCAGTTAAAAGATCATTTACAGTATAAAAGCAGCTACTTTGTAGCTGCTTTTTTGTTTTTCGGACAAACTATTCTAATTATAAATCGTTTGATAATTACTTTATTTAACAGATAGTTAACATATATTATTTTAATAACGAAAATAAAAACCTAAAAAAATTTATAAAAAAACTCATATTTATCATTTAGTTATTAGTGTTTTTCATTAAAATGGAAATCGTTTTTGATTTATTTTGTTTTTGAGATTAAGCTTAATTCATAAACAAATATGAATGAGGGTTGCTCAATGGAACACCAATTATTAGCATCAGATTTAATATTTACTAAAGGAATAGCTGATCGAGATAATCGAGTATTACATAATGATTCTATTGAATTTCTTGTTCATTTAGTTGAGGTTTTTTTACCTCGCAGAAATAAATTACTGAAAGAAAGGCTGGAAAGACAGGCAAAAATTGATGCAGGTGAATTGCCAGGTTTTATTTCGGAATCGAATTCCATAAAAAATGAAAATTGGAAAATACAAAATATTCCAGAAGACTTACGTGATCGTCGTGTTGAAATTACAGGCCCTGTGGAACGCAAAATGGTTATTAATGCCTTGAACGCTAACGTTAAAGTTTTTATGGCAGATTTTGAAGATTCTCTTTCGCCTTCTTGGGAAAAGTTAATTGATGGGCAGATCAACTTAAGTGATGCTATTAACGGTGATATTTCCTATACCAATGAGAATGGTAAGGTTTATCAGCTTAAATCAGATCCTGCTGTATTAATTGCCCGCGTCAGAGGTTTGCACCTCGATGAAAAGCATGTGTTATTTGGTGACACGCCAATTCCTGGCGGGTTATTTGATTTTGCACTGTATTTTTTCAATAACTATCAAGCATTGTTAAAAAAAGGCAGTGGTCCTTATTTTTACATTCCAAAGCTAGAATCTTGGCAGGAAGCGAAATGGTGGAGTGATGTTTTTAGTGCTGCCGAAGACTTTGCAGGATTACCTCGAGGAACAATTAAAGCAACGGTTTTGATTGAAACATTACCTGCCGTATTTCAAATGGATGAGATCCTTTATCACATGCGCCACCATATTGTTGGATTAAATTGTGGACGCTGGGATTATATTTTCAGTTATATCAAAACATTAAAAGAGCACTCTGATAGGGTGTTGCCCGACCGGCAAGTCGTCACAATGACCCAAGACTTTTTAAGTGCATATTCTCGTTTGTTAATTAAGACGTGCCATCGTCGCGGGGCGTTTGCCATGGGGGGGATGTCTGCATTTATTCCGAGTAAAGATGAAGAAGAAAACCAGACGATTCTAGCCAAGGTAAGAGCTGATAAAGAATTAGAAGCAATAAATGGCCATGATGGCTCCTGGGTAGCGCATCCAGGTTTAGCTGATGTTGTCATGGCGGTTTTTGATAAGACACTTGGTGAGCGGGCTAACCAACTTGATGTGTCTCGTGATTCTGACCCAGAAATCACCGCTGAGCAGCTTTTAACACCTTGTTCTGGTGAAAGAACTGATGCTGGAATGAGAGCGAATATCCGCGTTGCAGTGCAGTATATCGAAGCTTGGATATCGGGTAATGGCTGTGTCCCTATTTATGGACTAATGGAGGATGCGGCAACAGCTGAAATTTCAAGAACCTCTATTTGGCAATGGATAAGGCATGGTAAATCCTTGTCAAATGGTGAAAAGGTAACCAAGGTTCTTTTCGAAGAGATGTTAGATGAAGAGCTTCAGGTTATCCAAAAAGAGCTGGGAGATAAGCGCTTTCAAAGTGGGCGTTTCAGAGAGGCGGCAGATTTAATGAGGCGCATTACAACGCAAGACGAGCTCATTGAGTTTCTGACTATCCCTGGATACCAATTATTAGACTAATAATTGCAAATATAACATTCGATAAACCCTACATATTTTTATAAAGGAAGTGGATCATGACGACATCGCGCTTAGAGCAAATTGCCCAATTAGAAAATGAATGGAAAAAACCACGTTGGAAAGGTATTACACGCCCGTATTCGGCTGAAGACGTTATTAAGTTACGTGGTTCAGTTAATTTGGAATATACATTAGCACGTAAAGGCGCTGAACGTTTTTGGGAACAGCTGCACGGGAAATCTAAAAAAGGCTATGTTAATGCACTTGGTGCATTAACGGGCGGGCAAGCTTTGCAACAAGCAAAAGCAGGCATTGAAGCGATTTATTTGTCAGGTTGGCAAGTCGCTGCTGATGCAAATACTGCTTCGAGTATGTATCCAGATCAGTCACTTTACCCTGTTGATTCTGTACCTTCAGTTGTGCAGAAGATTAATAATACTTTTCGTCGAGCTGACCAAATTCAATGGGCTAATGGGATTGGGCCAGATAACAAAGAATATATTGATTTCTTTTTGCCTATTGTTGCGGATGCCGAAGCGGGTTTTGGTGGAGTACTAAACGCCTTTGAATTAATGAAGAATATGATAGAAGCGGGTGCGGCGGCTGTACATTTTGAAGACCAACTTGCGGCAGTGAAAAAGTGTGGTCATATGGGGGGTAAAGTTTTAGTGCCGACCCAAGAAGCTATCCAAAAATTGGTTGCTGCAAGGCTAGCTGCGGATGTGTCTGGTGTTCCAACTATTTTAATTGCTCGTACAGATGCGGATGCTGCTGACCTTTTGACTTCCGATTGTGATGAGTATGATGCAGGTTTTGTGACGGGAGAACGTACATCAGAAGGCTTTTTCCGTACTAATGCGGGTATTGAGCAAGCGATCAGTCGTGGCTTAGCTTATGCACCATATGCTGACCTTGTTTGGTGTGAAACATCAAAACCTGACTTAGAAGCTGCAAGGCAATTTGCGAATGCTATTCATGCGAAATACCCTGGAAAGCTACTGGCTTATAATTGCTCTCCATCGTTTAACTGGAAGAAGAACTTAGATGATGCCACGATTGCCCGCTTCCAAGATGAACTCGCAGCTATGGGTTATCGCTTCCAGTTTATTACATTAGCAGGTATCCACAGTATGTGGTTTAACATGTTTGACCTTGCACATTCTTATGCCCAAGGAGAAGGAATGCGCCATTATGTAGAAAAAGTTCAGGAATGTGAATTTGCGGCAATGAATAAGGGGTATACCTTCTCTTCACACCAACAAGAAGTGGGCACAGGCTATTTTGATAAGGTGACAACTGTTATTCAAGGTGGAACTTCTTCAGTGACGGCTTTAACGGGGTCAACAGAAGAAGAGCAATTCTAGTCAGTATTTTCTTTATTCGGTGTTTCTGTTTATTTGATGTATCGGTTAACTTTCAGGCACGTTAAGTGCCTGTTTTTTCTTTAAAGAAATAAATGGGGGGTCAATATGATCCTGACAACTGAGCAGATCATCGCCCAAACAATCTTGCAGGGATTTGATGCGCAATATGGGCGCTTCCTTGAAATAACATCGGGGGCTCAAGAACGGTTTGAGCGGGCAGACTGGCATGCTGTGCAATCTGCGATGAAACAACGTATTCAACTATATGATCATCATGTTGGATTAGTTGTTGCTCAGTTACAATTTATGGGGTTAGTACAATCATTAACACCTGATAAATTGGCGTTAATCAAAAATGTTTATAAAACATTGTTACCTGATTATCCACGCTTTGAAATTGCAGAAAGTTTTTTTAACTCAGTATACTGCCGATTATTTCAGCATAGAGAACTGACCCAGGATAACTTATTTATCTTTACCTCGCAGCCAGCGAGGCGCTTTTCTTCTTCTCCGCGGCCTCTCGCGAGGGAATACCATGCGGATGATAATTTAGCTTCTTTGCTGTTTTCAATTTTGAGTGGGTTGCCATTAAGGTTACCTTGGAGAAATTTAAGTTTTGATATTCAATGTATTATAAAATCTCTTGAACATCAGTTTTTGAATGCTAATTTGCAAAAATGTAGCCTGCATATTGCAAATGAGCTGTTTTACCGCAATAAAGCAGCTTGGTTGGTAGGCAAAATTTATATTAACGATAAAGTGTATCCATTTTTATTACCAATTCATCAAGATGAACATGGCAAAATATATATTGATACTTGTTTAGTCACATTTGATGAGGTGAGTATCGTATTTGGTTTTGCTCGTTCTTATTTTATGGTATATGCCCCTTTTCCTGTAGCACTGGTGTTTTGGTTAAGGGAAATCCTGCCAAGTAAGTCGATTGCTGAGCTTTATATGGCGATTGGGTGCCAAAAACATGGGAAAACAGAATATTATCGAGAGTATTTAGCGTACATTAACTTTTCTAGAGAGCAATTTACCATTGCGCCAGGGGTTAAAGGGATGGTGATGTTGGTGTTCACTGCACCTGCTTTTGATCGGGTATTTAAAATTATTAAAGATACATTTGCACCGCAAAAAAATGTGACAAAAGAAAGGGTGCAAGAGTGTTATCGGATCGTCAAAGAACATGATCGAGTCGGGCGAATGGCGGATACCCAAGAATTTGAAAATTTTGTGATAAATAAAAGTGCGATTAGCCACGAATTAATGAGAGAACTGTTAAATGAAGCACCATCACAGATTGAAGATCTGGGGGACAAGATATTAATTCGTCATTTATATATGGAAAGAAAGATGGTGCCGCTGAATATTTACATGGATAACGCAAATGGTGAGCAGCTAAATAATGCATTGAATGAGTACGCCTGGGCAATTAAACAGTTGGCCGCTGCAAATATTTTCCCAGGGGATATGCTTTTTAAAAATTTTGGTGTCACACGGCATGGGAGAGTTGTGTTTTATGATTATGACGAAATTTGTTATATGACGGAGGTCAATTTTCGTCATATACCCGAAGCACAGTACCCTGAGCAGGAATTATCTGGGGAGCCGTGGTATAGCATCGGCGAGCATGATGTTTTCCCAGAGGAGTTTGCTTCATTTATTTGCCAAAATAGGCAAATTCGTGATTATTTACAGCAACATCATGCCGATTTGTTTTCAGCGGATTATTGGCAAACACGACAAAAACGCATTTTAAATGGTCATGTAGAGGATGTTTATGCATACCGTGAAGAATTACGTTTTTGCTATCAATTTAACGAATTACTACCTTGTTGAGTGGTCGTATTATCCCTTGTAAGGCGAGTTAGATAGAGACTCGGTGATAGCCGAGTCGTTGATAAATTTAGGCTTGTATACCTTGAATTGCATCTTGAGCTAACTGTGTGATTTTTTCATAGTTCCCAGAGTTCAATGCATCTTCAGGGACTAACCATGACCCTCCAATACAAAGCACGTTATCTAGAGCTAGATAGTCACGATAGTTAGTTAATGATATTCCACCAGTTGGGCAGAATTTTACTTGCGAAAATGGGCCTGTAATGGCTTTGAGTGCTTTAACGCCACCATTCGCTTCAGCGGGGAAAAATTTGAATTCTTTTAAACCATAATTCATACCAAGCATCAGCTCTGAAACGGTAGAAATACCTGGAATTAAGGGGATATTTCCTTGAACTGCGGCGGCTAATAGTTCTTCGGTTAAACCTGGGCTGATAGCAAATTGAGCACCTGCTTGGGAAACTTCCATGAGTTGTTTTGCATTAATGACAGTACCAGCTCCGACAATGGCCTCTGGTACTTCTTGAGCAATTAAACGAATTGCATCAATGGCACACTCAGTTCTTAGAGTCACCTCTAACACGTTGATACCACCATCAATAAGGGCTTTTGCGAGAGGTACGGCTTGTTCTAGTTTTTTGATAACAATGACGGGGACGACAGGACCTTGTTTAAGAATAGCCTCTGCTGACGTTTTCCAATTATTCATATTTTATTCCTATTAGTAAAAATAGATTAAAAATCAATACTGCAGGCGCCTTTTTCGGCATCAGATAAATTGCGTCTTAATGCACCGAAAAGCTCTCTGCCGCAACCCATATGCTTATCACTCAAGCCATGTTTACATACGGGACGTTTCGCGATTTCTTGCTCATCAATAAGGAGTTGTAGTTCACCAGTTAGCGCATTCACTCTGATCATATCTCCATCTTTGACTTTTGATAGGAGCCCACCAGTGTATGCTTCTGGTGTCACATGAATGGCAGATGGTACTTTACCTGATGCGCCTGAAAGTCGTCCGTCAGTCACTAGGGCAACTTTATAGCCCCTATCCATTAGCACACCAAGAGGTGGCATTAATTTATGAAGCTCTGGCATGCCATTAGCGGATGGGCCTTGAAAACGAACGACGATGATACAATCCCGATTTAAAGCTCCTGACTCAAATTGGGCGGCAATATCATTTTGATTATTAAAGACAACCGCAGGAGCCTCAATAATCTGATTTTCTTCAGGAACCGCAGATGTTTTCATCATTGCACGGCCTAAATTACCAGAAAGTAATTTTGTTCCACCATGATGGGAAAAAGGCTTATCAATTTGTGCAATGACTTCGGGATTATATGAATCTTTAGGGCCATCACGCCATTCTAAATGACCGTTATTTAGCCAAGGTTCTTGTGTATAACGGGAAAGGCCAAAACCTGCAACCGTGTTAACATTTTCATGTAATAGCCCTTTTTGTAGTAATTGATGAATTAATAATGCAACCCCCCCTGCTGCTTGAAACTGATTGATATCCGCCTGCCCATTTGGATAAATACGGCAAATCAGCGGGACAATCTCAGAGAGATCAGAGAAATCATCCCAATTAATGATAATACCTGCGGCACGGGCAATGGCAACGAGGTGCATGGTGAGGTTGGTTGAACCTCCCGTTGCAAGTAGGGCAACAATACCATTGACGATCACTTTTTCATCAACTAAATGCCCGATAGGTAAATATTGGCCTGATTGTTCAGTTAAACGAGTGATTTGTTGTGCAGCTGCGTTTGTTAATGCATCACGTAGGGGCGTTTCGGGAGGAACAAAAGATGCGCCTGGTAAATGTAAGCCCATGACTTCCATAACCATTTGGTTTGAGTTAGCTGTTCCATAAAAAGTACAAGTTCCAATACCATGATAGGATGCGGCTTCGGCTTCTAATAATTCGCTTCGGCCAACTTTCCCTTCAACATATAGCTGGCGAATACGCACTTTCTCTTTGTTGGGTAATCCTGTAGACATGGGACCTGCGGGAACAAAAATCGCGGGAAGGTGGCCAAATGATAAAGCACCAAGCATTAAACCAGGCACAATTTTGTCACAAATGCCTAAATATAGTGCACCATCAAACATATTGTGAGATAAGCCAATTGCTGTTGACATTGCGATGACATCACGACTGAGCATAGATAGTTCCATACCATCTTGTCCTTGAGTCACGCCATCACACATGGCAGGAACGCCAGCTGCGACTTGTCCGATAGAGCCTGCATTAAGTAATGCTTTTTTTAATTGTTCTGGGTAGTGATCGTATGGACGATGCGCAGACAACATGTCGTTATAAGAATTAATAATGGCAATATCCGCCCGAGTCATACTTTTGAGTATTTGTTTTTCTTCTGTCTGACAGGCAGCAAAACCGTGAGCGAGGTTACCACAAGCTAACGAAGCGCGATGAACAGTTGTGGTACGAGCCTGTTCAATTTTGCTCAGATAAGCGGCACGTGTTTGTGCTGAACGACAAATAATGCGTTGAGTGATATGTGCCAGTTCATCATGGATAGTGGTTAATGTCATGGTTTCAGAGATACTTTTGCTCATGATAATTGCTCCATAAGGCGGATAAAAAATAATGATTTCTACTTGGTTTTAGATTGTGTCTTGTTCATTCAGCAGCCGTTATTTTTTCAAAATCAAACATTGTTACCGGTAACATTGTTTAGCTAAAAAGTTTAAATAGCAATCATCAAAGTGAAAATTAAACACTAACTGTGACTTTAATCAAAATTAGCCAATCAACAGTTCTGTGCAGAAAAAGAGCAAATCGCATGCTATAGTGATAAAAATAAAGGTGTTAATGGCTGATTGATGCTATTTATACGATGATTGAGTTAAATGTAGCGGATAAAAATACAAGAGTCTTCGAATGCTAAAACACGTTGTTATTGTTGTAGTGTGGTTATATGCATCCATTGTGAATGCACAAGTAGCGCTATCCGCAGGGTCGTATACGGTTTTGATGAATATACTCAGCCAGCAACGTGAATTAAGTCAACATCATCAGCAAGCAGAAAAAGTTGAAATGATTACTCAGTCTTTAATAGGCACACCGTATAATAAATATACGTTAAATCAATCTCGGGCCACCATAGAAACACTCGTTGTGAACTTAAAAGCGATGGATTGTATGACGTTTATTGAATATACAGAGGCATTCAAACGCTCTGAAAGTTATGAGCAATTTATAACAAACTTAACAGATATTCGTTATGTTGATCAGAATATTAGCTTTACTAATCGGCGTCATTTTTTTTCGGATTGGGCACAAGAACCTAACCCAATCGCTTGGGATATTACTCAACAAATCAGTCCACATGCGGTAATGGTAAATAAAAGACTTAATTTGAATAACCAGGGTAGTTTTTTTATTGCAGGGGTGTCTGTAAAAGACAGGCTAATCCACTATATACCAGTGAGATTTGTTGATAATAATGTCATTAACCATTTAAAAACAGGGGATTATATTGGTATTTATTCTGAAAACAGTGGGTTGGATGTCTCACATGTCGGTATCATTATTAAACAAGGAGATAATACTTTATTTAGAAATGCATCGTCACTAAAAGGAAACTTAAAAGTCAGTGATACCGAGTTAAAGCATTATTTAGCAGGAAAACAGGGCATTATTATTTTTAGGGCAAAATAGATTAATTATCAAATCATAAGGATTAAAATAATAGCTATTTAATCATTTTTGCTGATTATTTGTCATAAATAAAAGGGAGTTTCATTTAGGTAGCCAATTAAACAGTTAGTTTCACTTTTTTTAAAAAATGAAATTAAATTAAGAATATGAATTGGTATGTATTTTTATTAGTTACTAATTATTACCAGTAACATTAAAAGTGTAAAAGGATATTAAATTATCGATTTGATCAATAAAGTATCACAATATATTTTAAATGCATTAAATTTAAAAAAAGCTTTTATAAAGCAATAGATTGCTTTATAAATAATACGAAAGTCTCTTTTTTTTGTATATAAAAAACAGGTTTACCTATCAATTTCTGTTATTTTGATTGTTCATAACTATTTTAAATGTATTCGATTAATTTTATAATGATTAATACTAGCTAAATTTTATTTTCTTATTTAGGAGATGGTTATGCATATCGTTAACAAGAAAAATATTTATGCATTATTGGGAAATCATTTACGAAAAGCTAGAGTGAGCAAGGGGTTATCTGGGAATGAGCTAGGTTCAGTTATTCAGTTAAGCCAGCAACAAGTATCTCGTTATGAGTTAGGAATTAACAAATTAAGTTTAGATAAATTAATTGAAATAGTCATTTTTCTAGATATCGATATTAATGAAATTACTAAATTGATCATAAAGCAGGTTGAGTATGAAAAAAATGAGCTAATACCAAGTTAAAAATTTTTTATGATATTTCAATAAATTTCATGGTTAATTTGCTGTATTAAAAAGTGATTCTACCTACAAGGAACTGATTTCTCATTTATTACGTTGCCTAATAAAAATAAATTAATGGATTGTACTTACTGTTATAAGTATCGTTATGATGATAAATTCTTAAGAGTGAAAAATATTCAAGTCTATTTTGCACAACTGTAATTAATTGAATTAATATTTTTTCAAATTAAAGCGATTAATATCTTCTTAATAATTTTTTGTATTTTTATTTCATTTTTTAAGTGGGTAACAACAAGCGCCTATTAGTAAAAAATGGTGATTGATGAAAGTTTTTTTGTTTCATTCTGAACATAAAAAATGTATTGTAGTATGAAAAACAAGCTTACTTATTTTTTCTATAAGAGATAGAAGAGGGTAGGTAAGCTTTAAAAAAATGCACCTATGCTAATTTATTCTACCTACAATTTTTCTATTAAGTTCTACTATAGAAAAGCTGTACGGTTTCTATAGTGTTATCGATAACCTTGTGTTTAAATATGCAACACACTACAGGTAGGATAAGGTTAAAGTTTGATGTTGAAATATATAGGGATATTTTTCATTTTCTTACTTGTTGGGTGTACAGCTCCCACGTCAAATAATGGTTATTACGTCGATAAACGCTACCCTTCTCAAAATACCAGTGAACGCATCCAGTATGTTATTTTGCACTATACGGTGTCTGATGATAATCATTCTATTAAAATATTGACGAAAGGTAAGGTCAGTTCTCACTATCTAATTCCAAGTCATCCAGATACTAAAGAGGGTAAACCTATTGTATTGCAACTCGTTCCTGAAGAGTTAAAGGCTTGGCATGCAGGTGATAGCCGGTGGCTTTACCATACCAGCCTGAATGATTCTTCAATAGGGATTGAAATTGTGAATGCTGGCTTTCAGGGAGATAAAAAAGGGGACAAAAGCTGGCCTCCTTTTAATGAGTCACAGGTTACAGCCTTAATTCCGTTATTAAAAGATATTATGCAGAGGTATAACATTCCTCCCGAGAATATCATTGGTCATAGTGATATTGCACCGTTACGTAAGCAAGACCCTGGTAGAGCCTTTCCATGGCAACGCCTTTCACAACAAGGTATCGGGGCTTGGCCTGATCCTAAAACAGTGAGTAAGTACCTTGCAGAACGAAATGTGAATGAGCCTGCTAATATACTTCGTCTCCAGAAAGCGCTGAAGTTTTACGGGTATTCAGGTATTCCGTTATCAGGTCAGTTGGATGTACAAACGAAAAAAACCTTACGTGCATTTCAATTACACTTCAGACCGCGGGATATTGAGGGGTTAGCGGATGCAGAGACAGAAGCTATCGCCCTTGCATTGATTGAAAAATATCGCGATATATCAAAATTTAAAGCCTTTGAGAGAACGAGGCAGCTAGAACATGTCCCTACTACACAGCAAGGGGATTAGTTTTTTAAACACCCTTGGTTTTACAGTGTGTTACCAATAAAAGTGCGGGTTTCCCCGCATTTTATGTTTCTGAGATGCTGAAACTAGCGATTTGCCCCATACTCGCGGCTAATTTCTTTTGCCGCTTTGATGACCATCGCACCTAACTCTGTAATGCGGTCATCTGTGATTCGAGATAACGGCCCAGAGATAGATATCGCAGCAAAAGCCTCTTTGTGTTCATCATAAATACAGGCACCAATGCATCTTAAGCCTAAAGCATGCTCTTCATCATCATAAGAAAACCCTTGTTTCTTGGCTTGCTGTAAATTTTCTTTTAATGCAGAAGGGTTGGTTAAGGTAAAGGGGGTATAAGCATGTAACCCTTTACGGCTTAAAAGTGGAATGAGCTTATCTTCAGGTAAATTAGCGATAAACGCTTTACCTGCACCAGATGCATGTAAAGGGAGTTTGCCACCAATTGGCGCAGACATGCGCATTAATGCAGTACATTGTACTTGGTCGACAATAACGGCATCGTACTCAGTATGGTCAAGAATCGCTAAATTGACGGTTTCACCAGATTCATCCATTAAACGACGTAAAATAGGGTGAACTAACGCTAACAAATTCCGACTTTCTAAGAAACTACTACCAATAATAAAGGCGTTGGAGGCGATAACCCACAAACCTAAGTCACCCGTTTGGCGTACAAAGCCGTGCTGTTCTAAGGTCATTAATAGCCGGTGTGTTGTTGAGTTTGGTAAGCCCGCTTGTAATGCGAGATCAGTTAAAGCAATGCCCCCAGTAGATTCAGAAATATATTCCAACAGTGTGAGTCCACGGCTTAATGATTGAACTTGCCCTGCTGCGGTTGCACCACTTGCTGGCCCTTTTGCTTTTTTAAGTTTTTTTGTAATTGGTGCCGTTGCCATTAAGCCTCTCCTGACTGTAATGAAATTTGATTCTATTATGAACTAACTAAGCTGAAAATACTCATCGGATCAGTGAGGAAGTGATCGTCACATAACCTGAGAAACTCTCATCATAACAGTGAATTTCAAACACAAAAGTTATGGTAGGATGTTAAGTGTAAAAATTTGACTTATTTCTCAGTGTTTCCGATCAGGAGGGCAGTGCAGTGTCCGAAAAAGTGAATCAATTAGAACAAGAATTAAAAAAACGTATATTGGTATTAGATGGTGCGATGGGGACAATGATCCAGCAGCACAAACTAACAGAAGAACAATTTCGTGGTGAGCGTTTTGCGGATTGGCCAAGTGATTTAAAAGGCAACAATGACCTGTTAGTCCTCACTCAGCCTGAGATCATTCGAGAAATTCATAGTCAATATTTTGAAGCGGGCGCAGATATTGTTGAAACCAATACATTTAACTCCACATCTATTGCGATGGCGGATTATAAAATGGAAGCAATTTCCGCAGAAATTAATGAAGTCGCTGCACGTATTGCTCGTGAATGTGCAGATGAGTGGACACGGAAAACCCCTGAAAAGCCACGTTATGTTGCTGGGGTATTAGGGCCAACCAACCGAACTGCATCGATTTCTCCAGATGTGAACGACCCTGCTTTTCGTAATATCACCTTTGATCAATTAGTTGAGGCATATAGAGAATCAACTCGATCACTTGTAAAAGGTGGCGTTGATCTGATCATGATCGAAACTATTTTTGATACGTTGAACGCCAAAGCAGCTATTTTTGCAGTAGAAACTGAGCTTGAAGCGTTGGGCGTGTCATTGCCTATCATGATTTCAGGAACAATAACTGACGCTTCAGGCAGAACACTTTCAGGGCAAACAACAGAAGCTTTTTATAACTCATTGCGTCATGCGCAGCCGATATCATTTGGGCTGAATTGTGCATTAGGGCCAGATGAGTTGCGTCAATATATTGCAGAATTGTCACGAATTGCTGAATGTTATGTGAGTGCTCACCCTAATGCGGGGTTACCAAATGCTTTTGGTGAATATGACCTTGATGCACAAAACATGGCGCAGCAGATCCAAGAATGGGCAAAAGCAGGTTTCTTGAATATTGTTGGTGGGTGCTGTGGAACAACACCGCTGCATATTCGTAAAATGGCGGAAGCTGTAAAGGGGATATCGCCCCGTCAATTACCCAGTTTACCTGTTGAATGCCGCCTTTCAGGGTTAGAACCGTTAAACATTGGGGCAAAATCGTTGTTTGTGAATGTGGGGGAAAGAACCAATGTCACAGGATCAGCAAAATTTAAGCGTTTGATTAAAGAAGAAAACTACCAAGAAGCCTTAGATGTGGCTCGCCAGCAGGTGGAAAGTGGTGCCCAAATTATTGATATTAATATGGATGAGGGCATGTTGGATTCCCATGCGGCTATGGTGCGCTTTTTGAATTTGATCGCGGGAGAGCCCGATATTGCTCGAGTGCCAATTATGATTGACTCCTCGAAATGGGACGTTATCGAGGCAGGCCTTAAGTGCATACAAGGCAAAGGTATTGTGAATTCCATTTCAATGAAAGAGGGAGTTGAGGCCTTTGTTGAACACGCCAAATTATTGCGCAAATACGGTGCTGCTGTTGTCGTCATGGCATTTGATGAGGTAGGCCAGGCTGATACACGTGAACGGAAAATTGAAATTTGCCGCCGTGCCTACCAGATTTTGACGGAAGAAGTGGGATTTCCCCCTGAAGATATCATTTTTGACCCTAATATTTTTGCTGTCGCGACAGGTATCGAAGAACATAATAATTATGCAGTTGATTTTATTGAGGTTTGTAAGGATATCAAAGAACAGCTTCCCCATGCGATGATTTCTGGTGGTGTTTCCAACGTTTCTTTCTCATTTAGGGGAAATGATCCTGTTCGAGAGGCGATCCACGCGGTGTTCCTGTATTACGCGATCCGTAATGGCATGGATATGGGGATCGTCAACGCGGGGCAATTAGCCATTTATGACGACCTGCCTACGGAGTTAAAAGATGCCGTCGAAGATGTGATTTTAAACCGCCGTGATGATAGTACGGAGCGTTTGTTGGAGCTGGCTGAAAAATATCGCGGTTCAGGCTCGGTTGAGCAGCAAGTTCAACAGGCGGAGTGGCGCAGTTGGGATGTGGAAAAGCGCTTAGAATATGCTTTAGTGAAAGGGATTACCGAATTTATTATTCAAGATACAGAAGAAACGCGCCAGCGTGCATCGAGCCCCATTGAAGTTATTGAAGGGCCATTAATGAACGGCATGAACGTGGTCGGAGACCTGTTTGGTGAAGGGAAAATGTTCTTACCTCAGGTGGTGAAATCGGCTCGTGTGATGAAACAAGCAGTGGCTTATTTAGAACCGTACATTCAAGAGCTTAAGCAGTCAGGTAGTAGTGCAGGGAAGGTATTACTCGCCACCGTAAAAGGCGATGTCCATGATATTGGCAAAAATATTGTTGGGGTAGTACTTCAGTGTAATAACTATGAAATCATCGATTTAGGTGTAATGGTACCATGTGAAACAATTTTAAAAACGGCGCGTGAGCAAAATGTCGATATTATTGGGTTGTCTGGTTTGATCACTCCATCTCTTGATGAAATGGTGCACGTCGCAAAAGAGATGGAAAGGCAAGGTTTTACATTGCCATTATTGATTGGTGGCGCAACAACCTCGAAAGCACATACTGCGGTAAAAATTGAGCCAAATTATACAGGGCCAACTACCTATGTACAGAATGCATCACGTACTGTTGGGGTTGTTGCTGCACTCTTATCTGAAACACAAAAAGAGGATTTTGTTGCGCGCACGCGTCGTGAGTATGACACTGTGCGTATACAACATGGGCGAAGAAGGCCGAAGACCCCACCCGTTACGCTGGATATCGCACGAGCGAATGCCGTGAATATTGACTGGCAAGCTTATCAGCCTCCTGTACCAAAATCGCTAGGCGTTCAAGAAGTTAGTGCCTCAATAGCGACCTTGCGAGAGTATATCGACTGGACGCCATTTTTTATGACATGGTCATTGGCAGGCAAATACCCGCGTATTTTAGAAGACGAAGTCGTCGGGTCTGAAGCTCGTAAGTTATTGAATGATGCCAATGAGATGTTAGATAGACTTGAAAAAGAGCATTTACTGATTCCCAAAGGTATTTTTGGCCTATTCCCTGCCAACCGTGTTGGTGACGATGTTGAAATTTATACGGATGAAACTCGTGCTAACGTTCAAGCGCGGAGTTTGAATCTACGCCAGCAAACCTTAAAAACGGATTTTCCGAATTATTGCTTATCAGATTTTGTGGCTCCAAAAGATAGCGGTAAAGCAGATTATATTGGGGCATTTGCTGTTACAGGTGGCCTTGAAGAGGATGCGCTGGCGGATGAATACGAAAAACAGCATGATGACTATAATAAAATTATGGTCAAAGCGCTGGCGGATAGGCTCGCGGAAGCATTTGCAGAATATTTACATCAGCAGGTGCGTACCCAATATTGGGGCTATGCGGCGGATGAAAATTTGAGTAATGAAGAGCTAATCCGCGAAAATTACCAAGGTATTCGTCCTGCACCAGGGTATCCTGCTTGCCCTGAGCACACAGAAAAAGAGAAAATTTGGCAGTTATTAGACGTTGAAAACCAAGTGGGGATGAAATTGACAAGCTCCTATGCAATGTGGCCAGGGGCGGCGGTATCGGGCTGGTATTTTAGTCACCCAGACAGTAAATACTTTGCGGTGGCGCAGTTGCAAAAAGACCAAATAATGGACTATTCACAGCGTAAAGGGATGTCGGTAACGGAACTGGAGCGCTGGTTAGCCCCTAACTTAGGCTATGACCCTGAAGATTGATAAAACAGTGTATTGATTTTTCAGGTGTTTGGCACCATCTTATGGATAAAGACATTAAAGGGGTCCAATGATGAGCTATGAATTTATTATTGAAAATGAACTGCCACAATCTGTGGCATTTCCTTATCAGAGCCAAAACAGTGCGGCACCTGGCACTTTTCTGATGAGTGAAGATGCGGTTAGTGCCATGATGAGCATCTTACAAATTATGGATAAGCTCGATACAGATGAGTCCCTTGATGAGCACTGTTTTAACCAAATTTGGTTAAAAAGTGAGTTAACCCCCGCACGTGCAGAAGAAATTTATTTGTTTTTGGAAGAACGTTTAGCGGTAGAACCCTTGCCTTCGCAAGAAGAGATTGCGGCATTTCATCAGGCACAAGTGGATGAAAACAAGCTACTATCGCAAGAAAGTAGCAAAGAGGGCATGATCCCAGTCCATAAGTTTTCCACTAATGATGGTTGGTTAGTGACGACGAAAGAGTGCGAATGGATAGCAGAGGTATTCGCTCCCGAGTTGGTGAGTGAAAACCACTTTGTGGTGTCGCAAATTTCTGAGTTATGCAAAATTAGCCATCAAAAACTGGAGCATTTACTGATTGAATGGGGCAAATTTAATTTATTTGCTAGTAAACATGGTGGTTACCGTGTTAATTAAGTTTCTGATGGTTTAATCTTTGATTTAGGTGGTGGTCATTTTAGTCGTGAATGAACATCACCTAAGCTTTTCGACGAAATTCCTTTCTAATCGTGTTTTTTCAGCTTGAATCCCTTATGAATTTTTTATTGGAGTGTTATGTTAGCAATATAACGCCAATGAATAGGTTGTGGTGATGAAATTACGGTATTTATTTTTAGTAGTTTGTTTGGGTATAACTTCTCTTGCTCAGGCGACTTCTGAAGCGCCTTCCACAAAAAATAAACCAGCAGAAACGACAGCGCAGAGTCGTGATGTGGTGCTTCCCGATGATTTTAAAGCTCAGTTAAGATCGGCTAAAGCAGGGGATGTTGATGCGATGGTGGATATTGGGCTTGCCTATATGGAAGGAACTGATTTTTTAAACATTGATGATAAAGAAGCTTATCGTTGGTTTAAAAAAGTGTCTGATTTGGGTAATACTGATGGGGATTATTATCTCGGTATGTTATTGCAAAATCAGGAAAAATATAAACAAGCTGAGCGTTGGTATCGGCGTGGTGCAGAAAAAGGGGATGCATATTGCCAATATGCGCTGGGCTACTTTTATGAGCATGGTTTAGGTGTTACGCAAAATTTCAAGCAAGCCAAAGCGTGGTATTCGGAAGCTGCAGAGCAAGAACATGCTAATGCACAATTTGCTATGGGGCTTTTTTACCATGATGGTCTTGGTGGGAATGTGGATTACCAAAAAGCTCGTGAATGGTATGAGCGAAGTGCCGTCAATAATATCGCCGCCGCCGTTAACAACCTTGCCGTGATGTATGAAAATGGTGAAGGTGTTGAAAAAAATGATGAAACCGCTATTTATCTCTATCGCCAAGCGGCCAATATGGGCTCTGCGATTGCGCAAAACAATATGGGTGACTTTTATCAACAAGGCCATTTGCTCATCGAAAAAAATGGCTATCAAGCAATGTACTGGTATAAACGAGCCGCCCAGCAAAATAACGTTGATGCGCAACTGGCTATTGCAAGTGCCTATGAATCTGGAGATGGCGTCGGGAAAGATTTAGCCGAAGCATTTGTTTGGTACGAGCGTGCTGCACAAAATGAGTCACTGGATGCGGGTATGAAAGTGGCTGAATTTTATGAAAAAGGATTAGGTGGTATTGAGAAAAACCCAGCAAAAGCCATTGAGCTATACAAAGCGTTAGCCAAGAATGAGTCTGATGATGCGCAAATTAAATTAGCGAAGATGTATGTTGCTGGTGAAGTAAATGATGTGAATATCAAGGATGTCGTTAATTGGCTGCAGCTGGCGGAAGACGATAGCCTTGAAGCCAAAAACCAATTAGCGATTTTCTATTTAACGGGAACGGGTGTTGCGCAAAATACACAGAAAGCACGCCAACTATTGGAAAAAGTGGCTTTTAAGAAAAATAGTGATGCGCAAAATAACCTTGCGGTGATGTATGCCCGAGGTGAAGGCGGAGAGAAAAACATTTTTCGTTCTGTGATGTGGTTTGAGCGAGCAGCAGAGTTAGGGAATGAAACGGCAAAACGTAATTTATCGCTCTTGCAGAATAATAAAGAGGTTAAGGCCTCGATGCTGCGCTATACCGATAATATCAATCAATCGATGGAAAACTTGAAAAAGCGTTAAGTTTCCAATTAAAAGGCGATCATGAAGATCGCCTTATCGTTTTTTGATCGGATCGTGTGGATTATTCGAATAAGTTACTGTGTAATGTACGAACGATATCTTCCGCATCATCACCTGGAACTAACAAGCAAATATTGTGGCTGCTTGCTCCGTAGCTGATCATACGAATATTGAAGGACTCTAATGCACCGAAAATTTGTTTCCCGAGTCCATTCACTTGCGACAGTTCATTACCGATAATTGCCACTAACGCTAAGTTTTCTTCCACTTCAACACGGCATAATGCAGAAAGCTCTGTCATGAGAGCGTTGGTGAGTAAGCTGCCATTTGTCCCTGTTGAACCTGTGGTATCTAACGTTAATGCAACGCTCACCTCTGAAGTGGTAATTAAGTCCACGGAAATATTGTGGCGCAATAAGATAGTGAAAATTTCTGCTAAGAACCCACGCGCATGCAGCATTTTCAGGCTATGTAATGTTAATAATGTTTGTTTACGACGCAGTGCCAATGCCCTAAATTGCGGTGGATTCGTGGTTTTGTCACTGACAATTGTCCCACCCGCTTCTGGAGCTTTACTGGAGCCTACGAACACAGGGATACCTGAGCGTACCGCGGGTAGTAATGTGGCTGGATGCAGAATTTTTGCCCCAAAAGTTGCCATTTCTGCCGCTTCATCGAAGGCGATTTCATCAATACGCTGTGCATTTGCTACTACGCGCGGATCAGTGCTGTAGATACCAGGAACGTCTGTCCAAATATCGACACGAGATAAATTCAATACTTCAGCCAATAGGGCTGCGGTATAGTCGCTACCACCGCGTCCCAATGTGGTTGTTCGGCCTTTTTCATCGCGGCCAATAAAGCCTTGCGTAATCACGACTGACTCGCCTAAGCGAGTTTGTAAGTGTTGTTCTGAAAGGGCTTTTAACTGGTTGAGATCAGGCTCAGCACGTCCAAAACTGTCGTTGGTTCTCATGATCTTACGCACATCAAACCATTGTGAGTTGGCATTGCGTTGGCGTAGAACTTCAACAAAAAGCAGAGTCGACATCAATTCCCCATGGCTTACCATTTCATCTGTCAATGCATCTGAAGTGGCAAGAGATGCAGAATCTGCTAAATGGGCAATGTTATCAAGTAAGCGATTGATTTCTTCACGAATAACCTCTGCAGTCTGTAAGTTATCAATAATTGCATATTGAATATCTTTAACCTTTTGCAGTAGCGCATTGCGTTTATCAGCGTCACAACCTTCAGCCAATTCAATCAATAAGTTAGTAATGCCTGCGGAGGCGGAAAGTACCACAACGCGCACGTTGGGGTTGGAAAGAACAATATTTGCGCTGTTGTTCATTGCCTCAAAGTTCGCGACACTGGTGCCACCAAATTTTGCAATAACAAACTGATTGTTGTCTGACGAAGACGCTACGGTATTCATGGTGTCAATCCCTTTGGTTAAACCTAAACTTTATATAGATTTATCGGGTAAATAGAATCGCGTCAATCAAGAATCGAAGCAAATCAGTAATTCTAATGATGGGGGGGTTATTATCGGTTTTCGTCATACGCGTCATCCTTCAAGCTGCATGGGTGTTGACTACGTTCAGATAGCCGAATCACATACTTGTGTATGCTCATCGGTCTATCTTCACTTGTCGCCTACATGCAACTCGAATGATTTAGCGTATGTAGATTAGTGGCTTTTTCAAGCTGCATGGGTGTTGACTGCATTCAGATAGCCGAATCACATACTTGTGTATGCTCATCGGTCTATCTTCACTTGTCGCTTTTTTTAAGCTAAATGGCATTGAAAGTGCGTATTTCATATAAAAGGGATAATTAAGTCTGGAAAAGTACGGCAGAATTGGGGAATATCAATATAACGCAGAAAACCGATAAGCCCTGTTTCCTTGACGGGTTACAATCTATTTCTATTGAAAATTGTTTGGAGAGTGTTATCCATGAGAAGTATTAATCCAAGCCAGACGGCTGCATGGCGGGCGCTAGAACAACATTTTGCGCAAATAAAAGATGTGCATATGCGTGATTTGTTCGAGCAAGATAAAGACCGCTTTACCAAATTTTCGGCAACGTTCGATGGTCAAATCTTAGTGGATTTCTCCAAAAATAGAATAACGCAAGAAACCTTAGACAATTTATTAGCACTGGCAAAAGAAACTGAGCTAGAAAGTGCCATTAATAGTATGTTCAAGGGTGAAAAAATCAACCGCACGGAAGACCGTGCTGTGCTGCATACGGCTTTACGTAATCGCGACAACACACCAATTTACGTAGATGGCAAAGATGTGATGCCTGACGTTAATGCTGTGCTGGAAAAAATGCAGCAATTTAGCCAACGCATTATTAGTGGTGAATGGAAAGGCTTTACGGGTAAGGCGATTACCGATGTTGTGAATATCGGGATTGGCGGTTCTGACCTTGGCCCATTCATGGTGACTGAAGCATTACGCCCTTATAAAAACCACCTGAATATGCACTTTGTTTCTAATGTGGATGGCACGCAAATCGCTGAAACGTTGAAAACACTGAATCCAGAAACGACATTGTTCTTAATTGCGTCTAAAACATTCACTACGCAAGAGACAATGACTAATGCGCATTCAGCTCGTGATTGGTTCTTAGCATCTGCAAAAGATGAAAGCCAGGTTGCTAAGCACTTTGTGGCACTTTCCACCAATGGTGAAGAAGTCGCTAAGTTTGGTATTGATACCAACAATATGTTTGAGTTTTGGGATTGGGTTGGTGGCCGCTACTCATTATGGTCAGCGATTGGTTTATCCATCATTTTATCCGTCGGCTTTGATAACTTCGTTCAATTATTGAATGGCGCTCATGCAATGGATAAACATTTCACTCAAACACCGCTGGAGAAAAATATCCCCGTATTGTTAGGGTTGATTGGCATTTGGTATAACAATTTTTTTGAATCAGAAACTGAAGCGATTCTGCCATACGACCAATACATGCATCGTTTTGCGGCATACTTCCAACAAGGCAATATGGAATCCAATGGTAAGTATATCGGCCGTGATGGAAAACCCGTTTCATATCAAACTGGCCCAATTATTTGGGGCGAGCCAGGGACGAACGGGCAACATGCGTTTTATCAATTGATCCACCAAGGGACAAAAATGATCCCTTGTGACTTTATTGCGCCAGCAGTCACACATAATCCACTGGGTGACCACCACGAGAAGCTGCTTTCTAACTTCTTTGCGCAAACAGAAGCGCTAGCATTTGGAAAAACGCGTGAAGTGGTCGATGCTGAATTTGCTGCGCAAGGCAAATCAGTGGCCGATATGGAATATGTGGCACCGTATAAAGTATTTGAAGGTAACCGCCCAACGAACTCGATTTTACTCAAAGAAGTTACGCCATATTCATTAGGTGCGTTAATCGCGATGTATGAGCATAAAATCTTTACTCAAGGGGCGATTTTAAACATCTTCACGTTTGACCAATGGGGCGTAGAATTAGGTAAACAATTAGCGAGCCGCATTCTGCCTGAATTAGAAAGCAGTGAAAAAGTCAGCAGCCACGACAGTTCAACCAATGGCTTAATTAACAACTATAAAGCTTGGCGTTAATGGTTTATTGAAATTACGTCGTGAAATTAAGCGGGAAGCGTCGGTGGCTTCCCGTTTTCTTTATTAGAAGAAACATCAGAATAAGTTAATGTCAGCTAGATTATTAAAGTATTAACGAATTTTATTTTTGTTTATAACATGTTATTAATTATGGAATATTTCACTATTTTTTTACAATTTGTGTTGAATTTGTGACTTTTTATATAAATTGTTAGCTAACTTTAACCTTGTAGCAAAACAACGTGATATTCTACTTGGTAAGAAATACAGAAATCATAACCATGTTATTCATGGTGGAATTTACGTAATGGATGAAATGCTATTTACCTCGCAGCCAATTGAATGGATTGCGCAGGATGATGAAAGAGTTCCCGCTAACATGCTCGATTGGTTACTTGAACTTGGCTCCATGACAAAACGTTTTGAACAACATAGCCAGAAAGTGACTGTCATTCCATATTTAGAACGCTATGTATCGCAAGTGATGCTGAGTACGGAAGAAGCACAAAATTTACCTGCAAGTCATCGTTACTGGGTGCGCGAAGTGGTTATGTATGGAGATGGTACTCCGTGGTTGCTTGGTCGTACGGTCATTCCGGAAGAAACACTCACCGATGATGACCAGCAATTAGTGGATATTGGTCGGATGCCATTAGGGCGCTATTTATTTAGTCGAGATAACCTAACGCGTGATTACATTCATATTGGTCGTTCCGCAGAACGTTGGGTTCGCCGCTCTCGATTAAGGTTATCCGATAAACCTTTATTGTTAACCGAGATATTTTTACCAGAATCACCTGCATATCGTTAATTATCCAAACTATTTCAAATTATAGATTTTGGCAAAACACGACACTAATACACAAAAATCCGTGATTTGCTCAACTGAGTGGTGTGAACACCTACCTATTTTGAAGTATGATGGAGTGAGAAAAGGAGCACGACAAAGTGGAGGGAAGTATGACGCTAAGTAAATGGCATGCATACAGCCGTTTAATGCGTATTGATAGACCCATCGGTTCACTGTTATTACTTTGGCCGACGTATTGGGCACTCTGGATAGCTGCTCAAAGCACGCCCAATTTGCACATTTTGATTGTGTTTACTGCGGGGGTGTTTTTCATGCGCGCCGCAGGTTGTGTGATTAATGATTTCGCTGACCGACATTTTGATGGTCATGTGGAACGCACCAAACATCGCCCATTACCCAGTGGGGATGTGACGGAAAAAGAAGCTAAAATTTTGTTTGCAAGTTTAGTGGGTGTGTCCTTCTTGCTGGTTTTAACTTTAAATTTAATGACAATTTGGTTGTCCATTGCGGCGCTTGCTTTGGCATGGATTTACCCTTTTGTTAAAAGAGTCAGTCATTTACCTCAGGTTGTACTGGGCGCAGCATTTGGCTGGTCGATTCCAATGGCTTTCTCTGCGGTGGGTGAAACACTTCCGTTAGTATGCTGGGTATTGTTTTTAATAAATATTATTTGGTCAGTGATTTACGACACGCAATATGCCATGGTTGACCGTGACGATGATTTAAAAATCGGCGTGAAATCAACAGCCATTTTATTTGGCCAGTATGACAAATTAATTATTGGGTTACTGCAATTACTGATGGTCGGCTTGCTGGTGGCTGTGGGATCATTGGCTGCTCTGGGGAGCATTTACTATTTTTCTCTGGCGCTGGTTGTGGGGTTATTTGTTTATCAGCAAAAACTGATGATGAACCGCGAACGAGCTCCCTGCTTCAAGGCCTTTATGAATAATAACTTCGTTGGCTTGATTTTGTTTATTGGCATCATGGTGAGCTATTTTTAGCAAGTGAATGATGTTCAATAGACCAACAAAAAAGGTAATGTTTTTCAACATTACCTTTTTGTTTTTTATCGGTTTACAAAACCAGATTAGTCTTTTTCTGGCTCTGTGATTTGAGCGGACTCATCGGGCTTAGCCACTTTTTTCTCTTCTGAAAACTCATCGTCTTGGCTAACACTTTCAATGGTTAAACGGATTTCTGGGGACATTAACCGCGCAAGAACCGCATACAGTTTTTTAGCGTTAGTGGTGAAGATATCATTTTCATTGTTATCGATATAGCCTTCTTCTCTAAGCGTATCAACGAGCGTTGAGAACACTGCTTTATCAAAGAACTCAGGGGCATTAATACCGTGAAGTACAGAGAGACGTTGTGCAAGAATACGGCTTTCTTTTTCCAACGTATTACGGCTTATTTCAGGGCTGGCATTGAGTAATGACAGCGTGATTGCGTAGCGTTGTAATGTTTCACGGACACCAGCGGCTAAGAGTTGTAATGGACGAATACGGCGTGGGTTCAATACCACCATTTCGTCGTCTCTTAGACAGATAAGTTTTTGATTATTTAGCTCATCAATCAGAGTATCGACTGTTTCACGCAGCTGTTCGTCGTTATAACGCATAAACAGTTCAGCTTTTAAGAACGGATAGATTTGGCTGACTTGATGGTGAATTTCTTGACGACTGATACGCTCATGGTGCAACACAATACTGGTGATCAGTGACGGTAACACCAATAAGTGGTGGATATTATTACGGTAGTAGGTCATTAATACGGCATTTTCACGAGGAAGAATAATAATATCCCCCATGCTGTCTTTTTCTACCTCGAATTTATCCATTTGCAACGCGTGTTCGAGCAGTTGTTCAGCCGTTTTATTTGGCGTAGTCGCATCGGCGGTGTATGGCACATTGCGTAATAATTGCAGATAACATTCCACTTGCTCAATTAACTGCTCACGGGTTAATGAACGTTGACGTGAGGCCAGTAAAGCCGTTGCGCACAAGTTGATAGCGTTAGCTGCGGCAGCATTATTGATATTCACCATGATGTTATCTGCTAACGAGCTGACTGTTGGGTTTAACCAAGTTGGGCGCTGCGGCTCAATAGGGTCAATCGAATCACGCCAATCTGGCACGCGTTGGTTAAGGTAATGAGAAAGGGAAATTGGCTGGCCAAAGTTCACATACCCTTGACCTAAGTTACGCAGCTTGCGCAAGCCGCGGATCATTGAAAATAAGCCTTCTTTCTCTTTTTCTGCACCGCGCAGCTCTTTTGCGTAAGTGCCTACTTCCATCACATGTTCATAACCAATATAGATAGGTACGATAGTGATAGGGCGCGAATCACCACGTAGCATGGCTTGCAGTGTCATTGATAGCGTTCCCGTTTTTGGCTGTAATAAACGGCCAGTTCGGGAACGTCCACCTTCAACAAAATACTCAATAGAGTAACCGCGAGCAAATAACTCACTTAAATACTCACGGAAAACCGTGGAATAGAGTTTATTTCCTTTAAAGGTGCGGCGGATAAAGAAGGCACCAAGGCGGCGGAAAATTGGGCCAGCTGGCCAAAAATTCAAGTTGATCCCTGCGGCGATATGCGGCGGGACTAAGCCTTGATGATAAAGAACATAAGACAGCAATAGGTAGTCCATGTGGCTTCGGTGGGAAGGCACATACACAATTTCATGGCCATCTTGCGCTAATTGGCGAACGCGCTCAGCATGCTGCACATTAATGCCTTGATAGAGGCGGTTCCATGTCCAGCTCAGTACACGGTCAGTTAAACGCACGGCTTCATAGGAGAAGTTCGCAGCAATTTCTTCCATCATATTCACCGCATTTTGCTGTGCTTTTTTCAGTGGAATTTTTTTACTGCGTGCTTCATCCTCGACTGCTTTTTCAATCGCTTTTGAGGTCAAAAGCTTATTGAATAGTTCATAGCGTGCGGGCAATTTCGGGCCGACAGCCGCAAGGCGTTGGCGGGAATAGTGAATGCGGGCGACACGCGCTAATTTATTCGCAATAATGGTATCTGTGCCGTGGTCTTGCGCCATTTTCCCGATGGAAACGGGGGGCGATAGGCGAACAAAGCTATCACGACCTAACCACAGGACAGCAAAGAATTTTTGCACCCCGTTTAATAGCTTCAGTGGTGGTGCAGGGGTATGCCCTTCACGACCTGGAGAGCGCCCAAACATAACCGATGCGGGGAGCATTTGAATATCCAGATTCGGATTGTTTTTATGCAAATCTAAATACGCATGGAATGTTTTGACGGAATCTTTACGCGGATCTGGTGAGTAATAACGAAATACGCGTGGGCCATCATCGATAAACACATAAGCAGGAAGCTTTGTTCCATTGATGTCGTTATCAACCAAAGGGTCAGGCAGACCGATAGCCAAGCATTGATGCCGTAGCGTTAGGAGGTCGGACTTAGAGTGATAAGGCAATACATACAGCGTTGGCCTGTTGGTATCAAGCTGCAGCTCTGTAATTGGGTCCGATGGAATTAGTTTACTTTTTACCAATAATTTAAGTGGTAAATTCAACGTGTTGTAATATATTTTACGCCATAGTGACATAAATGATTATAGCCTCTTGTTAACAATGCTGCGCAATCATACCAGAAATCCACTGGTAGATCTGTTACTGACGATTCACTTTGACTGTAAAAATCGATTATTGTTTGAATTTTTTAAGGAATAAATATGGCAAGTCAAACTAAGGGTTTTACCCGCGTGATTAAAGCAGCAGGGTACTCCCTTAAGGGGTTAAAAGCGGCTTGGATAAATGAAGCGGCATTTAGGCAGGAGTCTGTTGCAGCAGTCATTGCGATTATTATCGCCTTTTGCTTAGATATCAGTTACGTGGATAGAATATTGCTGATCAGCTCCGTTGTGCTGGTGGCTATCGTCGAGTTACTAAATAGTGCAATAGAAGCTGTTGTTGATCGTATTGGCAGTGAATATCATGAACTTTCAGGGCGCGCTAAAGATATTGGGTCAGCGGCTGTATTCATCAGTATTGGTTTAGCGTTATTTATATGGGCACTGATTTTATGGCAGCGTTATTTTTCTGCCTAGCCAATAAACGTTGTTTAGAGTCGAGAAAAGAGAGTCAATCGATAGCAAATGCCTAAATTCAGCAATTTAACTGTTTCAAATCTTCATTTACCTGTATATACTCACAGTTTGACTGTATAAACAAACAGGGGAACGGAATGAAAGCACTGACGGCTCGACAACAGCAGGTTTATGATCTGGTGCGTGACCACATTTCGCAAACAGGTATGCCTCCTACACGTGCTGAAATAGCAGCAAGTCTTGGTTTTCGTTCGCCTAATGCGGCAGAAGAACATTTAAAAGCCTTGGCTCGCAAGGGTGTAATTGAAATTGTTTCTGGGGCATCACGAGGCATCCGTCTACTTCTTGAAGAAGAGGCTGAAGATCAAGGGTTACCTTTGATTGGGCGCGTTGCCGCTGGCGAACCTTTATTGGCACAAGAACATATTGAAAGTCATTATCAGGTTGATCCTGAACTTTTCAAACCTCACGCAGATTTCCTATTACGTGTGAATGGTATGTCGATGAAAGACATCGGTATTATGGACGGTGACTTATTAGCAGTTCATAAAACACAAAATGCGCATAATGGCCAAGTGATTGTTGCGCGCATTGATGATGAAGTGACTGTTAAACGTTTTAAACAACAAGGTAATCGTGTTGAGTTAATCGCTGAAAATCCTGAGTTTGCGCCGATTGTTGTCGATTTACGCGAGCAAAGCTTCACCATTGAGGGTTTAGCAGTTGGGGTGATCCGTAATAGTGATTGGTATTAATTCTTAGATTATCAGGTAGGTAGCGGCGCGCTGCTTGTTTGATTTTTCCATTATTGCTGGCAGATTTCACATTGATGTATAGAGATCTGCCTGCTTTACTTAGTTCTTATCTTTTATATCCTTTTTTATACTACTTTTCGTATTCTTTTCTTATATAAGTAATGTCGTGGATTCTACAACGTTATTTGCTACTTTTTTTTGCAGTGATCGGTTGCTCATGGTCATGGCTACAGTGTGCGTGGTCTTTGCAGCTATCAATTTCATCACACTTTTTACATAAACCATGGTTTTCCACAACAGTATGCCTTAAACGGAACTGATTAGTTTCCGCTAGGCTAATAATGGCGGCTTCTATTGTTGCGCAATCACTTTCAGTCACACTACCGCAATGATCACAAATTAGCATCACTGAGATATGACTTGGGTTATCAAAGTGATGGCAAACAACGTAGCTGTTGGTTGACTCTATTTTATGAATAAAGCCTTGCTCCATTAAAAACTCAAGCCCACGGTAAACAGTGGGTGGTTTTGCTTGTGGTTCAACTTCACGCAGTAAATCTAATAAATCGTAGGCACTGATAGCACCGTGTTGCTGTGCAATAAGACGTAACACGGTTTCTCTCTGTGGAGTCAATCTAACGCCCCTTGATTGGCAGATACGCTCTGCCATCACAAGTATCTTATCTTCACTCATTTTTTTCATTTTTGACTCCAACTTCGAAAACTAAGTATCGACTATAGGAACAAGTTTATCATAGTTTTCTGACTGAAATAGCTTGAAAAGAGAAAGTAGAAGGGAGAAGGGCATGTACTCAACTGAATTTTGTTAGATAAAAATGAAAAATAAAAGAAATAATAAATGGAGAAAACAATGAATATATTTTTATTTATTAATAATAAATATTGGAATTCTATAGATATGATAATAAATATTAGGCAAAGAATTAAATCTCTGCCTAATATATTATGGGTTAGTATTTATATTCAATACCTAACCAATAGTTGCGACCTTCTTCAATATAGCCATTGGTATATTCATAAGACTTATCAAATAAGTTATTCACTGAGCTATTGACGGAAACGCCTTGCCCTAAGTCATAATCTAAACGCAGGTCAGTTTTAGCAAATCCGCGCACTTTACTTTCAGCATCCACATAGTTAAATGCCCAGCTTCTGGCTTCTTCAGTCACCGTAATACTAAACGGTTCGTAAGGGGTAAATTTCACCCAAGCAAAGGCTTTATGGGTTGGCAGCTCAGCCACATGCTTGACGCTGTAGTGTTTTGGATCGGCATGAATATACCCGTAGCTTAAACCTGCTTCCATCCAATCGGTAATTTGGCCTGTCGTGCCTAAATCAATACCGAAGTAGTCGACTTTTCCGCTATTGCGGTTTTGTAGTAAATCGCCACCATCGTTATTTTTTCCGATATGGTGTGCCATGATGGCATCCGATACATGATTATAATAAGCGCTAGTTGTATAGGTCCATTGAGGAGTAACGTATCCTTTATAGGTTAAATCGTAGGTTAGTGCACGTTCTGCATCAAGATGAGGATTGATCTCGAAGGAGTCTTTATTTCTGATTTTATTCTTTGTATAGCGTTCTTTTTGTGTAGGGAAACGACTTCTTTCAGAAATAGAGAATTGTACTGTGTCTTCATTTGCTAAGTGGTAACGCGCCATGACTTCCCAATTAAAGGCATTTTGGTTGTTGCTATCATAGGTTTCAATGCCAGTGACGACATTCTGCTTATTATAAATATAACGTTTTCCATCATCGCTTTTACGCCAGTCGTAACCAATACCACCAATAATATCTAGTTTATCAGTTGCAACCCATTGGTATTCAGCAGCAGTAGACCACGTTTGGTCTTTATAACGATCAAATGGGACAACCTTATTACCACGAGAACGGTGAACGTCTTCTTTCCAGTGTGCGGCGAATGACAACATATCGAGTTCACGCACGGTGAAATCAACACGCATGTCGGCACCGTTGCTGTAGTCATCGTAACGACTGTAATTCATATTCCACTTTTTGTATTCGTCATAGCTAGTGCTTTTCACCTTACTTTTAGCATCAGTATATTGGTGAAGGGTATTTTTAAAGCTATCGTGATAAATCCGGCTTTGTAAGGCGATATCACTGGTTATCTGTGTTGTTCCGTTAAAGTAAATACTTTCTTTATCGTATGCAGGCCATTGCCAACGTTGTAATCCTTTTTTTACATCGGGAGCAATATCTGTAGCGCTATCTTTTTGTCCATCTTGTTTAATATAGGTCACCACATACTCATCGCTTTCTCGAGGTGTCCAACCTGCTTTAATCATTAAGCGTTTATCATCACTAGATGAGTTTGTTCTGCGGCCATGTGTGCCTGCAAAAGCATTATTATCATCAGAGCCAGGTAAGCCAGCAAAACGCTGCTTATACTGGCTACCACTGACTTGAATAAACCCTAAGTCATTGCGGCCACCTAATCGTGCGCTAATATTGTGGGCATTATCTGCACCACGAGCAAAACCTTGGTTTAAGCTGATATTGGCTTCAAACGGCTTTTTCGGTGTTGCGGTGGTTAAGTTAATTGCACCACCCATCAAGTTTGGCCCTTGCAGTAACGAGGTATAGCCCGTCGAAAGCTCAACACTCGCCAACTCGCTAGTCATAAAGCGGCCTAAGTCCAACGTACCATCATAGGGCACGTAGGTTGGGATACCATCAAAGAAGATAGGTACTTGGCGGCTATCGAAACCACGCACATTCACCTGTGTTTCGTTACGGTTACCTGATTTTTGAATAGAGACCCCTGGCATGGTGCTCAATGCTTGCGCTACGTTGGTTTTATTCAATTGCTTCATTTGTTCTTCAGTGATGACATTGGCATCCGCTGCAAGTGGCGTACTCCAAACAGACATCACGTCAGTATTTTTCTCTGCTTTAGGGTCAGATGCGGCGTGCCCTTGTGCTGCGAATAAAGCCATCCCAACTAAATAGGTTATTTGTTTTATTTTCATTATGTCTTTCCAGTTTCATTAATTACGATATATTATTTTTTATATAACGATGTGCGTCATTAGCCATAAGTCAGTACAGCCTATGGGGGTAGGCTGTTTTAGCGAATGGTTTTTTTAACGCAGACTTCTTAGGTTACTGCTTAAAAATCTTCACTTTTATATCTCGAGGTGCCGCATAATATGGTGCGGAAGTCACCAACAATGGCACGCCTGTTTGGGCGAATTCTTCAATGGTTTTTAAATTGATTCCACCCGCTAAAGACAACTGACAAGGCCGATTCTGCGCGTTAGCCAGCTGCTGTAATTGCTGAATTTGGTTTGTTGGCAATTTATCGAGCTGCACAATATCTGCTTGCGCTTTGATGGCAAGTTCAGCTTGTTGATAATCGTCGGCTTCCACAATGATTAACTTTTCGGGTGCATTTTGGCGTAAAGCTTGCACATGCGCATTCCAATCATCTGGATTTTCAAGGCACTGGCGATGGTTAGTAAACAGCAAAATACTTTCTGCGCTGCCTGTTCGGTGAATAATGGCGCCTCCTGCCAAAATCGCAGTTAAGGCAAGAGGCTTAGTGTTTGGAATGGTTTTTCGCGTACAAGCGAGTTGCCCATTAGGTTGATACTGGCGCAAAATAGAGACCATTTGCTGGGTGTAGTGGCTAACACCCCCGCACCATTCAAGGACGTTTTGCACCGCTTTCCAGCCTTGATGTAACGCTTCAATCGGCCCTGTGGCACGAACTAAAATACTTTGCGGTTCGACAATCTGCCCATCATGAAAATGGCATTCACAGGTAATCCCTAGCTTTTCTAGCATGCGTTTTGCAATGTGAATACCACTGACGCAGCCCCCTTGCTTGGAGGCAAATGTCATTACGCCAAGTTGTGAGTGCAGCCCCAAGGCGCGGGTGGTTAAGTCTCCATATTGAATATCGTCTAACAGTAGCTGGTCAATTAATGCATCAGGTAGATAAATCATAATGTCAGTTCCGATTCATCCACAACATCCCACGAGACCATCGCCCAGTCCCTTGATGGATAAGATATTTTCTTACCTGATGCTGTTTGAACATCGTAATAGTGGCGAAGAATATCCGTTTCTTCTGGCGTGATATTTTTGAGTGACCAATTGACACTATCTACAAAGGCTTCAAAGTTATCAAAGCCGCCTTTATTTGGGCTCTTAATAAAATCGACACGGGCATTGATACCCATTTGATGCAGGATGTTCACCGCATAAATATAGGTTGGCAAACGAATTACTTCACGGCCAATTTCACGGATAATATTTTCATCAATAAAGGTTGGGTTGATGGTATGCGTGGTATAAACGCGCAGTTTTGTCTGGCGATTTAGCTTAAGTAGTGCCGCTTTTAAATCATCGACTAACGTTGAGCGGGAAGCGACGGATATATCCACTTTAGGCAGAGTTGCCCAACTGTCTTCCCAGGCAAGTTGCTCAAAGTGGGCATTGGGAATACCAAGTTCTTTAGCGCGAAGCCGTGCCATCTCTAGCATGCCACCGCTGTAATCAATACCAATAACCTCTTTAAATTCATTGGCGAGGCACAGGCTAATCGAACCTGGGCCACAGCCCACATCTAGCAAAGTGTGTGCGCCCGTAAAATCCATCAGTTCACGAAAGCGTACTAAATAGGGGTCATTAGGATTTGCACAATTTTGTGCCATTTGCTGGGCTTTTTTATCCCAATGTTCGGGTTCTTTGCGGGTTCTATGCGCTTGCTGCATATGCTCTTGGTACATTTTAGAAAAATCAATTTGGTTGATTAACATGATCCCTGACCTTAATAAGAAAACGTTGATGGAAGCTGGAAGTGAGCTTGAATACTGCGCTCATCCACATTATAAAGTGCTGCCAAGTTAGTAAGTGTTAACATACTTTTTGATAAGCCTTGTCGCGCTTTTTGTTGTTTGTCTAGCAAAATGACGTTGTCAGCGATGGCGGCGGCGTGTTGTGGGTGGTGGGTCGACATCAACACGGTCATGCCATGGGCTTTCAATTTCTCAATTTGCTCAAGTAGGCGAATTTGGTTACCAAAATCGAGGCTAGCGGCAGGTTCATCCATAATCAGTAGCAAGGGTTTTTGTATTAACGCACGGGCGATTAAGACTAATTGTTTTTCGCCGCCACTGAGTGTGCTGTAAAGGCGAGTCGCAAGGTGAGGGATGTTCAGCCGTTCGAGTTGTTGAAGAGCTTGGTTTTTTTCGCTATCACCAGGGACAGAAAATAAAGAAATATGAGGGGTTAAGCCCATCATAACCATATCTAATACAGTAAAGGTAAAAGGCGTATCGTGGGCTTGTGGTACGTAAGCAATCACTCTTGCGATGTCCCGCTGTTTTAGCGTTTTTATGGACTGATTATTGAGCAAAATTTCGCCATGGATTGCGGGTAGCAAACCTAATAACGTTTTCATTAAGGTGGTTTTGCCGCAACCATTTGCACCCAGCAGGCAAGTAATTTCCTTTTCAGGTAAGGAAAGATTGATGCCATCAATGATTGTGGTGTTGTGGTAGCCAATGGCAACGTTATTAAGGGTCATTATCGTCATTTGACCCGCCTTGTTTGCAATAAAATAGCCAAAAAGAACGGTGCACCGACCGCAGAGGTGAGGATCCCCAACGGTAGTTCAATGGCGGCAATTGTACGAGCGAGGGTATCCGTGATCAGCAGCATAATTGCTCCAATCGCCAGTGATGCAGGGAGCTGGTAACGAAAGTTAGCGCCCACTATCATCCGAGTGATATGGGGGACAATCAACCCTATCCAACCAATAATCCCCGCAATGGATACCGCACTCGCCGTGAGTAACGTGGCGCAGACGATAAAGATAGCGCGCATTAAACTCACATTAATACCAAGGCTTTTGGCTTCTTCATCCGATAAGCTCAGCAAATTCATTCGCCATCGTAATAATAGCAGGGGAATGATGCCGATTATCATTAATGGCAAGACGGACAAAAGGTCTTCTTGCGTAATGGATGATAACCCGCCTAACAACCAAAATGTAATTGAAGGTAATTGGGTGTAAGGGTCTGCCAAAATTTTCATCAAAGAAATGGCAGAGCCACAAATGGCGTTGATGGCAACACCGACAAGGACTAACGATAAAATTGGATCATGTTGGCGTGCAAGACGCGCAATAAAACACACGACGGCCACGGTGATTAAGCCCCCAATAAAGGCGGCTAACTGAATATAAATCAATGATTGTCCAAAGAAAATACCGACAACAGCGCCAACGCCAGCACCTGCTGAAACCCCTAAAATATCGGGGGAAACCAGTGGGTTGCGAAACATACCTTGGTAAGCCGCACCTGCAATGGATAGTGCTCCGCCAATAATAATTGCAGCTAATGTGCGAGGGAAACGTATTTGCCAAAAAACGGTTTCATTACGTGGGTCACTAACATCAACTTGAGAGGAAAATAAACTGGCAAATAGGCGGTACAGTTCATCGAGGGTAAGTGAATACTTACCACTCGTTAAAGCAATCACTAAGCTAACGAATAAAATGAGAATTAATAATAAGGGTTTAACCCCTTTGTACGTCATTCCACTCATGATTTTTCCATCAGTAAATCAACCTGCTCAGAGGTTAATGGTGAATGATAGAAAAGGTCAAAGAATTCAGCGATATCTTGCTTTATCGTCGCGGCAATATGGCCATCAAAGTGGCTTTGTAAACGGCGCATGCCAAGAAGGCGGTTAACGCCAGGAGGGCCATCTAACCAGCCAAATGGCATGCCCGTAAAGACAAGCAATTGCTGATTGGCGATAGCATCTAGCCCTTTCCACAGTGGTGAGGACGTCATAAATTCAATGGCTTCATCATATTGCGTTATAATAATATCAGGGTTCCATTGATAAAGTTGCTCCATGGAAATGGAGGTGAGCCCGCGAAAATTAGGGATATCTACGACGTTACGCAAACCGAGCATTTCTATGGCTTCGGTATGAATCGAGCCTTTAGCGCCTGTTTCTAGCCCTTTTGCCCCACGAGCAAGGTAAAAACTTAATGGTTTTTGTTGGGGTTTATTAGCAAAGGCAACCGCATCATCCAGATAACGCTGGGCGAGTTGGCTGAGTTTTTGTGCTTGAGGTTCAACACCGAGAGTTTCACCAAGCTGAGTGAGTTGTTGGGGGGAGTCTTTTAATCCACCTGCAATCAATAAATAGGGAATATTGGTCTGTTTCGCCACTTTCTCTGCTTGTGAGCGATAAGTATCATCAATATTGCCAGTGTCTATAATTAAGTCAGGGTTATAGGATAAAAGTTGTTCTAATGATAGCGTACTGCCTCGACCCGCTAAGCGGCCGTAAACGGGAAAATTGCGCCATTGTTGTGCGAAAAGCCCAGTATGGCCTTTGTTTAGTGAAATCGAAGCAAACCCCACCATTTTTTCTGGGGCAAGAGCAAACATCAGTAAATCAGAGGGTGGTCCCGAGCTGATAACGCGCTGAATATGGCTTGCAAGAGGAAGTTCGCCAAAGAGAGCTTCTTCGACAAAGCGCTGGCCTTTAGCGAAACTAGGCAAACTGTAGAAAGCCGCAAGTAAGGCACTGGATTGAAGAAATTGTCTACGATTGATTGCCATAATAAATATGAACACACCCGTTATGATAATAGTTATATAGCGCGAAAATTAGCGGAGTCATAGTAGAGAGTCAACCTGAAAAGTCGAGTTGTTAGAAAAACTCGACATTTGTGTGATGTAAATCAGTAACAAACATTGCTATCAATAAAAAGATAGCTGAACATAGAGAACGTTAATTTAATGAATATCACTTTGGACTTATGAAGAAGAAAAGACCCTCACTGCAGGATGTAGCAGATCAAGTCGGCATCACGAAAATGACGGTGAGCCGTTTTTTACGTAATCCAGAGCAAGTTTCAGAGCCTTTGCGCGAGAAAATTGCCGAAGCGCTCGAAAGTTTGGGCTATATTCCCAATAAAGCCCCTGATATTTTGTCAAATTCAACTAGCCACGCGATTGGTGTTTTGCTTCCTTCATTAACTAACCAAGTCTTTGCGGAAGTGATCCGAGGGATAGAAGCGGTCACTGATTGTCATGGCTATCAAACCATGTTAGCTCACTACGGTTATTTACCTGAAAAAGAAGAAGAAAGGCTAACCTCATTACTCTCTTATAACATTGATGGCGTGATTTTGGCAGAGAGGACGCACACTGAGCGCACCTTACGTATGCTAAAAACTGCAGGCATCCCTGTTGTTGAGATTATGGACAGTGTTTCACCTTGCTTAGATGTTGCCGTGGGGATTGATAACTTTGAAGCTTCTCGCCAAATGACACATGCGATGATAGAACGAGGTTGTCGCAAAGTGGTGTATATCGGGGCGAGGCATGATGAGCGAACGTTTATCCGCTTAAAAGGCTACGAGCAAGCCATGTTAGATGCCCATTTAGAGTTCCGTAATGTGATGACACAGGAGAGCTCATCTTATTCGCTAGGGGCGAAGTTATTGCATGATTGTTTAGAGAAGTACCCCGATACAGATGGGTTGTTTTGTACCAATGATGACTTGGCGATAGGGGCGATATTTGAATGCCAGCGGTTGGGGATTCATATTCCGCAAGACTTAGCTATTTCAGGTTTCCATGGGCACGATGTGGGTCAAGTGATGACACCGAAATTGGCCAGTATCCTTACGCCAAGAGATCAAATGGGGCGCAAGGCGGCAGAAGTGCTCCTAGCCCGCATGTCAGGTAAGAAGCTTACGGAGACGCACTTTGATGTGGGGTTTTCTGTCCTTACCGGCGAAAGCATCTAATTATTCCTCGTCATACTTCGCGCTGTCGCGTTGTTGCCTGCACTCGCCAACTCTAGTCACATACTTATGTATGTTCCCAGGGCTTGGCTTGTTTGCCGCCTAGCGACAACACGAATTATTTAGAGGAATGTTTGAAGGGGAATGCTTGAAGAGAAAGAATAAATTTTAAATATACTTTTTGTTTTTTATTTACGAGTTTTGCTTTGTTCTTCACCTGCCTTTTCTGATTACAGATTGAGAGTGGTATCACAGATCTGTTCTCTTATTCGCCAATTTGATTGCAATAAATCCGTACTGATAATAATGTTACCCGTAACAACGTTACCGGTAACATATTACTGGATGATGAAAAGAATAGAACAACAATAAAGTCTAAGGAGTTTCCTATGAGTGATACCCAAAAACAAAACTACACATTTGTCCTAATGGGGGTATCGGGTAGCGGTAAATCTGCTGTAGCAAGCGGTGTTGCTCAGCAATTGCAAGCGGCCTTCCTTGACGGTGACTTTCTGCACCCTAAATCAAATATTTTAAAAATGGCATCAGGGCATGCTCTAAATGATGAAGATCGCCAGCCTTGGTTGGTGTCGCTGAACCAAGCCATTTTTGCTATGCAAAGAACGAATGAGATTTCGTTAGTGGTATGTTCTGCACTGAAGAAAGCCTATCGTGATATTTTAAGAGAAGGTAATAAGAACTTATTTTTTATCTATTTAAAAGGCGATGCTAGCGTTATTGAAGAACGACTCAAAGCGCGTAAAGGGCATTTTTTCAAGCCAGAAATGCTCAAAACGCAATTTGCTACTTTAGAAGAGCCAAATGAAGCAGAAACTGATGTGCATGCGGTTGATATTCGCCAGCCTCTTGAAGACGTCATCGGTAATACCTGCTCAACGATTACACAGGTTGTCGCAGGAGATAAAGTATGAATACCGTTGAAACGCTCAGTACGCTCACGTTGGTGCTCACCGCAGTGGGCTCTGTTGTTCTGCTGCTATTTTTAGTGATGTACGCACGCTTGCATGCTTTCGTCGCGTTGATGATTGTTTCCATAGGTGCAGGACTATTTTCAGGGATGCCTGTGCAGCAAATCACGGAAACCATGCAAAAAGGGATGGCGGGAACATTGGGGTTCTTGGCAATTGTGGTCGCACTCGGTGCGATGTTCGGTAAGATTTTGCATGAAACAGGCGCATTAGACCAGATAGCGAATAAGCTACTTAACTTGTTTGGTGAGAAGAATGCCCATTATGCAGTGGGTGTTGCTGGGCTAATTTGTGCACTGCCTCTTTTCTTTGACGTGGCTATTGTTTTGTTAATCGGTGTGGTGTTTGCCGTCGCAAATCGTACTGGTCATAATGTTGTTCGCCTTGCTATCCCATTATTTGCTGGGGTTGCAGCCGCAGCGGCCTTCTTATTACCTGGGCCAACACCGATGTTGGTTGCATCGCAAATGGGTGCTGACTATGGCTGGATGATTTTAATCGGCTTGTGTGCCGCTATTCCAGGTATGATCTTAGCTGGACCTTTATTTGGTAATTTTATCAGCAAGTTTGTTCATATTGATATTCCTGCGGATTACCAAGCACCTAAAACAGAGCATGGCAAAATGCCAAGTTTTGGATTCAGCTTATGTTTAGTGCTGTTTCCATTAGTGTTGGTGGGTTTAAAAACGATTGGAACACACTTAGTTGAGAAAGGGACCCCGCTTGAACATTGGCTAGAATTTATTGGGCACCCTTTTACTGCATTATTGTTAGCCTGTTTACTGGCAATCTATGGTTTAGGCTTCCGTTATGGTATGGATAAAGAAAAAGTCATGGCGGTGTGTTCTGCGGCTATCCAACCTGCTGGGATTATCTTGCTTGTAACAGGTGCTGGTGGGGTATTTAAACAAATTTTGGTGGATTCTGGTGTTGGCCCTGCGCTAGGTGATTCTTTAATTGGTGCAGGTTTACCTATTGCTGTTGCGTGTTTCGTTCTCGCGGGAGCTGTACGTGTGATCCAAGGCTCAGCAACAGTAGCTTGTTTAACAACAGTTGGTTTAGTGTTACCTGTTATCAATGAACTCGGTTACTCTGGTGCGCAGTTAGCCGCACTCGCAATCTGTATTTCAGGTGGTTCATTAATTTTAAGTCATGTGAATGACTCAGGTTTCTGGTTGTTCGGTAAATTTACGGGCGCAACAGAAGCACAAACCCTGAAAACGTGGAGTGTGATGGAAACGATTTTGGGCACGACAGGTGCGGTTATAGGAATGATTTTCTTTGTTTTTTTGTAAGTTAGCGCAGTAAGAAATTATTGATCTTCATACATCACGAAAGCCTTCACTTCATATTGAAGTGAAGGCTTTTTGATATTTAGTTCAATGTGATTTTAGGAATAATAATTTCGTCTCTCTGTTTTTTAGCTCCTGAAACAAGCCGAATATTTGTATCCGTAGGGGATAATGCAATATGTTGTGTAAAAAGAGGTAATAGCCCCATATCATGGGTGGAAAAGAAAATAATGGAATTTTTTAGGTTAAACTCATTGATGAGTAATCGGATAAATACTATCGCATCATGCGTTGCCATAAACGAAGTTGATTCATCTAAAAAGAGAATTTCAGGCCTTTTGAATAATGTAATAGCTAACATTAACTTCTGTTTTTCACCAGTTGAAGCTTGAACGTCACTGATGAACATATCATCCAATGTTTCTTTGCTAATATTCAGTCTTGGGCAGCATAATTTGATTATATGAATGATGATGGCATTGTCGAAAATGCCATGAAGGTTAAAGTTATCCCGGATGCTGCCATTAATAAAAGTAGAAATGCCAGAATGATAAGCCACTTTTTCTTGAAAATAACGTACGGAAATTTCATTGAGCTTCACGTCATTGATTGTTACTTCGCCAGTATAATTTGTTGATGTGCCATTCAGTACATTGATAAGAGATGTTTTTCCAGAACCAGATAGGCCTGTGATACCGATAATATCACCTGCTTTTGCTTCAATATTCAGGTCATTAATAATTGTTTTTCCATTGAAACTTATCGCTATATTTTTTGCATCAACACTGTTTATAGAGCCGATTAAAACACCTTCTTCTTTGTAATTAATGATAGCATTTTGAGTTAGCTGATTAATACTCGATTTAATATGAAATAAATGTGTTTTGGCTACAAAACAGCGGTTAATTGTACTTGTGATCGAAGCTGAAAGCCGGCCATTAATAATGAGTACTGCAATTATTGATGCCAGGCTAAGAGCTCCGCTGTCGATAGCTAGATAACAGGATACATACATGACTATCATCGATATAAATGAATTCATTTTAATGACTTCCATCCAATGATGATTTGCTTCGTTAAGCTGTAATTTTATTTTTTCATCTTCATTGGTTTTAGCATCAATATAGTATTTAAAATGCGAATCATTGATAAAGTTAAGCTCTTTTTTCTTCTGCTCTAATGAGTAAAGCATAGCGGACTTTTCATAATTAAGCGTATTTGCTTTTAACATATTTTTATATGATTTAAAACGAATATGCAGGCAAAGAAAAACTAGTCCTGTGTAATAGAGTAGGAGAAAAATGGAGAAAAACCCGAGCATACCGATGATGCATAAGGAAAATAAAGCTGTAAGGCCAATATCATAAATTATTTGTGGTCTAATTTCCCATATTTGTGAAATAGATGTTTCAATGGTTCTGATTTTGATGGCCGCATTTTTGCAATTAGATTTTTTCAATAAATTAATAAAATATCGATTACATATACCAATATTTAACTTAATCTTTTTTAGATTTTTTTCATGAATAAGATGTTTAAGAAAAAATTCAAATCCAACAACAAAAAGAAAAATAAAACTAATATAGATTAAAGATGTAACTGATTCGCTATAGACTAACCTAGAGTTAAAAAGGTTAGAGTATAAAGGCAATAATAAAGCGAAAAGGATTAAAGGCAGAGAGAATAAGTTTGAATTAGGTGTTAGTTTTATCAATGATGAATATATTCCATCTTCACTTAATGGCCTTTCACTAGCTCTAAAGAAAAATAAATTTTTATTTTCAAGAAGTTCTTTATTAATAATTTCATTAGTCGTCAGGTTTATAAATTTATTTCCTTGATTTTTAATGACTATATACTTATCTTCAAAAATTTCCATTATGAATAATGTTGGCTTTGCAGTATCGTTATTATAATCTATAGCAGCATATTGGTATGTGAAAAAATCATTATCAATAAATTCATTAATATGTGTTAAAATATATTTTTGGTCATAGGATAATGATGATGACATCAGTGGCTCACCCAGTAAAAAAAAATATTTCTTAATTGCTTCATGAAAATTATGTTCTTTCATTATCGTTACTCTTCAAATAACATGTGTTAATATTTTCAGTATCTTCAATAGGTGAATTGGCCGTTACATTAACTTTTTGAATGTTTCGTTTAATTAATATTGTGTTATAGATAGTGTAAGTTAATGCTGCATCTAAGTTTAAGTTATGACCATAACTACAATAAAGGTCGATATTTTTAGTTTGAGTTTTTTTTATTGCTGTTAAAACCTCACTACTGAATATCAATGATTTCATCATTTTTAAGTTAACATATTCACCTTCACCTTCACCTTCACCTTCACCTTCACCTTCACCTTTTCCTTTATCTTGATAATCAATATTCATTAAAACTGCTTTATTTTTATTTTCTTCCTCTGTTAATGCACTTGCTAAGACGTTTGCTAATAGTACTGACATGAGGAGTATCATGGTTGCAACGGCTGCTGATAAGGCAGAAATGAAACCTAACATATAATCACCATACGTTGAATGAAATATTATCGCTAATTAATGCCGTTAAGTAACTCAGAACTGATACTTTCTTACTTGATATATAAACCATGACAGGTAAACCATCATGTTCAGGTAAAATAACAGTATCTTGTATAGGCGTTATTTGGATTGAATAAAAACGTTCATTACTCATCCGTTCTTTATCTGCAAAAGAGTCTGCACTAATTTTTGTCACTTTCCCAAGAATGATTTTCTTGAATCCAGGGGAGTTCACAATCACCTTTGCAGGAAGTTCGAGACTAATGAATGGTCGATATTTAGCAAGTACTTTTGCATCAATAACCCGAGAGTCTTGATTCTTTTTGATCACCATAACAACGTTTGAAGCTTCGACATAGGATCCTTGCTCCAGATCTTTTTCTATACTTAATACAATACCATCAGTTGGGGAGAGGACACTATTTGCTCTAATTTTGTTTTGCAGTAATTCCACTTGACCTATATTTTCTAGCCTTTCTTTTTTCAGTCGATTAAGTTGATCTTCATTATCTTGTATTTCACTAATTAATTTAGTTGTATATTTTTTTTCTGATAATGCAATTTCTCTTAGTAATCCTTGAGCATTCAACTCCCCTGTTGTTACTAATGAGGTTGTTCTACTGATATCTGCATTATTATTCAGTTTTTCTATTTCAGGGGCTCCAGCTGAAGCCAATAACTTTCCTTTTCTTTTTAGAATTGTAATTTGATTTTTTAGTTCAATTAAATCTTTATTTTGAGCAATATACTGCTCTTTTAGGTTATGGATCTCCATGTGTAATAAAATATTTTCATATAACCCTTTATAAGCACTGAATGTCTTACTTTTTTTATGGGTGGTTCTAGCAAGAAACTCTGATTCATTATTAATCTCGCCATCTAAAATATTATTTAATAATTTTTTGTTTTCCTCTAATTCACTAATTCTGTCACTAGCAAAACTAACTAAATTGGTGAGTGTTTTCTCTTGATGAAAAGTATCCAAGTTAGTATATGAAAATAAAATTTGGTCTTTATTAACATTATCACCTGATTTTATATTAAATTGATTAATAAAACCCGATGCAGGGCTTACAATCTCTAAACGATTAGATGTGCCAGAAATAACCCCCTCACCAGGAGAAGAAACATCAATTTCAGCAAAAATTAAATATGTTATAAATATGGATATTATGCCTATGAAAACACGAATTTTTTTCGATGTACGGAAAATGTTACTGATGCAGTTTTTTAATTTCATTTATATTTCCAATTAGTTGTATATATTCCATCTTATTTTTTATGTCTGAAATCGTTAGTTCTGCAATACGCCTTTCTATTGTCAGTATATCGAATAAGGTATTGACCATTTCGTAAAATGACGATTGTGAAATACTATATTCTCGCTCTTGGCTTTTTATAATAGAGTACATAGTATTACGTTGCTCTTGGAGTCCTGCCAATTCCGATTGGTTAGAGGATGATATCAGTTTTAAATTTTTTATTTTTGCAGTGAGTTCTTGATATTTATAATCAGCTTTTTTTTGTACAGCGGCATATGTTTTTAGCTGAGCTGATTCGGAAAAAATTTTGTCAATATCAAAAACATTAACTTTGAGATCTAATCCAATATAAGACTCATTATGACTTCTTTTTTGCTCGGCATACTTTTCTTCTGCAACTAAATTAATACTGAACAGGGAATTTTGCTGATAAGCATTTTCTTTTATGGCATCTGCTTGCATCTTCAGCATGTTGTAATCTATATTTTGATTGGTATGGTCATTATCAATAAAGGTTGACTTTAAATTTTTAATTAACCTACTAGGAATGTTAACACCTTCTTTAGGAAAGGTGATACCAGAGATCACTTCAATATTCGATTTATATTGTTCGATTTCCTTTTCAATGTTTTTTCTTTCTGTCTCAATGCGTTGCATTAGCAATGTTGCTTGTTCAACATCACTGATTTTGGCAACGCCACTATTATAGCGTCGGTTAATTAGGTTAAAGATATCTTGTGCATTATGATGTAATTTTGTTGTGCTTTTAGTTAATTCAGATAGGAAATGAATGCCAATTAAATTTCCCGTTACTGCTGTATAAAGCTCCTCTTTTTCTTTATTGAGTGCAAGCTCAGAAATTTTTAGCTTGAGATTCTTCTCTGAAAATCGATGCATTAGAGCGCTGTCATAAATCAGTGATGTTGCCGTCAAGCTTCCATCTGCTGGCTCTTTGTTATTTTTAATCTTGCTAGTAGCAGATACTTTGGGTAAATAAAAATATTCAGTTTGTTTGGCTCTATATCCTTCAGCTTCTAGTTCTAGCTCTTTTATTTTTACTGAAGTTGAATTATTTAATACTTTATCAATAAATAAATTGAAGCTTTCACTATTTGCAAAACAATGATTGATAGAAAAAATAACCATAGAAATAGCTAATGTATAATATATTTTACGCATGCTTTAATCCATCGATAGCAATGCTATCATTTTGTTTTTATTTTCAAGGGATTTTTCTTTCATCCATTGCGTGGTTTTATTGATTTCTAATATAATTTCTGCCATTTTGGCATTATCAATTTTTCTTATGTTTTTTTCTTCAGTTAAGTGATTTTCGAGTATTTCTTTCCAATCATCATGAGATGTTTTAATCGATTTCAAAACATTAAGATTTTCCATCGTACAAGATGATAACGTTGCTAAGTGAACAGATATTTCCTTGGCTAAATCATTGTTTTCTGAAATGGAAATTATTTTTTCAGCGATATTAATATTGATATCTTTTAATGAAGCCAGCTTTTTTTGAATATCATCGATTTCGTTGGTGTATTTTGAAATAGATTCCTTTTTCTCTTTTTTCTGTTCCTTTTTATAAAAGAAATTAAAGAAATTTAGACTAATCAATAGCAAAACTGAGATGGCCACACCAAGAATTGAGGTTAAAAAAGCAAATGACATTAAATTTAGTGCCATAGAGATCGACGAAATCATGGCATTCATTTTTGCCGAGACATCGCCATCGCCACCGAGTGATGCAGAAATCGCAGTTATCATCCCTGTTAAACCGATAAATGTACCAATTAGCCCTAATGACACACTAACAGATGCAGAGAGTTTGGTTTGGTTAGATAGAAAAATATAGTTTTCCTGTTCATTCCGTTTGAAAATTTTGTGATACAAGAAAATAATTAGCGGATAAATATATATACCAATCATGGCATAGCTTATCTCGGGTGCTAATAAAAGACATTGTGCTATCATTTCTCTAACTTCTTTTAGTAAAAAAGAGGCTGAAAAAGTCACCGCATAAAAGAATAATCCAATATAATACATATTATTTGTAATCCCAATAAATACATGAATTCCATCCTGAACAATACTCACTCATTCCTTTTTCAAAAAGTACGGTTTTATTCAATTCAAGATTTTTTATTAATGATGCTATATAAATAAGGTTATAGATGTTTTTATCTTTACTTTCAGATATTTTATTATCAACATATCCTTTCAATATTATTTTGTCACCAATGCTATTTCTAAATTCCTCAATGAGTATTTTAGCGTTATCTTCTTGTAAGTTAATGCCTCCTTTGAAATAAATAACTCTTTTTTTTATATCAATATGAACACTTTCAAAATTAAGTTTTTCATAGTTTATATATGAGATAACGCTTTTCATGCCACTGAATATAAAAACCATAGAAACTAAAATTATAATACATAGTGTTCCACTTAATCCATCAACCATGGGGGCGAGTTCTTCATCCGAGCCATCATAGTCCTCTTCTTTCATTTTATTTTTAACTCCACGAGCATTTTCTACTGCGAGTTATTATAGGTATTATTATCTTTAGCTCATAAGATAATCAGCTCAAAATAATGGAGTATCAGTTCATATGGCGCTGTGAGTCTAATTATTTTTTATAAAGCCTATATAATGTAAAAATAGAAATATTTATTTTTTAAATTAATAGAAGATTAAGTGGGAAAATGGAAAGTATAAATAATTCGTCAGATAAAAAAGATATAGTGATTAAATCCTTTAAAGTTCAAGGGTTAGATCTCATTGTTATTAAACCAGATGGAACATCGAGTAAAATTCCTAATGGACTATCTGATATTATTTTGGGGAATATTACCTTAACAAATGAAAATGGTAACTCAATATCTCAAGATGAAATTATATCTTCAATAAAAATGAATATTGGTGTGGATTCAGTATATATCAAAGAGCAGTTCTCCAGTGACTTTGTTGAAATGAACGGTAATGAAGAAATTGAGGATGACATAGAAAATGATTCACAGAAATTTATTGAAAAATTAGATGCTTTAAATAAAAAGAACGAAGAGTTAGCTGAGATTGTAAGCGGTTTGGAGTTGATAAATGAAAACCAAGAGGCGCAAATAAATGCGTCATTGGCAAAGTTAGCTGAAGCGAATAGCCAATTAGAACAACAAGCAAAAGCGAAAGCACAGGCGGCTGATAAACAAGAGGAGGCTGCTACACAGCCTTCAGTTCCCCCCTCACTTCAGCCTGCTCCACCGTCTTCATCAGTGTCAACAAGCTCTTCTGCGAGTAAACCTAAAGATAATAATGCTGCTATTCTTCCTCCTTCGACAGTATATATATCAGGGAAATTGAGCGAAGAGAGCGATTCAGGCAAAGCTGGGGATCACATTACTCAAAATAATACCCCAACTTTTACGGGAACTGTTTCATTAGACTCAAATGCCTATTTAATGATTGGTGGTACACGCTACCCCATTACCGCCGATAACAATGGTAACTGGGTATTGCAAATTACTCCCCCGCTCAAAGATGGGGTACATGATTATGAATTAGGAGCATCGCGAGGTAATGAGGCACCTATACTGGTTAAAGGGCAACTGACAATTGATACAGCGCTTAACACATTAACTGCTGATATTGATGTGCATGCTGACAGTGGCACGTTAGGAGATAAGCTGACGCATCATTCACAACCGACATTTACTGGTGTATCGGAAGCTGGGAGCACTGTTGTTCTTACAATTGATAAACAGGTACTGACGACTGTCGCGGATGAAAAAGGCATCTGGCGGGTGACAGTAGGAAATTTGCTTCAGGATGACCAATATACATACCATGTGACAGCAACGGATGCAGCTGGGAACCAAAATACGACCACGAACACGTTGACAATAAAAACCACGGCACCAGAAATTACCGCTACTCTTGATGGGGGCAATGGTTTTTTAACCAATCAGACGCAGCCAATGTTAATGGGGAAAACGGAAGCGGGATTAACGGTTAAGGTATCTATTGATGGTCAAGAGTACAGCGCGCAGGCAGATGACCAAGGAAATTGGTCATTACAAATTCTGCAAGGGTTGCCAGATGGAAACCATTTGTTTAGCGTCAAGGTAATGGATGCGGTGGGAAATCAGAGTACGGTTACCGATAGTATAGTGGTAGATACGCGAAAGCCTTCTGCTACGGCAAAACTCACAAGCGAAAGTGACAGTGGAAATGAAGGGGATAATATCACCCAAGACCCTCAACCTGTATTGACGGGGTCCACGAAACCTGATTCAGCGATCCGCATTATTTTTGATGGCAATTCATATCCAGTGACCACCGAAGCTGATGGTTCATGGCATTTGACTCTGCCAACGCTCACTCAAGATGGAAATTACGACTATCAAGTACATGTTACTGATTTAGCGGGAAACGAATCCTCATTCAATGGGTTTTTTACCCTTGATACGACAGTAGAAAACGTTACCGTTGCTTTAGATACTCAAACAGACAGCGGCGCGGTAGGGGATAAGCTAACTAACAATAAACAACCTATTTTTTCAGGTACGGCGGAGGCAAACAGCAAAATTACCCTCAATATTGCTGGTCAAATACTGACTACGGTTGCGGACGAAAACGGTGTTTGGGATATTCTGGTCAAACAACCGTTACCAGAAGGGCTATATAAATACCAAGTGACCGCGGTTGATGCGGCGGGAAATCAGAAAACGGTAGAAGATACGGTCATCATAAAAACATCCTTGCCCAATGCAACGACCATTTTAGAGGGGGGGCATGGCTTTCTAACAAACCAAACCACACCAACGTTATCAGGAAAAACCGAAGCAAATGCGACCATTAAGGTAACAATAGGAAAGCATGAGTACAGCAGTAAAGCCGATGAGAATGGAGATTGGTCGTTACAAATCTCTGATGCGTTGACTGATGGCTCCCATTTATTAACGGTTAAGGTAACCGATAACGTGGGTAACCAAAGCGTATTCATGGAAAATGTCCAGATTGATACCGTCCCTCCTTCTGCGGACGCGGCCATGAAGGCTGGAACTGACACAGGTGTGATTGGGGATAACATTACACAGAATATACAGCCATTTATTTGTGGTGTGACGAAGCCTTATTCAACCGTAATAATTAATTTACCTGGTTATGCGGGAGGCACGCGAGAGCGAATTGCAGATGAAAATGGCTATTGGGAAGTTCGCCTTACCGTTCCACAATCTGATAATACAAGCACGTATACTGTCACAGTCACCGATTTGGCGGGTAATACCTCGTCATATCAAGGTCAATATACCATTGATACTCAAATTGCATTGACGGTGGATTTGGATCCTGCGAGTCAGAGTGATACCGTATTTGATGGGCAAACAACGCATTTAGCCCGTCCACAGATTAGCGGGACATCAGAGCCAGGGGCTAAAATTACAGGGCAGTTCAAAGACACGACTAAAATTGTATATGCTGATCAAGATGGGAAGTGGTCATTGGTATTTGATGTCGATGCAAATACTGATACAGGTAATACGTACACGATTACGGCGAGTGATATCGCAGGTAACGAGAAAACAATCACCAAAGATTTTAACTTTTTACCTATCCTTGTCGGTGCAGAAAGAATCCCTGAGCTGACAGCCAAGTTACATATTGACAGTGACAGCGGTATACAAGGTGATAACATTACAAATGTTAATACACCTAAATTTGAAGGAATTGCGACAGCAGGGGCATCAATTACCTTAACTATTAATGGTGTAGATTACCCAACCACCGCGGATATGACCACAGGTGAATGGACAGTTACGACCAAACCATTGCCAGAAGGAAATAATAGTTATGTGGTTACCGCGACACACCCTGATTATAGCAAACCAACGGAAGTACACGGACATACATTTGTTGATACGACTCCCTCCGTACCTACGATTCATTTAACGGATAATACAGATTCAGGAATAAAAGGGGATTTTATTACTAATAATCGTAGGCCTATTTTTACGGGAAAAGGGGAGCCAGGACAAGAAATTACCATTACATTAAATAATATAACGGTTTCTACAATAATAGATAGTAACGGTAATTGGCAATTAAAGTTTGATAAAGAATTACCTGAGAAATTTATGGGTGATTTTAAAATAACTAGTATTGATGCGGCTGGAAACCTATTTGAAAGAATAGATACATTAGTTATTGATAATACGCTACCTTTACTTGATAAAATAACACTAGATATAAACTATGTATGGTATCGAGGCGCGCATGCAACTAATGTATTGACACCGATTTTTAAAGGGAAAATAGATCCTGATACTAAAGCAGATATGCTATTTACATTTACAGCGAATGGTAGGCCTTATTCATATAGAATAACAGACGTTGGTAAAGATGGAACCTGGTATTTGCAGATACCCCCTGGTTTATTTAAAGAAGGTCAACGTTATTCTGTAGATAATATTAAGGTTACGGCTACGTCATCCTCTGGAAACGTATCAGTTGAAAATTTTCATTATAAAGGTCTTTGGGTAATGAAAGGTGATCAGGTTTTAACTAGCCATGTTGCTGCTGATTCTAGCTCCACAGGGGAAAGTCACGATTATTCTAGTTTTACCCGAAAACCTAATTTATTTGGGGAGATTACGGGAAATAATACATATCATCAACTCAGTGGACATATTTTTATTGGGGGGAATAAGTACCCAATAACGATATCAGATAATGGAGCTAAATGGTATTTTAATGCACCAGACACTCTTATGTTATCGTCGGGGGATAATTCTTACACTGTTACTTTAAATGATGGCTATGGCTCTAGCCAAGATTTTACCTTTAATGTAGTAGTAAATGAATTAAAGTACTGGCTTGATGTAGATACAGATTCACATGTATTAGGTGACCATGTTACCAATACTACGAAACCAGTCTATAAAGGGATTGCTGAGATTGGTGCAAAATTATCCGTAAAAGTTAATGGAGTATTATATCTAATTGATGTTGATAACAATGGAGAATGGAGTTTTGAAGTTCCAATAACAGGGGATGGGGATTATCAAATTGAATTTATTCAAGCCAATAATGGGGTGATTGTCGCGAAAAATACGCTCACTATTGATACGATAGCCCCTGAATATATAGATGGAAGTGTTTATTCTGGAAATGCCCATCCAGGTACTTTAGTCGCGAATAATAATAAATTTCATATTTTCTTAAATTACAAAACGCCAGTTGATTATTATACGATTGAAATCAATAACCAAACAATTACACATAATCGGGTGGAAAAACCCTTTGATGGAAATAGCACGCAAATTGGTGGTGTATTAACACTACCTAATGGTGTGCATCATGGTAAAGTGATTGCTTATGATAAAGCCGGTAACATATTAGAACACGATATTATAATACCTGTATTAGCGGGAGACCAAGCAACTCATCCCCCTAAAATTTCAGTGGGTTTACATGATAAATTATTAATATCTGAATCAGATAAGCATGTGGCATTTAACAACAATACCCTGAAGTTAATTGGAACCACAACACCTGGCAGTAATATCGAAGTCATGGATGCACAAGGCCATTTATTAGGAACAACTCAAGCGAATAATGACGGTGTATGGGAACTACAATTATCTGAAAGTCTTATTCCTATTGGGATCTTACATGATGAAAGTATTCAGTTGGTCGTTAATGTAAAAGATCTACTCGATCGCGAAAGTCAATTAAACTTTAATCTTACTTATGATAATCAACCCCCCGAAATTACAGGCGCTGTCGACGATGTTTTATTAGAAGATATACAGCAAATCAATATTAATACACCTACCTTTAGTGGCGAAACGGAAGCATATGCAGATGTTAAACTGACGATTGGTCCCCACGTATTTACAACAACAGCAGGTTCTGATGGAAAGTGGAATTATACTATTCCCCCAGAAACGCCTCTCGATGATGGTTCTTATTTATACAAGATAGAAGCAACCGATGTTCTCGGGCAAGTCAGCACACAAAAAGTCAATGGTAATTTAATCGTCAAAACGACGGCATTTATTTCAGGTGGTTTAGATCCCAATGAAGATTCTGGCATTCAGGATGATGGAATTACCCATTTCAATAAACCTAAATTTGAAGGTATAACAGAACCGAATGCGATTGTACGACTTATCTTTGATAATAAAATAGCTTTTGCTTATGAAACGATAGCCGATGATCAAGGTCAGTGGGTAATAGAGGTTACATCTAAATTAGAAGATGGTCCTCATGATTATGTGATCACCACTAAAGACCTACAGCAAGGCATTTCTGGTCAAATCAGCGGTAAGCTGACCATCGATACAATAGCACCAGAGGGGCTTATTGGTGGCGTTGTTGATCACCAGGATCTCATGATTAAAGACCATATCCTGACTAATAACACAACACCCACTTTCAGTGGATTTGCCGAACCAGGGGCTAATTTGCAACTGATGTTTGGCCAATCTGTATTTGCCCTAATTGAAGTAGACAAACAAGGCCAATGGACATACACCTTTCCACAACCGTTTCCTGATGGCGAGTATGAATATACTATCATAATGGAAGATATTGCTGGAAACCTCAGCAGTACTGGGCTAACCGGTAAAGTTGTGATTGACACGACACCTCCGTTGTTGACATTGGATATTGCAGGGGTAGATGCAAACAACGGCAAAAACCAGATAACGACCAATCACAAGAAACCTGTTTTTAGCGGTACGAGTGAGGAATATGTCAAGATTGTATTGATGATTGATGGTAAGTCATATAAAGAGGCCACTGTTGATGCATCAGGGAAGTGGGAAATAGCCGTCACAGATGAATGGGAAGATAAAGCTTATCAGTATGAAGTGATAGCTGTTGATGGTTCAGGTAATGAAGTGAAGAACTCT
>NZ_JAMPNZ010000040.1:0-9512 GCF_028479625.1 Providencia sp. PROV197
TAACCCATCATTCGGTTACGGCGGTTATTGTTTACCAAAAGATACCAAACAGTTATTAGCCAATTACGATGACGTGCCAAACAACCTGATTAATGCGATTGTGGAATCGAACCGTACCCGTAAAGACTTTATTTCCGATGCTATTATTGCCAAAGCACCACGCAAAGTGGGGGTCTATCGCTTAGTGATGAAAGCCGGCTCTGATAACTTCCGTGCTTCTGCGGTGCAGGGCATCATGAAGCGCATCAAAGCCAAAGGCATTGAAGTGGTGGTGTATGAGCCTGTGATGAAAGAAACCGAGTTTTTCCGTTCAAAAGTGGTCAATGATTTAGCAGAATTTAAAGCTCAATGCGATATCATTTTAGCCAACCGCATGGTGCCTGAAATAGAAGATGTGGCAGATAAAGTCTATACACGTGACTTATTTGGAAATGATTAAAATGAGTATGTTAATAGATAAGCATTTAGTTTCTGTCATTATGCCATGCTATAATGCACAGAATAATATTCTAAAAGCTATCCAATCTGTTCTTGAACAAGATTATCAAAATTTAGAGTTAATCATTATCGATGATAATTCAACAGATAACACAATTAATATCTTGAATCGCCTGAACGACCCTAGAATTAATATAATTTTTTCCAATATAAATCAAGGTGCTGGCATATCTCGCAATATTGGAATTGAAAGAGCTAAAGGCCGCTTTATTGCTTTTTTAGATAGTGATGATGTATGGCTAAAAACAAAACTAAGCGAACAAATTAATTTTATGTTGGAAAATAATTATCGATTTACGTTTAGTTATTACCAACATTTGAGTGAAACTGGATTAGGAAAAATTATTACGGCTCCTAAATTTACCACTTATCATAGGTCGCTGTATGGAAATGTTATTGGCTGCTTAACTGTCATTTATGATACTGCACATTTCGGAAAGCAATATATGCCATTGATCCGTAAGCGGCAAGATTTTGGCTTATGGTTAAAATTGCTTTCATTAGAAGAAAGAGCCTACTGCTATCCAAAAGTGTTAGCTCACTATCGTACTGATTCAGGGATGACTCAAAACAAATTGAATGCGGCTAAACATCAATGGTTATTTTATAGGGACACATTGAAGCTGAGCATTATTCGATCTACTTGGTATTTTTCATTTTATTCTCTTTATGGCTTTTTAAAGCATTATACCTCAAGATAGTAAAAAGCTTAATTATACCTCAAGATAGTAAAAAGCTTAAAAGAAATGCTACTAAATACATTTGTATAGAAGTGATATCAATTTTTAATAATAATACATCTAAATCAATATTTTTACATATTTATTATAGGAATAGCTCATTTATGAAGCTGAAACGCCTTTCTATTACTGTACTTATGCTAACTGCATTAACAGGCTGCACCGTCACCCCTGGTGCCTATGTTTCGACCTCAGGCAAAAATGTGGTTAATACGGGTGACCGTGATATAACCAAATTGGTCGATATTTACCCAATCTCACCAAAGTTGTTGGATGATATGTACACCGCACCCACCATCGCCAAACCGAATGCACAGTTAGAAAAGCAACTGACTAACTATGAGTACCGTGTAGGTGCTGGTGATGTATTAACCATCACAGTATGGGACCACCCTGAATTGACCATTCCTGCGGGTTCCTACCGTAGTGCGCAAGATTCCGGTAACTGGGTACACTCTGATGGAACTATATATTACCCATATATCGGTAAAGTTAAGGTTATCGGTAAAACTGTCACGGAAATCCGTACCTTAATCAGCAACCGCTTAGCCACCTATATTGAATCCCCACAAGTGGATGTCAGTATTGCCGCATTCCGCTCACAGAAAATGTATGTGTCGGGTGAAGTGGCAAAACCGGGTACATTGCCAATCACTAACGTCCCACTGACTATTTTAGAAGCCTTTAATAATGCAGGTGGATTAACGGAAAAAGCTGATTGGGATAATGTCGTTCTTACCCGTAACGGCAAAGAAATCAAAGTGTCATTACAAGATTTAGTTCAGTACGGTGATTTAACCCAAAACTACCTGATGCTGCCAGGCGATGTGCTGTATGTCCCGCGTAATGACTCACAAAAAGTGTTTGTAATGGGTGAAGTCGGTCAACCAACCACACTGACCATTGACCGTGCAGGGATGAGTATCACTGAAGCGCTGAGCAAAGCCAGTGGCCTTAACCAAACGACCGCTAATGCAACAGGGGTATTTGTTATTCGCCCAATTAAAAACCAGCCAGCAGAAGACAAAGAACTCGAAGCACTATTACCGAAAAAAATGGCCGCTGTCTATCAGCTAGATTTATCCGATGCCACATCACTTGTGATGGGTACTGAATTTAAACTGCAACCTTATGACTTAGTGTATGTTACCGCTGCGCCTGTAGTACGTTGGAACCGCCTGATTACCCAACTGTTACCAACTATCGCTTCATATAATCAATTGACCGAAGGTACCAAGCGGATTCACGACTGGTAATCGATATGTTTAATAATATTCTTGTTGTTTGTATGGGAAATATCTGTCGCTCTCCTACTGGGGAGCGTTTATTGCAACAGCATTTTCCCGGAAAAACTGTTCATTCTGCGGGTATTATCGCCAAAAATGACATGCCAGCCTATGACAGTGCCATCCGGATTGCTAAGCAACATAGTCTTTCCCTTGAAAACCATCAATCACGTCGGTTAACTAGCGAATTATGTAAAAAAACCGACTTAATCCTAGTGATGGAAAACGACCATATTGCTAAAATCCACCAACAGTTTCCTGAAACCCGCGGCAAAGTAATGTTATTTGGGCAATGGATCAATAAAACCGAAATCCCAGATCCGCACAAACGCAGTGATGAAATGTTTGAACATGTTTATCAGTTAATGGAAAAAGCCGCCATCGCTTGGCAAGGAAAAATTTAATTTTATTTATTGGATGACTTAACATTTAACCTATTATGAACACAACAAAAAATAGCTCCCCAGCCTCAGATGAAATCGATCTGCTCGCCCTGTTTAAAGTTTTGAAATCCAACACCATTAAAATTGGGTTTTTTACTGTTATTTTTGCAGCTATCGCCATCGCATACAGTTTATTAGCAACCCCCATCTACCAAGCCAACGCCACCTTACAGTATGACAAGCTTGGTCAAGTTTCATTACTCGACCAAATGAGTGATGTGATGCCATTTGGTAACAGCAATAACCAAGTGGATTCCGAGATTGAGGTGATTAAGTCCCGTATGGTATTGGGTAAAACCGTCTCTGACCTGAACTTAGACACCCATGCTACCCCTGAAGGCTTTATCAGTAAATTACTTGGTGAAGTGGCACCCGTTCAGGTTGACCTGTTCCAGTTACCTGAAAACCTAATTGACCAGCCATTTACCCTGACTTATTTAGGGGATAATAATTATTCCCTAAATGTGGACGGCCAAGTGTTACAAGGTAAGGTGGGTGAAATTCTGAAACAAGGTGAAATTAACCTGTTAGTTTCCAGTTTCGCGGCTAAAACTGGTGAAGAGTTTTCATTAATCAAAAATGCCCGTTACTCAACCATTGAAGACTTACGCAACACCCTAACCATCGCTGAAGTGGGTAAAGGTACCGGTATTATCAGCTTAGCCATTAAAGGTGCGGATAAAGTCGAGAATGTTAACATCCTCAACAGTGTTATCCAAAACTATGTTGACCAAAATACCGAACGTAAAAAAGAAGTGACTAACAATACGTTAGTGTTCTTAGATGGCTACTTACCTACGATTAAAAAGAAATTGGATAACTACGAAAACCAGCTCAATGCGTTTCGTAAAAAGAATGAATCTATTGATCTCTCATTAGAAGCCAAGGCCGCATTGGATACTGCACTCCAAGTTGAAGAAAAACTTAATGAACTAACTTTTAAAGAAGTAGAAATACAGCAGCTGTATACTCGTAACCATCCCGCTTATCAGTCGCTACTTGATAAGCGCCAGCAACTGTTACGTGAAAAAGAAAAAATCAGTAAAGCTATCCAAAAACTGCCTAATACCCAACAAGAAATTGTGCGTTTAACCCGTGACGTTGCTGCAGAGCAAGCTATCTATACGCAGTTAGTGGCGAAACAGCAGGAACTTAGCGTATTGAACTCTGGTATTACCGCCGATGTGCGTATTATTGACTCCGCTGAGTCACAACCAAAGCCTGTAGCACCGAAAAAATCACTGATTGTTGTACTTGCCACAATCCTTGGCTTTATTATTGGCTGCGCGTATGTAATTGCCCGCGAGTTCTTTAATAATAAAATTAAGAGCACGGAAGATATTGATGCACTGGGCGTTAATGTCTACGCCACCATCCCATTCTCTACCTATGAGAAAAAACTGATTGAGGCGGGCAATAAAAACCCATTAGCGATAGAAAACCCAGCGGATACCGCTGTTGAAGCTATCCGTTCATTGCGTACCAGTGTGTACTTCTCAGTAATGAACCAAGGTAATAATCTGGTGATGGTGACCAGTGCATCTCCTGGTGTAGGGAAAAGTTTTGTCACCTCCAATATGGCGGTGGTACTGGCTAATGCTGGTAAAAAAGTATTATTAATCGATACCGACTTACGTAAAGGCCGCCTGCATAAAGCTTTTGGGTTAAGTAATAAAGCAGGGCTATCTGAATACTTATCTCAACCAAACTTAGAATCACCAACCATTCATGCCAATGTGATTGAAAACCTCGATGTGATTTGCCGCGGTAAAAATGTCACTCACTCCTCTGAGTTATTAATGGGTGAGCGCTTTAAGCAGTTACTGGATAAAGTCAAAAACCAATACGATATTGTGGTGATCGATACCGCACCAATCTTAGCAATTACGGACTCGGCGATTATCGGTAAGTATGTTGGCACTTCACTGCTAATTGCGTTCTATGGCGTCAATACCGTAAAAGACGTTGACTTATCACTCAAACGCTTTAAGCAAAATGACATCGAAATCACTGGTGTGATATTAAATGGTATCGACGCAAGATCTGACGATTATAACTATCACTACGAATACTAAGAATCAGGGATAATATTGATGAATAATCAAGTTCTAGTCACTGGTGGTCTTGGCTACATTGGTAGCCATACCTGTGTGCAAATGATCCAGCAGGGAATGCAGCCAATTATATTGGATAACCTGCATAATGCTAACCTTGAAGTGCTGAACCGTATTGAAGCGATTACAGGCACAAAACCCGTATTTTACCAAGGTGATGTACGCGATAGCCAAATTTTAGACACTATTTTTGCCAATCATCAAATTCATTCAGTGATCCACTTTGCAGGCCTCAAAGCCGTAGGTGAGTCGGTTGAAAAACCGATTGAATACTATGATGTTAACGTCAATGGCACATTGGTATTAGTGGAAAGCATGAAAAAAGCAGGCGTTAAAAGCCTAATTTTTAGCTCATCGGCGACTGTTTATGGTGACCCAGAAGAAGTTCCATTAACGGAAAAATCCACGGTTGGTGGCACCACTAACCCATATGGAACCAGTAAGTTTATGGTGGAGCGTATCCTGTCCGATTTATATGTAGCTGAAGATGATTGGTCACTGACATTGCTGCGTTACTTTAACCCTGTTGGCGCACACCCATCCGGAACCATGGGTGAAGACCCGCAAGGTATTCCAAATAATTTGGCACCGTTTGTTTCACAAGTCGCTGTAGGCCGCCGCCCACAAGTCATGGTATTTGGTAATGATTACCCAACACCAGATGGTACTGGTGTACGTGACTATATTCATGTGATGGATTTAGCAGATGGCCATATTGCTGCACTAAATAAAGTTAGCCAGCAAGCAGGATTACATGTTTACAATCTTGGCACAGGAACTGGCACAAGTGTACTGGAAATTATTACTGCTTTTGAAAAAGCGGCAGGTAAACCAATTAAATATGAAATTGTAGCAAGACGCCCCGGTGATATTGCGGAATGTTGGTCTAGCCCAGACAAAGCATTTAAAGACCTAGGCTGGAAGGCGCAGTATTCTATTCAAGATATGGTGAATGATAGCTGGCGTTGGCAGTCCATGAACCCTAATGGTTATAATAGCTAACCTCAACGAGTTATTTCAGAGACGAGCCTTTATGGCTCGTTTTTTGTTTTCAGGGGTACAAATAATTTTTACGGCACAAATCAAAGTTCCGCATGAAAATAATGCGATTTGCGCGTACACTCTTCCCATCATTTTTATCATCACAATATCAGTTAAACGCTATGCCACACATTGTTTTATTCGAACCTGAAATACCACCAAACACGGGTAATATCATTCGCCTCTGTGCCAATACGGGCTTTAGTTTGCACCTTATCCACCCGCTCGGGTTTACGTGGGATGATAAACGCCTGCGCCGTGCTGGGTTAGATTACAGTGAGTTTGCCGATATCAAACATCACCATGATTATTATGCATTTTTGAAAAGTGAAGGGCTAAACCCGGATAATAACCAATCTGAAAGTGGGGCGCGCGTGTTTGCCTTAACCACCAAAGGTAAGCCAAGCCACAGTAATGTCAGCTATCAAGAAAATGACTATTTAATGTTTGGCCCTGAAACGCGCGGGTTGCCACCTTATGTACTCGACAATATGCCAATGGAGCAAAAAATTCGTATTCCAATGTTGGCCGATAGCCGCAGTATGAATTTATCGAACTCGGTTGCCGTTGTCGTGTTTGAAGCGTGGAGGCAGTTGGGGTATGCAGGGGCGTTATTGAAAGATTAATGCCATATTCGAGCTGTATAGTATGGACTCCGATTCTTTGAATCCTATTACAGCTCGATTTATGCAAATAGGCTTTTATTTTCTCATTAAATAAAAAGAGAGGATTAGGTGAAAATTAGTCTTAAAAAGCAAATTAAAAATACGACTACTGAAACTGTAAATAGTGATAGTAAACTAACAGAAACCACCTACTTATTATATTCTCCAGCCAATGCTGAACATCTAAAAAAATCTATTGCTCAGTTTAAAGCTGGTAACATATTAAAAAGAGAGATCTTTGAAAAATAGGCATAAAGAGTTTCAGAAATAATTAGCTCTCTCAAATCCCATCCCCATTTTCAAAACCCCAAATACTACCATTAAAGTTTTGATCCATTTCTAAGGATGGCTTATCGCTGGTTGGTTTGCCAACAATGCGTGCAGGAACCCCCGCCACTGTGGTATGAGGAGGTACAGGGTGAAGAACAACCGAACCCGCGCCAATTTTTGCGCCGCGGCCGATTTCGATGTTGCCTAAAATTTTTGCCCCTGCCCCAATCATTACCCCTTCCCTGACTTTGGGATGGCGATCGCCACAGGTTTTGCCTGTCCCGCCAAGGGTAACCGACTGTAAAATCGACACATCATTTTCCACGATGGCGGTTTCACCAATCACAATACCCGTTGCATGGTCGAGCATGATGCCACAACCAATACGAGCAGCAGGGTGAATATCCACACCGAAAGACACTGATATTTGGTTTTGTAGGTAAACCGCGAGTGCTTGGCGGCCTTCTTTCCACAACCAATTGCCTATGCGATAGGCTTGCAAGGCGTGGAAACCTTTTAAGTACAATAATGGAGTGGAATATTTATCAACGGCAGGGTCACGTAGGCGAACCGCAGCTAAGTCCATAGCCGCAGAGAAAATCATACTTTCGTCATTGCGATAGGCTTCTTCAACGATTTCGCGCACTTCCAGAGCAGGCATGATAGGCGAGCTGAGCTTGTTCGCCAGCATATAGCTGAGCGCACTGCCCAAGTTGTCATGCTTTAATAATGTCGCGTTAAAAAAACTGGCTAGGAGTGGTTCGCAGTCAGCAAGCGACTTCGCTTCTTCTTTAATGAAGCCCCAAATTCTATCCAATTCTTCACGCGACATAATCACTCACCTATCTATTTTTATATTTACCCTATTATGTAACTTAACCAGACTAATTTTTATTAATCCTGCAGTTTTGGCATATCTGCAATTTCATCTTTCGTCGCTCGGCCTAATAGCGCTTGCGCCGCCTCTAACACATTTTTATGACGGTAAAGGATTTGATAAATTTGCTCTGTAATTGGCATTTCGACACCCGCGCGTTCAGCGAGTGCACGGACTTCTTTGGTATTTCTATATCCTTCAACCACTTGGCCAATCTCTTTTTCCGCTTCTTCAACGGTAATGCCATCGCCGAGCATCATGCCAAAACGGCGGTTGCGGGATTGGTTATCGGTACAGGTTAACACAAGGTCGCCTAAGCCTGCCATCCCCATAAAGGTTGCAGGGTCAGCACCAAGGGCGGCACCTAAGCGGCTCATTTCAGCGAGGCCACGTGTAATCAACGCAGTACGCGCATTCGCCCCAAAGCCCATGCCATCAGAAATCCCCGCACCGATTGCGATGACGTTTTTTACTGCGCCACCCAGTTGCACCCCAACCATATCCGGGTTTTTATAAACACGGAAACTTTTGCCACAATGGAATAATTGTTGTAAATCATCACCAAATTGGCTGTCGCTCGCCGCTACAGAAATTGCCGTTGGTAAACCTGCGGCTAATTCTTTTGCAAACGTTGGGCCAGATAATACCGCCAGAGGAATTTCATTGCCTAATACCTCACGTGCCACTTCTTGCAACAAACGGCCAGTATCCCTTTCTAAGCCTTTCGTTGCCCAAATAATGCGGGAGTCAGGTCGTAAATAAGGTTGGATTTGTTTGAGTACATCACCAAAAACATGGCTCGGTACGACTATCAAGATATTGGGACTCGCCTCAACGGCGCGTTTTAAGTCCGTTTCGAGAGATAAACTATCAGGGAAAGAAACGCCAGGCAAAAATGCCTGATTGCTGCGATCTTGTTCTAATTGATGAATGTGTTTTGGGTCATGGCCCCATAACACCACCTGATGTGCATTACGTGCAAGTGTAATGGCTAAAGCGGTGCCGTAAGAGCCGGCACCGATCACTGTCATTGAAGCAGTATTCATTAAGCGTCCTGTTGAACTTCTGAGTTCTGCGCTTGTTCACCTTGTTGCTGCTGTAAATAGTTCATGAACAGTGCATCAAAGTTAACTGGCGCTAAGTTCAATTGTGGGAATGTGCCACGGCCCACTAAGCTGGTGATCGCTTCACGTGCATATGGGAACAGAATGTTCGGGCAGTATGCACCTAAGCAATGCGCCATTTGAGTGCCTTCGATACCTTCGATAGAGAAAACACCGGCTTGCTGGACTTCACACAGGAAAGCGGTTTCTTCACCTAAAGTTGCTGTCGTAGTGACACGTAAAACAACCTCATAAACGCCTTCTGACAGCTGAGTTGAAGAAGTATCTAAATCTAATTTAATTTCTGGCTGCCATTCTTGTTGAAAGATGTGCGGCGCGTTAGGTGCTTCAAATGAAACGTCTTTTGCGTAGATACGTTGAATTTGAAAAACCATTTCTGAGTTGTTTTGTTCTGACATAAGTTTAGTACCTTTTAACTTCCATATGAATTTTCCCTGTTATTCTTTGAGCTACA
>NZ_JAMPNZ010000041.1:0-41758 GCF_028479625.1 Providencia sp. PROV197
TTACCTATTGATATAGGCAGCTTGAGGTAACGGTAACTACTTCTTACCACGAGCCAGTGGAAGGTTTTCACCTGCCCAACCAGCAATCCCTTCTTTCAGGACAAAGACTTTTTCAAAACCGTGTTGCACGAGTTGCTCTGCGGGTTTGTTTGATTCCATGCCACTTGCAGAAACGATAATCACAGGTTTCTGTTTGTGTTTATCTAACTCACCTAAATTATTATCTTTAATTTCAGACGGCGTTAAATTAATAGAATCAATGATATGGCCTTTACGGAAGTCGTCACGAGAACGCAAATCCACAATAACCGCTTCTTCTTTATTAATCAGTGTAATCGCTTGTGAGCGAGCAATCACTTTCGTTTTAGAAAAGAGGCCTTTAAAGGTCATGACGACCACAGCAACTAATAGCGCTATCCAAACCAGACTCAATAACATGTTCCGGCTTACAAATTGCATGATTTCTTGGATCATGGGGGGCAATCACTCCCGTTAGTTAAAATCGAATATCAAAGGGTTCAGAGTATACCTGTGTGTTGAGCTAATTACAGCCAATTCACGCAAACTACTGTGTTTTTTTTGCGGTAATGTACGCAAAATTAATACCATTTTACTGAAAAATAGAATTTCTTTCTCGAAGCGGTACGCAAATATTTTACCATAAACATGCCTAAACGGGACTAACCTGTAGATTAAATAGGCGTTCAATAATAAAAAACCGTTCAAAACTAGCTATACAAAATAAATCAGTGATAATAAAACTATATTATTTGACTTAATTAGCCTTTGTTTCAGGGCAAAAGTCCGAATTTATAAGTGTTTTCAATACTATTTATTAGAGAGTGCTGGAAACCATCACTTGCAGATGAAATAATCAGTTATTGCATTTAATTGAGGTGATCTATCACAATGGCCAATACACAATATCGAATGAAAACAACATTTCTTCGTCAGGCTATTACATCCGCCCTACTTGGTTTAGGGCTCTTTGCGCTTGCCCCTACACATACCGCTTTCGCAAACCAGATCACTGAAAATAAAGGGCAATTACACGATTTACTCAAAAGTATTGCTGAAAAAGAAAAAAGTGTTAAAGAACAGCAGGCTAAGCGTTCTAACTTACTGGAACAGCTCAAACAGCAAGAACAAAGCATTTCCGCTGCGGGGCGTAGCTTACATGAAACACAAAACCAATTAAAACAGCTAGATAAAGAAATTGTTTCCTTAAATAGCAATATCAAACAGCTACAAACTAAGAAACAACAACAAGAAAAAATGCTTGCAGATCAGCTCGATGCCGCTTTTCGTTTAGGTAAACACCAAGGCCTAACCCTGATGTTTAAAGGGGAAGAAGGCCAACGGGAAGAGCGTATCTTGGCGTACTATAGTTATTTAAATCAAGCGCGTGAAAAAAACATTGTTGCACTTGAAGAAACAACTAAAGAGCTACAACAACAAAAACAATTAGAACAAAAAAAACAGGCGGAACAAAAAAGTACACTTACCCGCCAACAACAAGAGAAGCGTAAATTAGATAACGCCCGAGCCTCTCGGCAAAAAACCCTGACAGCCCTTGAAAGTACCTTAAAAGAAGATCAAAAAAATCTCGCGGTTTTAAAACAAAATGAAGCAAGGTTGCGTGACAAAATTGCTCGTGCAGAACGCGAAGCCAAAGCCAGAGCCGAACGCGAAGCCAAAGAAGCGGCACGTATTCGCGCCCAAGTGGCAGAAAAAGAACGCCAAGCAAAACAGAAAGGGGCGACTTATAAACCTTCTGAAAGTGAGCGATCACTTATGTCCCGTACAGGTGGTTTAGGGCGTCCCGCAGGCCAAGCCATGTGGCCAGTTCGTGGCTCCCTACTTCACAATTATGGTGATGTCATTTCCAGCGAACTACGTTGGAAAGGCATGGTTATTGCCGCCAATGAAGGCACACAAGTCAAAGCCATTGCAGATGGTCGCGTTTTACTGGCAGACTGGCTACAAGGTTATGGCCTTGTTGTGGTCGTTGAGCATGGTAAAGGTGACATGAGCCTGTATGGTTATAACCAGAGTGCCTTAGTCAATGTGGGCCAAGAAGTTCGTGCTGGCCAGCCAATTGCTCTAGTCGGTAGCAGTGGTGGTCAAGAGCGACCATCCTTGTACTTTGAAATTCGCAGGCAAGGTAAAACCGTTAATCCTCGCCCATGGTTAGGAAGATAACCCAGAAAACTTAAAATCAAACGATTAGGATGAAATTATGTTGAAGCGCTTACCCTTTAGATTATTCATTAGTTTACCGCTGTTACTGATGAGCCTGCAGGTGAGCGCCGCAAAACTCGCGATAGTCATTGATGATTTTGGCTATCGCGCTAAAGAAGATAACCAAATTTTAGCACTTTCCCCCGCGGTCACGATTGCGATTTTACCCAGTTCGCCCCATGGCCGTGAAGTGGCGGAAAAAGCCTACCAGCAAGGGCGGGATATTCTGATCCACATGCCCATGAAACCATTGAGTAAGCAGCCCTTAGAAAAAGACACTCTCGCCCCCTCAATGAGTGCGGCGGAAATTGACCGTATTATTAAAAATGCTATTTCCCGTGTACCCCATGCAAAAGGCATGAATAATCATATGGGTAGCGAAATGACATCCAACCTGCCAGGTATGCGTAATGTGATGCAGAGCCTCTCGCAATCAAATTTATTTTTTCTCGATAGTGTGACTATCGGCAATACGCAGGCAGGAAATGCAGCAAAAGAATTTGGCGTCCCAACACTGCGCCGTAACATCTTTATTGATAACCACCAATCAGAAGAAGAAACACGTACCCAACTAAATAAAGCCGTTGCTTATGCGCGAAAACACGGTAGCGCTGTAGCGATAGGTCACCCGCATCCCTCTACTGTGCGTGCACTGCAAAAATATTTGCCACAACTGCCCGCTGATATCGAACTGGTTGCAGTAAGTGCATTGGTTAACCCTCAAGATCCTGCAAAGCAACCTGCGACATCACTCAGAATGCTCTCTGAAGAAGCACAGAAAAAACCTGAGCAACCTAAAGAGAAACAGCCTGACAGTGAGCAGCCAAAAGCACCAGAGTCAACTGAATCGATTGAAAGCAAACCAGAAGATGGACTTATTGTCGAAGAGTTAGGCATTTGTGAGGTCACAATACCTGAAACGAAATTACAAGGTATCGATTTAATTATGTCGATTGTCGAAAATATTTATCAAGACAAAACATTGCAACCATTGCTTAAACAAGAAGCGCCAACGAAAAAGCGCATGCTTTTTAAAACCGAATCTTAGAGGTTAGCTCCCACATACATCATTCCCTTCTGAAGGCAATAACCTCAGAAGGGAATAACTCGCTAATTAATCCCAGTTTAAAATCACTTTTCCGGCTTGGCCTGAGCGCATAACGTCAAAGCCTTTTTGGAAATCATCAATGGAAAATTGATGAGTGATGATGGGTGATAAATCTAATCCTGATTGGATCAGTGTCGCCATTTTATACCAAGTTTCGAACATCTCTCGGCCATAAATACCTTTAATAAACAGTCCTTTGAATATAACTTGGCCCCAATCTGTTGCCATTGAGGCAGGAGGTATCCCTAATAACGCAATACGTCCACCATGATTCATGGTGTCTAACATGGTTTGAAAAGCCGCAGGCGCCCCCGAAACTTCTAATGCCACATCAAAACCTTCTTTCATGCCGAGTTCGTTCATCACATCTTTTAGGTTTTCACGACTCACATTGACTGCACGGGAAACACCCATTTTTTTCGCTAATTCAAGGCGATAATCATTCACATCCGTAATAACTACATGACGAGCGCCAACATGGCGACAGACCGCGGCAGCCATGATGCCAATCGGCCCAGCCCCAGAAACCAGCACATCCTCACCCACTAAATCGAACGAAAGCGCTGTATGCACAGCGTTACCAAATGGGTCAAAAATAGCGGCTATTTCATCAGGAATATTGTCGGGTATTTTGAATGCGTTGAAAGCTGGGATCACCAAATACTCGGCGAAACAGCCTTCTCGATTCACGCCTACACCAATTGTATTACGACAAAGATGGGTACGGCCACCACGGCAGTTACGACAGTGACCACATGTAATATGCCCTTCCCCTGACACTCGGTCACCAATTTTAAAGCCTTTGACTTCCTGCCCAATCGCAACAATTTCCCCTATATATTCATGACCGACCACCATCGGGACAGGAATAGTTTTTTGTGACCATTCATCCCAGTTATAGATATGTACATCTGTACCGCAGATAGCGGTTTTGCGAATTTTGATCATCACATCATTGTGCCCGAGTTCCGGTTTCGGAACGTCCGTCATCCATATACCTGGTTCAGCTTTCAGTTTGGACAGTGCTTTCATAAAAGACCTTTTATTTGATTATTTTTAGTTTTCTACCAATGCGGGTGAATGCTTCAACGGCGTGTAAAATATCCTCCTCACTGTGGGCTGCGGACATCTGTGTACGAATTCGTGCCTGACCTTGCGGCACAACTGGGTAGAAAAAGCCAGTGACATAGATACCTTCATCAAGTAGCTCTTTCGCAAAAATTTGGGCGAGCTTGGCGTCACCTAACATAACAGGGATGATAGCGTGGTCGGCTCCGGCAAGCGTAAAACCCGCTGCCGTCATTCTTTCCCTAAATAACACCGCGTTACGCCATAGTTTTTCACGTAGTGATTGGCCTTCTTCCATCATATCAATCACTTTGATAGACGCGGCAACAATCGCAGGCGCAAGGGAATTCGAGAATAAATAAGGGCGAGAACGCTGACGTAGCCACTCAACGACCTCTTTTTTCGCTGCCGTATAACCACCGGAAGCACCGCCAAGTGCTTTACCTAACGTTCCCGTAATAATATCGATACGCCCCATTACATTGCAGTATTCATGGCTACCGCGGCCATTTTCGCCGACAAAACCCACGGCATGGGAGTCATCAACCATCACTAACGCTTGGTACTCATCCGCTAAGTCACAAATAGATTGTAAATCAGCAATCACACCATCCATTGAAAAAACGCCATCAGTGGCAATTAAAATATGACGGGCACCCGCCGCTTTTGCTTCTTCTAGGCGTTCTTTTAACTCAACCATATTGTTATTGCTGTAACGGTAGCGTTTAGCTTTACTTAACCGCACACCATCAATAATTGAAGCATGGTTTAATGCATCAGAAATAATGGCATCTTCTGGCCCCAATAAGGTTTCGAATAGGCCACCGTTAGCATCAAAACAGGATGAATAGAGAATAGCGTCTTCCATGCCTAAGAAATCAGCCAGTTTGCGCTCTAAAACTTTATGGCTATCTTGCGTTCCACAAATAAAACGGACGGAAGCCATTCCAAAACCATGAGTATCCATGCCTTGTTTAGCCGCTTCAATTAACGCCGGGTGGTTCGCAAGCCCAAGATAATTATTAGCGCAGAAATTGATGACTCGTTGGCCTCCGACAATTTCAATGTCGGCATCTTGTGAGGTCGTAATAATGCGTTCGTGTTTAAATAACCCATCCGCTTCAATTTGTACCAATTGGTCTTGAATCTGCTGATAAAATCTTTCTGACATGATTTCTTCCTGTATAGTGACTATTTATAGAGTTTAATAATAGTCTCTGTGTGTAGCGATATTCACAGCATAAATAAGTTAAGTTTGTAGCCAAGATCACGATATTTACCTTGTTCCCATTCAGCCCCTAGTTCAATTCTCTGCTATCAATGCTACCGTCTGCGCCAAGAGATGTTATTATAGTCATCAATTGTTATTCCATTTTCTTAACCCATTTGAGGTATACCCAATGATCATAGTCACTGGTGGAGCTGGTTTTATTGGCAGCAATATTGTTAGAGCCCTAAATGCAATCGGCCGCACAGATATCCTAGTGGTAGATAATCTGAAAGATGGCACTAAATTTGCCAACCTTGTTGACCTTGATATTGCGGACTACGCAGATAAAGAAGATTTTCTTGTTAGCATCCTTTCAGGTGATGACTTTGGCGATGTTGATGCCGTATTCCATGAAGGTGCATGTTCATCCACTACGGAGTGGGATGGCAAGTATATGATGGATAATAACTATCAGTATTCTAAAGAGTTATTACATTACTGCTTAGAACGCGAAATTCCCTTCTTATACGCCTCTTCTGCCGCCACTTATGGCGGCCGTAGCGACAACTTTATTGAAGAACGTGAGTTCGAAAAGCCATTAAATGTCTATGGTTACTCTAAATTCCAATTTGACCAATATGTTCGTGAAATCCTGCCAGAAGCTGAGTCACAAATTTGTGGCTTCCGTTATTTCAACGTTTATGGCCCAAATGAAGAACACAAAGGTGGCATGGCGAGCGTTGCTTATCATTTAAATAAACAAATTAATGAAGGGCAAAACCCGAAATTGTTTGAGGGTAGCGAAACATTCCGCCGTGACTTTATCTATGTTGGCGATGTTGCCGCAGTGAATTTATGGTTCTGGGAAAATAACGTTTCAGGTATTTTTAACTGTGGAACAGGGCGCGCAGAGTCTTTCCAAGCCGTTGCCGATGCCGTAACTGAATTTCACAAAGACAAAAATGTGGCTGTCGAATATATTGAATTCCCAGAAAAATTAAAAGGTCGCTACCAAAGCTTCACACAAGCGGACCTCACCAAGTTACGTGCCGCTGGTTACACTGCGCCATTTAAAACGGTTGCAGAAGGTGTCACTGAATACATGCAGTTACTCAATAAAGACGCGTAATTAGTATTTATGAAAATATTGGTGATCGGCCCTTCGTGGGTAGGGGATATGATGATGTCACAAAGCCTATATCGTACGATAAAGGCGCTTCATCCTCACGCACAAATTGATGTGATGGCACCACAATGGTGCCGTCCTTTATTAGCAAAAATGCCTGAAGTCAATCAAGCCATCCCGATGCCTTTAGGCCATGGTGCCCTTGAAATCGGTGAACGTCGTCGATTAGGCATCAGTTTGCGGGGAAATGGGTACGACCAAGCGATTGTTTTGCCTAACTCATTAAAATCTGCACTTGTTCCGTTCTTTGCTCACATTGCAAAAAGAACGGGCTGGCGCGGGGAGATGCGTTATGGGTTACTCAATGATATTCGCCCATTGAATAAAGAAGCGTTTCCACTCATGGTACAACGCTACGTTGCGCTTGCTTATGATAAGCAAACTATTCAATCTGCTGCTGATATCCCATCACCAATATTAAAACCTAAACTTGTCACGGTGCCACAAGAAGTCAACGAAACACTGCAAACCTTTGGCATTGATGATTCTCGCCCAATTATTGGTTTTTGCCCAGGTGCAGAGTTCGGCCCCGCAAAACGCTGGCCGCACTATCATTATGCAACGCTCGCTCAAGAGCTAATCAGTTTAAAAGGCTACCGAGTCTTATTATTTGGTTCCCAAAAAGACCATCCCGCAGGGGAAGATATTCGCCAAAGTCTAACGGATGATGCCAAATCGTACTGCTATAATTTTGCAGGGAAAACCTCGCTAGAACAAGCCGTTAACTTAATTGATGCCTGCCATGCCGTTGTCAGTAACGATTCAGGCCTTATGCATGTCGCTGCCGCATTAGATAAACCTTTAGTTGCACTTTATGGCCCAAGCAGCCCAGATTTCACACCGCCTTTATCTGATAAAGCAGAAGTGATCCGCTTAATCGAGGGGTATCATAAAGTTCGTAAAGGGGATGGCGAAAGCGGTTATCACCAAAGCCTGATCGATATCCAGCCAGAAATGGTTTTAGACGCATTAGCCCGTTTAAATATAGGTATTGAATAATGCGAGTATTATTAGTCAAAACATCCTCAATGGGCGATGTTTTACATTCTTTACCTGCATTAACCGATGCTCAGCAAGCTATTCCCAATATTCAATTTGATTGGGTGGTTGAGGAAGGTTTCGCTCAAATTCCAACATGGCACAGTGCGGTCAACCAAGTGATCCCTGTCGCTATCCGCCGTTGGCGAAAAAACTGGTTTTCTGCGCCGATCAGGGCTGAACGTGCAGCTTTTCGCCAGCAACTGCAAGCAACACAGTATGATGCAATTATTGATGCTCAAGGCCTACTAAAAAGCGCATTTCTTGTTACGCGCTTGGCACATGGCGATAAACACGGCTATGACCGCCATAGCATTCGTGAACCTCTTGCCAGTTTTTTCTACGACCACCGTTATGCTATTAGCAAGCAACAACACGCCGTTGAACGCATCCGTCAATTATTTGCGAAAAGCCTTGGGTATGTTTGCCCAGCACAGCAAGGCGATTACGCTATTGCGCAGCATTTCCGACAATCTTCAACTCGTCAGGAATGCCCTTACGTGGTTTTCCTACACTCAACCACCCGTGATGATAAACACTGGCCTGAAGAAAGTTGGCGGAATTTAATTGAATTAATGGCGGGGAGTGGCATAAAAATAAAGCTACCGTGGGGAGCGCCACATGAACAGCAACGCGCACAGCGGTTGGCAAACGGTTTTGATTTTGTCGAAGTATTACCAAAGCTCACACTTGCTGAAGTTGCGCAGCAAATTGCCAATGCCAAAGCTGTTGTCTCTGTTGATACAGGGCTAAGCCATCTAACTGCTGCACTGGATAAACCTAACTTCACGCTCTTTGGCCCTACCGATCCAGGGCTGATTGGGGGTTATGGGCAAGAACAGCACGAATTGATATCAACCAACAAGGTTATGGCTAATATTACACCAAATACAGTTTATCAACAGCTGGTTCAATTTATTTCATAAGATAAAAAATCGGCATATCGCCGATTTTTTCTTTAGATCATTTCTGCGGTGCAATAAACCCAAAGCACATCGTTTCAGGCGCGGCATCAGGCTCTGACTGGTAAATGACATCTTCTTTTTCGATGGTAAATTGCGGCCAGAACTTACGTACTTTGGCAAAATTCTCATGGGCACAATCATCGTATTTTTTACCTAATAACAAAGCACCATGCTGGCGAATTTCTGCTTCAGTGATATCACGGTTATATACATTTGGCGGCATATGTTTCTCCATCGACCAAGGTTGGATAACATGCGGCCTGTCTTTCCCATAAATAATAAACCATTGATATTGGTTATCTTCGCCACCGACGTATTTCACGGGTGTACCATAGCGCTGATACCAACGCTGTTCACCATCAGCAATTAAGGTTTTAACACCAATAAATTTTTGCCCTGCTCCGCGGATATTCGCCGCTTGCACTGTGATATAGCCGACAACCACTAAAACCCCAAAAATCGCAAAACCAATGAGTGATTTGTTAAACGGTTTTCTTGGCATCACAGTTATTGAGCCAACAAACAAAGGTGCAATAATCGCCATAAAAGGCTGTAACCATTCTGTAATCCGCCCGCCATCATGGAACGAGAACCAGCCATAAATAACAACTAGAGGGAATAAAATAATGAAATTTGCCATACGATTAGGCAATGCTTTAGGCCACCCAAGTTTCCCGCCACTGCAATAAATAATAATGGCCGCAATCACTAACGGGTAAAAAACACTAAGTGCCGCTTGAGTTGTATGGAAATTAAAACCAGGGTCAATTTGCGAATCCACCCATTTAAAAGCAGAGAAATCCGTTGCCATCAACCAAAAGAAATTAGGTAGAACTAACGCAAACCACAGTGCGATAGCCAAATAAAAGACAGGATAACGATAGCTTTGACGCGCTTGCTTAACAAAAATAGTCAGTAAAAAAACCGAGCCGACTAAAGCCAATGTTGAGTATTTACCCATAGTTGCCAGCCCAGCAAACAAGGCAAAAGGCAACCACCACGCTGGATTATCATCCACCGCACGCAAAAAGAAATACAACACCCATGGCCACAAAGTGACTAAAATATAGTTATCATTATAAGGAATGATATCGAAATTAATGACACCTGATAAATTCAGCATCAACATTGCAAACCAAGCGAGATCACGACGCCCAGTTAAACGATAAGCCAGCTTCCAGACCCCCAACAGACCAAACGCAATACCGATAAAATGGATCAAATACCAATAAAAACTATACGAAATCCCCAAATAGATAGCTGGCCACATCAATACGCCAACAAACCAGGGATTTTTCGGGGAGCCCCATTCCCCATTCATTCCCCAATTCACAGCTTCTACCGTGTCATAAGGCACTGTTGGGTCAAAATAAAAGCTCGCTAAGATCCATGCTACGGCATAGCCTATGATCCATAAATAAACATATTTATTTGAATTTGGTTGATTGATTGCTGGCATACTGTCTTAAAATATAAGGAAAAAACAAGTACTCTATTCATGACTTAAAAAGCAAAATAGAATACCCCTATAACAAACGGTGCAGTCTACTATAGTTTAAATATAATACTAAGGTGTGGGAGAAAATATTCACTGTTCATTGTTGAAATGTTCAAGTTAGCCTATCTAAAAAAGACACTCTTGATTATTATTGTTCTTTTGGGGGTAAATATGGCTGCAATAATTTTAATAGCCGTTGCAGAGCGCCTTGGTTTTCATGTAAAACTTCTGCAGCATGGCGGCCATAATATAAACGGTAGTCTTCATCAGAAAGCAAGCTAGTTACAGCTTGAGCCATCGATTCACTATCCGTGACAGTAATCAGCCCATCTGCCTGCGTTAACTTTCCACAAATATCTTTAAAATTAAAGGTATGCGGTCCCATTAAAACGGGTAATGCATGCGCTGCCGCTTCTAGAGGGTTATGCCCTCCCGTTTCAACTAAGCTTCCACCAACAAAGGCAATATCTGCAATTCCATACAGCAACATCAATTCACCCATGGTATCGCCAATAACCACTTGAGTATCTACGCTAGGAATAGTGTTGGCACTACGACGAATAAACGTTAAGCCCGCTTTTTGAGTTAGCTCTTCAGCTTTCGTAAAACGTTCAGGGTGGCGAGGGACTAAAATAAGCAATAAATTAGGAAAACGTTTTAATAACTTTTGGTGTGTCTCTAAGACAATCGCTTCTTCACCATCATGAGTACTGGTCGCAATCCATACAGGGCGATGAGCAGCCCATTGCCTGCGAAGTGTAATGGCTCGAACAGCTAATTCAGGGGTAACAGAAATATCAAATTTTAAGCTTCCCGTCACTGTTAACTGCATACGCCTTAACCCTAACTGAACAAAGCGCTCACCATCTTCTTGGTGCTGTGCTGCAATCATCGTGACATTACGCAGCATACGCTTCACAAAGCTGCCTAATTTTTGATAACCCGCTGCGGAACGCTCTGACAATCGCGCATTGGCGATAACTAAAGGAATTTTTTGCTTATGTAGTTGATTTATCATGTTTGGCCAAAGCTCAGTTTCCATGATGATCACAAGCTTAGGGTCAACCTGCTTAAGAAAACGACGCATCGAGCCGGGTAAATCATAGGGTAGGTAAACATGGCTAACATCATCACCAAATGCGGACTGTACACGTTCCGACCCTGTTGGCGTCATTGTTGTAACAGTGATGGGCAAAGAAGGATAATGATGACGGAGTGCCCTGACTAAAGGGACTGCAGCGAGCGTTTCGCCAACTGACACCGAATGCAGCAAAATGCCTTGAGGCTTAACTTTACCCGCACAAAAACCATAGCGCTCGCCCCAACGTTTACGGTACGCAGGCGCTTTTCGGCTACGCAGTAAAAGGCGAACCCATATAAATGGCTGGATAAGATAAAGAAGTACCTGATATAACCGCAGCAATAACATTCGATCTGATTCACTTACCAAAATTGGCGCTATCTTACCATAAACCTTCTGCAAAAGTGTGCAGAATATGCACCTAAAAATTCACAGAGCCTCGCTAACTCTTGTTGCAACCATACGAGATAGCCGATAAGGTTAAACGCTCACATCGCTTATTTACGCTAATATTTTGAATAAGCAATAACAAACAATGAGATACTATCGCCATGGAACATAAAGCCATCTACCCAGGTACCTTTGACCCGATCACATCAGGGCACGTTGATATTGTCACCCGTGCAGCGGCAATGTTTGACCATGTGCTACTCGCGATAGCCAATAGCCAACGCAAGAACCCCATGTTCACCCTTGATGAGCGAGTTTCCCTTGCAAGGGAAGTAACATCTCATCTTGATAATGTTGAAGTCGTGGGTTTTTCTGAGTTAATGGCGAGCTTTGCACAAAAAAAAGGGGCGAATATTCTAATTCGTGGTGTCCGTTCCGTGGCTGATTTTGAATATGAGTGGCAATTAGCGAATATGAACCGCCACTTCGTCCCTGAATTAGAAACGGTATTTTTACTCCCATCACAAAGCCTATCTTTCGTTTCATCCTCTTTAATCAAAGACGTTGCCCTTCATGATGGTGATATTTCCTCTTTTCTGCCCCCTGTCGTTGCAGATGCGATGCTAAGAAAGCTCAATAAAAAATAGCTATTACAGATTACTTTTGGCATTGCGGACAGAAAAAAGTACTACGCTGGCCTTGTTTAATACTTTCAATTGGTGTTCCGCACATTGAACAAGGCTCTCCCTTTTTACCATACACAAACAACTCTTGTGCAAAATACCCTGGTTTACCATCTGACTGCAAAAAATCCTTCAGCGTTGTACCACCTTGCTCAATCGACCGTGTTAACACGAGTTTGATTTGCTTAACCAACTCCGTGATTTCAGCCAATGTTAATGTATTGGTTATTTTTTCAGGTGAAATTTTTGTCGCAAATAAAGCTTCATTTGCATAAATATTGCCAACGCCAACCACGACTTTGTTATCCATCAGCCAAGGCTTGACCGCCACTTTCTTTTTTTGTGAGAGTTCATAAAGATATTGCGGGTTAAATGCATCAGATAGGGGCTCAGGGCCCAAGTGCGCGAGTACCGAACTATTTTCTAAGTCGTCACACCACAACCAAGCGCCAAAACGCCGAGGGTCGGTATAGCGTAAAACTTTACCGTCACGCATGACTAAATCTACATGGTCATGTTTTTCTTCAGGTAACTCTTGCGTTAAAATACGCACACTGCCTGACATCCCTAAGTGAACGATAATCCAGCCCTTTTTCAATTCAATCAGCAAATACTTCGCACGGCGTTGTACACTTAAAACAATTTCATCAGATAAACTTTTTATTTGTTCACTGACAGGCCAACGCAAACGGCTGTTTCTTACGACTGCATAAGAGATTGTATTACCGACTAAATGTGGTTCAATGCCACGACGGCTGGTTTCGACTTCTGGTAGTTCTGGCATTTTAAACCCTACAAAAATCAGATATTAAATATACAATACAGTATGTGGCTCATTAAACGAAATAGGTTACCAGATAGAATCCTTTTATCCATTGGATTTCTTTGCTTCGTTATGAATGTGCTATGTTTACATTCCATACTCTTTCCTACATGATAAGCATCAATTTTTGAGATTAAATCAAAGACAATAAAGGCAATTTCGTGAAAATAAACAGCTTTCTCCTCCACCAATTTCCTTTTTTATTACTATTTTTAGTCACACTGGGAATGTTTACCAACGATACACAGGGGGTATTAAATGTCTCAGTTGTCTTGCTTTTTTTATATACAACTTTCACACTTTTAAAGAATAGAGTTAATATCAAAACTGACCTTCTCGCTCTAATTAAGGCAAGAAAGATGCTTTTTTTATTTGGTGGCTGGGGGCTATTTTGCGCTATATTTTTTACTTATTCAGGCTTCACTCAAGAGGCCATCAAAGCATTCTTTAATGATTGGCGATATGTTTTTATTATTACTTTCTTTCTTCTCGTATTTAAAAGCGATGGTGATAAATCAAAAAAAACAATCTGTTATGCGCTCATTGCCACATTGGCCTTTATAATATTTTTTATTCCAATTCTAAAACAGTTTAAAAATAGTGCTTTACCTCTCTACTTACAACTTAGATATGGTTTCGCACATTATATGACACTCTTATTTCCCTTTACTTTCAGCGCCTTATTTCTATTCAAACAAAGAATATTAAAAGCCTCTATGCTACTTCTTTCTGTATTGGCCTTCTTGTTCATATTGTATACTGGTAGCCGAGGAGGTTTCCTCTCTGTTATTATTGAAGCTGCTATTATTTTGTTTATTTTATCCTCAAACTACAAAAAGCTCATTGTTAATATTGTGAGTTTTGGTGTTTTAGCAATAGTAATTGTTTTCGCCTCTTATCATTACATCCCGCAAGTAAAAAATAAAATAAACCAATCTCTATATGCGTCAGACATCACTTCATCTCGAGGTAAAATCATTGATACTCGATATCCAATTTTTACTCAAAATCTCTCATATCAATTGATGGGAACGGGCTATGGTTCAGTCGCTTATAATCAGTTTTTATTTGATAATAATGCCCCAAAATTCAGTGGTGGAATGGGGTATTCTAGAAGTAAAAAAGAATCATTTTACAACAATGATGAACCCTTCTTTCTAAATATTAGCTATAATATAGGCCTAATTGGATTAGTTCTGTTTTTGGTAACATTTGCCATCAATATGAGAGACTTATTTAAAAGTATTCAAGTTGAAAAAGATATTTTTAATGTTGGGATATTTGTTTCATCTATCGGCTACTTTTTAGTTTATTGTCTATTTGAATTTATTTTTATCGATATATTTATTTTATATAATATTTTAACGGCTATTTTTATTCGAAAAATACTAATCAAGTAAAGAAAGGCCCTGTATAAACGTAAATAAACAGGGTTTTAAAATCAAAATATCTTTTTAACTAAATACTTAAATGTTGTAGACAGAAAACCTAAATAATCTCCATTCTTTCTTAAATGTGATTTCTTTCTTGATAACTGTTTATACCCTTTTGGCTTTATTAAATCGATGTCTTTCCATGGAGACTGGCGCCTTGCCTCTTCAAAAAAAGCATATTCCTCATAAAATCTTGCCCACTCATGAAATGGTTTAGTCAAGCCAACAAAGTGAATAAAAACAACATCTTGAGTTATTTTAGGGATGCTGGATTTTTTCCCTATATACCAGTCTAAAGAGAACATATAATTAAAATTCTCACTAATATTAACTAGCTTCGTATTTAATAAAATATTCAAGGCATCTTGGTCTGGGTGACTAAAATCATTATCACTAACTAACTCAATCACTTTATTTGGAATATTATATTCAGCTAATTTTTTTACTGACATATATAAAAAGCCAGAATTAAAATACATTGACATATTCATTGGCAATGTTTTTTTCTGGCTACAAAACTTATCTTTTACCGCGTACAAAAAAATATTTTCGTTAAACTCTAATGAATCAAGATAAGATAGATTACCTTTACAGATAATATCTGCATCTAAGTACAATAACTTATTGATACTTTTTCCTGCTAAATAAGAGATAATGATCAGGCGAAAATAGATTGCAGAGCTCCAGCCTTTCGATGGCAAAGGTAATGATTGAAATTTTTCGTTATCAATCAAATAAATAGTTAACCTATGTTGCGTTCCTTCAATCAAGCGATGAAAAAGCAATTCATTTTTTAATTTATCAATAAAAACATGGAAATGAAAACGACGTTCAGTGTTATAGATAAGAATTGAGGATATTGAAGTACCTACACCGTATAAAAAATTTTCATCTACACCATAAGCGATATGAAAAAAGTCTCCATCACTGATGTTGGTATCTGAGCTTATTTCTATTTTTGATTTTATCATCTCATTACTTAACATCATATGTTCCCATTGCAAGCCTTTTACCATTTTAACTTTAACGCCACTTTCTATAAGTATCATCAATAGTATAAACTATTCTTGGTTTGATTTTAGGTTATTCACGTAGTTTTACACTTTATTCTTTTCACGGAAAACATCATAGAATCAATGCACTAAATGATAATAACTATCATTCCCCCGTTGTTAACAAATTGAAGCTCACCTTTATTCATTAGTAAACACAATACCCATAACTCTAAGTAGTCCCCTTTTACTCGTGTAAATACTTTAGTTTTCCTTTATAATCACGAAGTAAAGCATTATACAAAACATACTCTATAGAAATACAATAAGCTCAATGACTAACGAGTATAACAGTTTTATTTTTAATCACATGGCTGCTCTATGATACAAAAACCAGAGTTAAAAAAAACCTTATTGGTTTTATTTTCCTTAATTATCCTAGCCTCTATAGCTAAACTTATGTTACTAGGCTCGGGGAATGCGCACCCTACAGTAAGGGAAATAACGTTAGTTTGTTTTTTAATTATTATATTAAGCTCTTCAAATAAATCTTACTGGTACATAGGATTTCCAATTGTATTGGTTAATGCTATATACACGCCTATTGGCTTAAACTTCGGTGAGCCTACTTATCAATATATTTCATCTGTTATTGCTACAGATGCGATGGAGTCCAAAGAATTTTTCACTCAAATTCCGATAAAAAATTATCTTTTTTCAATAGTGATTGTAGCTGGGTTTATTTTCTATCGAAAGATAACCGTTAAGAATGGAATATACTTTTATAAAAATAAAACACTACTTGTTTGCTTAGCTATTCTTGCATTGATAAACCAGTCTCCTTTTAAACTTTTTGATAATATGTATCAATCAACACTAAATGTGAAAAAAGAAGTTGATAGCCTCAGTGAGTTCACTAAAAATAGTGAATGGGGAAAATCAACATTAATAAAGGATAGGACTCAATATGATGACTATGTTTTAGTTATCGGCGAGAGTGTTCGCCGAGATTATATGAGCGCTTATGGGTACCCAATAGATAACACCCCATTTATCAATAAAACTAATGGTATAATAGTTGAAGGTTTAACTTCTGGTGGAACCAATACCGTTTCTTCGTTACGCGTAATGTTAACACAATCAAGTACAGAAAGCTGGGAACCCAACTATGGGCAAAATTTTGTTGATTTAGCAAAATCAGCTGGCTATAAAGTTTACTGGATCTCAAATCAAGGTTTTCTTGGTGAATTTGATACACCGATAACGTTTATCGCCAAAAGGAGTGATGTTAAAAAGTTTAACAAGATGGGGGCCTTTAACTCCAACGATTCAAGTGACTTTAGCTTAGTAAATATGTTTAAAGATGAATTAGAAGAAAAAGTAAATAAGAATCAAAAACGGTTATTTATCATCCATTTATATGGTTCTCACCCTGATGCTTGTGCACGTATTGACGATTATGAAAATAAATATGTCACTAAAGATAAAAAATATACGAATATCTCATGTTATGTCTCAAGTATCGAAAAAACAGACAATATCCTTGAATCAATTTATAATATATTAAAAATACAAGAAAAAGAAAATAATCGTAGTTTTTCAATGTTATACTTTGCAGACCATGGTGTTTCGCATACCATGATTGATGATGAAATAAAATTAAACTTAAGTAATTCATCTACTCAAGTTCTAAGAACTCCATTAATGGCATTCAACTCTGATAGCTCCAAAAAGGAATATATAAAAACAAAAAAATCAGGAAAATTATTTATACAAGGTATAGCAAATTGGCTGAATATCAAAAATAGTAAGATTCAGCCTAATTACAGCCTATTTACAGAACAAAAAGATAATGATGGATATAATTTTGAACAACAATTTGAGAGACTAAGAAATGGGGATACTGACTTACCCATTGATGTGAGTGAAAAATAGCTTAGAATTCTCTATTTTGCCTATTAATGTTAATAGGCAATTTTCAATCAAGGTCAATTATGATAAGTTCCTTAGACAAATCAAATAATAAAAATGATTCAAATATATCCTCCCTAATTAAATTAGTCCTTAACAAAGTTATTTTACATTATTCATTTTCATTAAGTTTAGCTGGCATGTGCTAGCAAATCCAATTAAATTAACTGAGTACCCATCACTAATAAGTTTTATAATAAAATCTTCAGATATCGTATCCACACTTTTTTCTATCATAGAAAATGCGTCAATTAAATTTTCTCTCGGGTGTATAAGATAAATAATATTAGGGTACTGCCTTGACAATTCTCTTATTTTACCAAGTAATAAATTAAAATTTTCTTCATTTTTATCTCTCTGTATATCCTTAAATTTTGACCCTATAAATATGTTAATATTTTCTTTCTGAACGTTATTTTTAAAATCAAAATCAAACAAATTAATCCTCACCAATTTAGATTTAACATTTAATTTTCTGTTCTTATCTAAAATAGTATAATGAACATCACTCTCATTAATTATTCTCTTTATACTATAGTTATTTTGATAAAATAGTTTAGTTCATTTATGTTTTATTTTTTTCCTTTAATTCCAAATCAATATTTTTAATTGTATTGATATTTAATATTCCATCATCAAATGTTCTAATAATAAAATCACTTTTTATATTTGACAATATATAATGAACAGTTAAATCACTTGCATTTGCAAGATACACAAAAAGGTTTCCATTTTTTATTTTGGAAATAAATCTCATGATATGCTTGAAATTAAATATCCCATAATCCATCCCAGAAATTAAGTAGGAATCATATTCAGTAAGAATATTTTTCCTTATCCCATTATTAATTATAGAATTTGCTTTGAGATACAAAACATGAAATTCATTATCAAAAACACTAAATTCTTTTTTTTATTTTTGAGACTATACTTAATTGCAAAGGTGAGCATACAATAAATATATGATTATTCATTGTCTCCTCCAACTTTATCTAAGAGTTTTAATTCGTGTAAAATAGCATTAACTATATCATTCACATTAAGATTACTAATTCCTGTTGACTCTACTATTTGTTTAGACTTAGCATAGTTTGGAGCACATAAAAAATCCGTGTTGAACCCATCATTAAATACTGAACTATAAAATGCTAGCAAAGGAATATCCTTGCTATTTGCTAAATGAACAAAAGATGTATCTGAAGAAATACAAAAATCACAAAGACTTAATATTGCAGCAGATGAAATAAAGCTCTCTGTTTTAAAAAAGTAAACATTTTCATCAATATTAATATTTTTCACTCTGTGTTCTTCGCAGAGTATAATAATACTTATATTCTTTTCTTTTTTTAACTTACCTAAAACTGCATTAACTTGCTCATCACTAAAACTTCTTTCTAGGGTTGATGCGAATGGGCAAAATGCAATTTTTAAATCTGACGTTGGAATATTACCTAGTAGTTCATGGGCTTTTTTTATTTCACCATCTGGTATATTAACAATATATTGCCCTTCAATTTTACTATTAAAGAATTTTTTTAAAACATGATTATAATAATCAGTTATATGAATACCATTTTCTGAAAGAAAATTATCACTATATTTACTTGGCTTTTTAACATTAAAACCACTCAAATACTTATACTTCATTTCACTTAATAGTTTATAATATCTATAAGAAAAAAACCATCCACAGTGACTATAAGGATCCACAACTAAATCATATTTTTGCTGATTTGTTTTTTTTTCATCAATGCAAAGTACATTTCTCACATCTTTATTATTAGTGAATATGTCAAAGTTTTTTTTAGCAATAATAACATCTATGCTCTTATTTAACTTTTTTAGTTCATGAATAAATGAGGTTGCCATTATTGCATCACCAATTCCAACATTAATCAAAATCAGACATACTGAATTAATACTCTCTCCTTCCTCGTAACTAGCCAGTTTTAGCATATTAGTCTGCTGAATTATTGATTTTATTTTATATTTAAATTCACTAAAACTCATATTGTCACCTAACATAGAAATTACATATAGCTAATGAATATTATCAAACTACCTTTTTTAGTAAATATTTGAGATAATTTTTGATACATGCAAAATATCTTTTCTGATAGCTTAAATGCTTCGCACAATAGCGTAAATGATTACTACTCTTCGCTTTTAATAAGGGAATATCTTTCCATGGAGATGCATTTTTTGCATCTATAAAAGGCTGAGCAGTGGGGTAATTGGCCCATTCATGCCAAGGCTTAGTCGGTCCAATATAATGGATCAAAACAGTATCAGATGTTATTGGATTTTCTTTTTTACCTTTTTGTAGCTCATAGTTGATGCTGTATTGGGTGTTATATTTCCCATCAAGATAAATAACTTTCTCTGTTAAGAGCATATTTAAAATATCCTGATCGAGATAAGATAGTTTCGCTTTAACGGTCTCTTGAGAAAGTAATTCCATTGCCTTAGTCGATATATCAAATTTTGACCAATTGACTAAATTAAGAACCAAAAAACCTGCATTAAAATAGCCGGAAGCAATACTTGGGATCCCTAAAGCATCGGCCCGCTTTTGCCACCATACCTTGTCTCTTTCTGGTACTACTGCTGCAATCTCATCTTGTTCAAACTGAATATCTAATAGCGGTTTCAATGAGCCTTGGCACATAATATCCGCATCCATGTAGATCATCCGTTCTAATTGATTCGAAAAATAATCCGCAATAATAAACCTAAAATAGGTAGCATAGGACCAGTTCTTAGTACTCGGTAATGATCTTAGTTGTTCACAATCAATAAGATATATTTTAATACTAGTTTTGTATTGTTCTGCAAGCGCCTTAAACAATCGAGATTGTTCATCATCAAAATAGTCTGTAAAAACATGAAATGAGAATGAAATATCAGAATTTGCTTTTAATAATGATGCGATGGAAATCCCACAACCATATAAAAAATTACGGTCAATACCATACGAAACATGCAAGCTACCACCACCAATAACCGTATCAGATGATGATAAATCAATCTGTTTTGTAACTGCATTTTCCTTATTGAAGAACATTATTCTATCTCTCTAATTTCGATTGTATTTACAATGACTTTCTAATCGTACGTTCTTTTATCTTTTCAGCTTTACGACTGACTTTTCCAATAAGTGCTTGCTCTTTTTTTAAAATTTCTTTTAATGGTAAGGAAAAATAAATCTTCATAAAACGAAAAATATCACGTTGGGTAAGCCCAATATTTAGCGAAGAATAATAGAGGCCAATTAAATCTTTGTCACGCCAACGCATTGGGACTGATTTTCTCAGTTGTGCGCGGTGCAAATCAATCACGGATATTTTTAAATCACCTTCATTCTCGGTGAAAGGTAAATGGAGTAGAAAATGGCAAATATAACAGTCACGATGATTAATACCCGCTTTATGCATACCACGAACCATGTCAGCAACTCGGCGAATAATCATTTGTTTCGTACGAAATAACGGGGGCTCATTTAACCAATTTGCACAATAATCTTCCAAGCTAATGGTTGGCGTTAAGTCTTCTGTAATAATAAATGAATGGCGACGCAGCGGATTTACCCCTTTTTGCCCAAAGGCACGTCCATTCATCGTATCGACACCCACTTGTGTAAGCCGATGAATCGCATTCCATTCTCTATCTGCACCTAAAACAGGCAACCGAAAAGAAATCAGATTTTTCAGGACTTCTTTTAAGGTTGTACCATAATGAATTTTGATAAAATAACTACGACTTTCAACCTCAAAACGTAGCGTTTTTCGGGTCTCTAATGCACGAAAAACCTCACCTTGCAGTTTATCCGCTTCAATAAATGGATCTTTATTTTTCCAAAGCTCATCAAAAGGTGATTTTAATTCAATCATTTTGGCATCCTAAAATAATATCAGCTGCCTTTTGCGGTAGACTATATAAGTCTTCCGTATCTGCAAACTTTTGGGCATTTTTAACCCACGTCATGCGCTTTTCTGTCTCTTCTAAACCATTTTGTAACGCATAATTGAGTTCTGATTGCTCAAAAGGTTCGTTAATAACGACTCCACATTGCGCTTTTTGAATAAACGAAGCGTAACCACACACTTCAGTAACAATAATAGGTAAGCCCGCAGTAATCGCTTCCAATAAGACAATACCCGCAGCCTCTTGGTACGCAGGGTGCATTAAGATATCGGCCGCAGCCATTAATTCTGCAATATCATTACGCCCACTAAAGAAAGATACCTGCTGGCTAATACCTAATGATTGTGCTAACTGCTGGTATTTTGACGGTTTATCTTGGCCTACCACCATCAGCAATGTGTTTTTCTTGATGTTCTCTGGTAGTGCAGCAAGAGCCCTTAACGTACGGTCAACACCTTTACGCTTAAAGTCAGAGCCTACTTGCAATAGCAAAAACGCAGATTCTGGGATTTGGTTCTTTTGGCGATAAATCCGTTTTGCATCAGTAATTTGCTTATCGTATTTACGATCCAAAGCAATACCTGGTGGCAACATATGGAAACGCACATCTTCAGTTTGGTAGTGCTTTTTGAAATGTTTGATTTGATGTGGTGTTAACATTAATAGTTGTGTGGGTTTATCCACATCAAAAACGGCTTTTTCGAATGCCGCATAATGCTTATAACGTGGTGTCAGTTTATAGAAAAAACCTTTTTCTTCAGCAACTTTCTGTGCATAACACACATCCGCAGCATAATAAACATCCAAACCAGGCATCTTATTAAAGCCAACAATGCGGTCAACAGGGTGCTGCTTAATATTTGCGAGTACCCAGTCACAATATTGTGCATTTCGACCATGATTGGTGCTTGAAGACACGGGGACAATGACAACCTCAAACCCATCAGGTTTTTCGCCTTCCCATGATTGGGTATACACTCGAATATGATGACCCCGTGATTGGCATTCTGTCGCAATGCGCAAAAAATCGCGCTGTAAACCACCAAAAGGGAAGTATTTATACAAGCAAAATGCCAATTTCATATTAATACCTTGTCATCATGGAACGGATATTCATTGGCAACAATTTTTCCGTTGCTTTAATCACATCTGAGGCAGGAATAATCGAAAGATATTTTTTATTTCTATCCAATTCATCCCGTGGTGGCATTGCTTCGTAATCACCCGCCCAAAATTGTACTGCATTATCCGTCCATGGGCGCCAAAATATGTGATTAGTTGCGCCAAAAAGACACACAATTGGTGTATTTACAGCTGCGGCTATATGCATCGGTGCTGAATCTACACCAATAAATAATGCAGCATGGGCAATCAATGCGCCAAGTTCAGGAAACGTCGTTTTACCCGCTAATTCAATCACTGGCTTTGTTCGGCAACCATTCGCAATATTATTGACACATTCAAGATCTTCCTTGCTTGGCCCAGAAGTTAATACCACTTGGTAACCACGCGATTGCAATGCATCAATGACTTCAGAGAATTTCTCATCATCCCAGCACTTAAAAATTTGCCGCGCTGTTGGCTGAATAACCACATAGCTGCTATGCACGCCTAAGTCTAATAGCCTTTGGTCAATATTTTTCCAATCATCCGCTGTGTAAGACATCGTTAGATTTGTTTTAAGTTCTTTTAATTCTAACGGTTTAAGCACAGATAAATTATTTAAAACAACATGCTCCCCTTCGGGGATAGTTAAATGCGTGAAGCTGTTACGCCAATATTTAGAATCACGATGACTAAACTGGTGCGAAATTTTTGTTCCCGCAGGAATTGAACGCACCAGTAAACTTACCATCCACTGATCTGCTAAATTAACAACCAAATCGTATTTATTTTTACGCAGCACTAAAAGCAATTTAATAAAATTGCACGCTTTACTTATCCCACTACTTTTTTTATTTGCCATCCCATATAGCGCATTAATTTCGCTGTTTTCAGATAGGATAGGGAGCGTATCCTGATAAAGCAAAACATCAATTTCAGCATCAGGATATTGGTGTTTTAATGAACTGATAACTGGCGTTGTCAGCAACATGTCCCCATGAAACCGCATCTTGATAACAAGAATTTTTTTAAACTGTTTTTTCACCAGGCACTCTTAGTCAGGTCTATGTATAAAAAGTAAAAGACGATAGATATTCGACAATAAATATCATCATTAATTCAATCAATATTCGCTATGTTACTACTTTCAGAATAATGGTCATAGCCTCCTGTGCGCATATCTCCATTCAATTAAAATTTAGGCAAAAAAAAACTCAGCCTAGGCTGAGTTTTTAACGCAGAAAGCAAAATTATTTGATTTTTGCTTCTTTGTAGATCACATGCTTACGAACAACTGGATCGAATTTTTTCAGTTCCAGTTTTTCTGGCATTGTGCGCTTGTTCTTCGTAGTGGTATAGAAGTGACCTGTACCTTCAGAAGAAACCAGCTTGATTTTCTCGCGAATACCTTTAGCCATTTTTTAGCTCCTTAGTACTTCTCACCACGGGTACGCAGTTCAGCAAGAACAGCATCAATACCCTTTTTATCGATAACACGCATACCTTTAGCAGATACACGCAGTGTTACGAAACGTTTCTCAGACTCAACCCAGAAACGGTGAGAGTGCAGGTTTGGCAAAAAACGACGTTTGGTCGCATTTAATGCGTGTGAACGGTTGTTACCGCTCATTGGACGCTTGCCGGTAACTTGGCAGACTCGTGACATGTCTATTCTCCAAAAATCTAATCAGCTCGAGCTTTTTTGTTCTGGGTATGGCCGCCTCGTCAGGCTTAGGAGCCCATCTCAGCAAACTTTTAGTGACTGAAAAAACCGTTTATACCTAAGTAAAAAATTTACTGAGATAGGCCCTTCTCGCCAAACCCAAGATCCTTAAAGGTGGCGTAGTATACGCTTTCAATCGTTTTCACTCAAGCCCAACAACGTAAAAGTTGTCATTTTTTAGGCAAAAAATGATTTTACAGCCACCCTCGCTCTGCAAAGGAGACGCATCGTTTGTGCCCAACAACAAAATGGTCGAGTAATTTCACTCCCATAATGGAACAAGCGCTCTGGATCCGTTCAGTGACTTCTCTATCTGCGGCGCTGGGTTCAGGATTACCTGATGGGTGGTTATGCGCTAAAATGATTGAACTTGCATTCATTTTTATTGCAAAACGAATAATTTCCCTTGGATGAACTTCAACGCGGTTTAATGTGCCCTTAAACATTTCTTCATAACAAATAATTTGATTTTGAGTATTTAAAAATAACACAATAAAGACTTCGCGTTCTTGCCCCGCAAACAAATCAAGCAATCTAGATTTTAGGAGGTCAGGCCCACTCATTACATCCTCATGCAGAAATTGCTCCGAAAAAAAACGACGAGCCAACTCGCTAATGGCTTGCAACTGCGTGAATTTACAGCTTCCCATACCTTTACATTGTATTAGCTTCGTATAATCGGCTTGAATTAATAAATACAAAGAACCGAACTCCTTAATTAGCCGTTCAGCAAGTTTCAAAACTGGCTCTCCTTGGCTCCCCGTTCGCAAAAAAATCGCTAATAATTCGGCATCCGAGAGCGCTGCTGCACCATAAGCAAGTAGCTTCTCTCTGGGCGGTAAGTTTTGGTGTTCATTCATGATATTATTCGTCCTTGAATTCTCTCTCACCACTTTTATCGAGTTTTCAGTGAATCACAATTGCGCTCATAAGGCTTTGCGTAGCGCTTCGCAAAAATAATAAGTTGATGCAAAATCGAGCGCGCCACCTAAACGTGCAATGTGGTAATATGCCGTTCATGTTGAGCAAAGTGGATAAAAATAATGAATCAACTATCACTATTGGGTAAACAGATAGTTATTGGTATCAGTGGGGGCATCGCCGCCTATAAAATTCCAGAACTAACGCGTCGCTTACGTGATCAAGGCGCGGTCGTACGTGTCGTCATGACTCAAGGTGCGAAAGCCTTTATTACCCCTCTGACTTTACAGGCAGTCTCTGGCCATCCAGTCGCAGACGATTTATTAGATCCAGCGGCTGAAGCAGCAATGGGTCATATTGAATTAGCAAAATGGGCTGACTTGATTATTTTAGCCCCAGCAACTGCTGATTTAATTGCTAGGCTTAATGCAGGTATGGCAAATGATTTGCTTACCACAATATGCCTTGCTAGCGCTGCGCCGATTGCCGTTGTACCCGCAATGAATCAACAAATGTATCGGGCCCGTGCAACACAAGATAATTTAATCAGATTGAAACAACGCCAGTGTATGATTTGGGGGCCTGATGAGGGCAGTCAAGCTTGTGGTGATATTGGCCCAGGCCGCATGATTGATCCGCTCGAAATTGTTCGTTTGGCTGGTGAATATTTCAATCCTAAGCTAGATTTACAAGGCATTAAACTGATGATCACTGCGGGCCCAACTCGTGAAGATCTAGACCCAGTACGTTTTATCAGCAATCACAGCTCAGGAAAAATGGGGTTTGCTATCGCACAAGCAGCAAGCCAACGAGGGGCTGATGTGACATTAATTTCAGGGCCAGTTAACCTCCCTACACCGATGAGCGTTAATCGAATTAACGTGATTAGCGGCTTAGATATGTATGAAAAAGTGCACCAATCTATCGCTGAGCAAGATATTTTTATTGGTTGCGCTGCTGTTGCAGATTACCGAGCCAAAACGGTTGCTGAAAATAAAATAAAAAAACAAGGCGATGAGTTCACGATTACACTGGTGAAAAACCCAGACATTGTCGCAAGTGTTGGGGCTCTTACGAAAAATCGCCCTTATGTTGTGGGATTTGCAGCTGAAACCCAAAATGTGGAAGAATATGCTCGCCAAAAACGACAACAAAAACAATTAGATTTAATTTGTGCCAATGATGTTTCCCTTGCAGACAACGGTTTTAATAGCGATAACAACGCATTACATCTATTTGATGCCAACGGTGAGACTCGGTTGCCACATAGCAGTAAAATTGAATTAAGCCACTATTTACTTGACGAGATACTTCAACGTTATGAAAAAAATTGACCTAAAAATCCTTGATAACCGTATCGGTAATGAATTTCCTTTACCAACCTATGCAACAACAGGTTCAGCAGGTTTAGACTTGCGCGCTTGTCTTGATGCACCTATTGATTTAGCGCCAGGTCAAACAGAATTAATTCCAACAGGTTTAGCGATTCACATCGCTGATGAAAGTCTCGCTGCAGTTATTCTTCCCCGTTCAGGGCTGGGCCATAAACACGGTGTTGTACTCGGGAATCTTGTCGGACTTATTGACTCCGATTATCAAGGGCAACTCATGGTTTCTGTTTGGAATCGTGGTGATAAAACCTTTACTGTTGAGCCAGGCGAGCGCATGGCACAAATGGTTTTTGTCCCTGTGGTTCAAGCTGAATTTAATATTGTTGACGACTTTGATGCAACAGAACGTGGTGCAGGTGGTTTCGGTCACTCAGGTCGCCAATAAATAAAATATTCTGATATTTAATATGCTATATAGAACCTACTTTAGGTTCTATATTTATGAATCAAAACAATCAGTCGCATATTACTAAACAGGAAATTGTTCAAAATTTACTTATACTCTCTACATTTTTAAACCTATTTTGCTCTGTAAGTCTCTTTACTAAGAGCAAAATTTTGGATAGTTTGTTTTGCTGTTTTAGCAGGGGTCTTATTAGACATGGCAGAAAAAGCGACAACACAAAAACGTAACAGACGTGACGAGATCTTACAGGCTCTTGCGTTAATGTTAGAAAGTAGTGATGGTAGCCAACGCATTACGACTGCAAAACTTGCAGCCTCCGTTGGTGTTTCAGAAGCAGCGTTATATCGTCATTTTCCCAGTAAAATGAAAATGTTTGATAGTCTTATTGGGTTTATTGAAGATTCACTGGTCTCGCGTATCAATCTGATTTTAAATGATGAAAAAGATACCATCATTAGAATTAAATTAATGTTAGCGTTAATTTTAGGGTTTTCAGAGAAAAACCCAGGCTTAACACGTATAATGACAGGCCATGCGCTCATGTTTGAGCAAGACAGGCTACAAGACCGAATTAACCAATTGTTTGAGCGAATAGAGTCTCAATTGCGCCAAGTGTTAAAAGAGAAAAAAATACGTGATGGTCATGGCTTTATCCATGATGAATCGCTACTTGCTTCTCAATTACTTGCTTATTGCGAAGGCATGTTATCACGCTTCGTACGTTCAGAATTTCGTTACCGACCGACTGTCGAATTTGAAGCGCGCTGGCCTTTAATTTTAGCTCAGTTACAATAACAGTTATTAGTACTACTCACCCCGCCCGTTTTTTGGGCGAGGGGATTTTTTTAAATACCGTACTGTTCTCTATAAGCTTTCATTGCCACTAAGTGTGCTTCCATACCTTCTTGTTCAGAAAGATACGTAATCAAATCACTCATCGTAATGATTGAATAAACCTTGCAGTTATAGTCACGCTCAACCTCTTGTACGGCTGAGATTTCCCCTTTTCCTTTTTCTTGACGGTCTAAACACAACAAAACACCATTGAGAGTCGCTTTTTGCTGCTTAATAATTTCCATTGATTCACGAATTGCAGTACCTGCAGTGATCACATCATCAACCACAACAACACGTCCTTGCAGAGGGCTACCAACTAATACACCACCTTCTCCGTGATCTTTTGCTTCCTTACGATTAAAGCAATATGGCATATCGATATCATGATGCTCAGCCAATGCAACTGCCATTGTAGTTGCAATGGGAATACCTTTATAGGCTGGCCCAAAAATCACATCACACTCAATTGCACTCTCTTGTAGCGCTTGTGCATAAAAACGACCGACAAGTGCCAGATCACGCCCAGTATTAAATAACCCTGCATTAAAAAAATAAGGGCTTTTTCGACCTGATTTCAGCGTAAACTCACCAAATTTCAATACCTGTTTTTTCATGGCAAGTTCAATAAAATCGCGCTGATAGGCTTTCATTGGTCATTCTCCTCATTGATGACGATTATGTATATTAAATTTGTTATTTTGCTAATTGCGTTATCTGCCATTTAGCAGACATAAAAAAGGCGACTTTTCAGCCGCCTATTTAAACATTAATTTATTTCAGCGCTTCTCGCTGAGCTTCAAAAATGGTGTCGAGCCCTGTTTTGGCTAATGCTAATAGAGCCAATAATTCTTCATGGCTAAATGGTTCGCCTTCTGCGGTGCCTTGCACTTCAATCATACGGCCATCATCCATCATCACGACGTTCATGTCCGTTTCTGCCGCAGAGTCTTCAACGTACTCAAGGTCGCAAAGCGCTTCTTGGTTCACAATCCCGACCGAAACTGCAGCAACCATCGACTTCAGAGGACTTTTTGCAATTTTCCCCTGAGCAACCATATTATTCAGTGCATCCACCAGTGCCACACAAGCACCTGAAATCGCCGCTGTACGTGTACCGCCGTCAGCCTGGATAACATCACAATCTAAAGTGATGGTGAATTCACCCAATTTTTTCAGATCAACAGCTGCACGTAATGAACGGGCAATCAAACGTTGAATTTCCATTGTACGGCCAGTTTGTTTACCACGAGCCGCTTCACGTTGGTTACGTGAATTTGTTGCGCGAGGTAACATGCCGTACTCAGCGGTTACCCAACCTTGACCTTGACCTTTTAAAAAGCGAGGTACACCCTCTTCAACCGTTGCATTGCATAACACCTTCGTGTCGCCAAACTCAATAAGAACAGAGCCTTCTGCGTGTTTTGTATAATTGCGCGTGATGGTAATCGGGCGCATTTCGTCCGCTTGTCTATCTGCTGGGCGCATGGTGTTATCTCCGTTATCAACTCAAATTGGGACGCATTATACGTCCTTAAAACGATAATGCCTATCCTGTCATCTCTCATAGCGTTATAATCCCATTATCTTATCGATAATAGGAACGAATTATGATCCGTAGTATGACCGCTTTTGCCCGCCGTGATATCAAGGGTGAATGGGGGAATGCGGCCTGGGAGCTGCGTTCCGTAAACCAACGTTATTTAGAAACGTATATCCGTTTACCTGAGCAATTCAGAAGCCTTGAACCCGTTATTCGTGAACGCCTTCGTTCACGCTTAACGCGCGGAAAAGTGGAATGTAACCTGCGTTTTGAATTAGACGGTGGAAACCGTGGCGAATTAATTCTCAATGAACAATTAGCCCGCCAATTAATTAGCGCAGCAAATTGGGTCAAAAATTACAGCCACGAAGGTGAAATCAACCCCCTAGAGATTTTACGTTGGCCAGGTGTGATGTCGGCTGGCGAGCAAGATTTAGATGCCATCAGCGAACAGTTAATGGCTGGTTTAGATGAAACTATCGATGCTTTTATCCAAAGCCGAGAAGCGGAAGGTGCTTCATTGCATGCCTTAATTGAACAACGCCTTGATGGTGTTTTAGTTGAAGTGGCAAAAGTTCGTCAACATATGCCAGAAATTCTGCAATGGCAGCGCGATCGCCTTCAAAGTAAGCTCGAAGAAGCGGAAATCCAAGTGGATAACAACCGCTTAGAACAGGAGCTCATATTGCTCGCCCAACGTGTTGATGTTGCTGAGGAATTGGATAGATTAGAAGCGCACGTTAAAGAAACGCGTAATATCTTGAAGAAAAAAGAAGCCAATGGGCGCCGCCTTGACTTTATGATGCAAGAATTTAATCGTGAGTCTAATACGTTAGCATCAAAATCGATTAATAGCGAAGTCACCACTTCCGCCGTTGAACTGAAAGTATTAATCGAACAAATGAGAGAACAAATTCAGAATATTGAGTAATCTCTCTAACTGTCATGCATGACTAAGCCAATTAATGCTCTGTGTAAATTGGCTTTTTTTATTTTACTGAAATATCCAAATAACCTGAAATAGATGGACCCCCCCGCAATTTTGGAATAAAAATCGCATAAACTGCCTTAAAAATCCTATTTTTTGAAAATCCTTAGGCGCTCAAATAATCTCCACGATAAACTATCTTTCTTCCCCCAAAAAATCACTTACTCAAAAATTGGAGAGTCAAATGGTGCCGCAACAGCCTTTTGAAGATATTAGAAAAACGGATAATTCGGGAAATGAATACTGGTCAGCGAGAGAGTTGTCTAAACTCCTCGAATATTCGGAATATCGGCATTCTTACCTGTTTTAGAAAAAGCAAAAGAGGCATGTTTGCAAAGTAGACATGCCATTGAAGACCATTTCGAGGAGATCATCGATATGGTCGAAATTGGTTCTGGTGCTAAACGAAAGCTCAAACGAGATAACATCCAAAGTAAAACAGAAGCGAATCAAACTCACTTTGAAGTTGGCCAAAAAGTGAGAGAAACACTTGGCGGTACCATGCCAGAAAATCTGCCTACCCCAGAAAAAAGCATAAGACAACTCGCTCAAAAAGAGGCGAAAAAAAAGAAAATTGATAAATAACGTCTATGTTAAATCTAGAAATACGTCGGCATTTCTAGATTTAACTATTTCCCACGGCAACAAACGCTTAATTTACCCATGCTCCCTCAGAAGCATAATACATTGATTAATAACAAATTAATCTTTGATAATTGTTTTATCGAAAAAACATGAGCTCGCTCATAAATTCACCAAATGTTTTGATTTCAATCACAGATAACAAAACAGATCTTTGACAGGCCAATAACGGGTTATTAACATCCATCTTGTATACAAGTTGAATTCAATATAAATACAATAAAATTAATTACCTCTACAGACCAATAAAAAAGGTAAGACTATGTCATACAAAGACTCTGTGATAGCACCTACAGCAAAAGACACACCAGGGCGTTTACGCTGGGGTTTAGCAGCAATATTTTTTATTATCGGTTTAATTGCCTATATGGATCGCGCCAACATTTCCATTGTTGCGGAACATATGATGACCGATTTAGGTATGAGTAAAGTTCAATTTGGTTTTTTAGGCGCATTATTTTCTCTTGGTTATGCATTAGCACAAATTCCAAGTGGAATATTAGCGGAACGCTTTGGCAGCCGGTTAATTGCGACAATAAGCTTATATGTTTGGTCTGCGTTTACCATTCTAACGGTGGTTGCACCGACTTACCTCTGGTTATGTATCGTTCGTTTTTTCTTTGGTGTTGGCGAGGCGCCTCTATACCCTTCAAATGCTGTCTTTAATACTTGGTGGTTTCGTCAAAATGAAAAAGCCAGAGCGGCAAGCTTCTTATTGGCAGGCTCTTATTTTGGCCCAGTCATCGCTCCTACCCTTACTGTTTTCATTATGATTTCTTTCGGTTGGCACGCTGTTTTCTATATCTTTGGAGTCATTGGTATTTTAATTGGTTTGATCTGGTACTTCTGCGCTCGCAATAAACCAGAACAGCACCCTAAGATTTCACAAAGCGAAATCGCATTTATACAAAGTGGCCGAACAATCAGTGAGAATGGCGGTGAAGATGTCAAAGCTCCATGGCGTAAGTTTATGAAAGAACGTCCATTTTGGGCTGTAGGCTTTCAATACTTTTTTGTCGCCTATATGACTACATTATTTATGATTTGGTTACCAACTTACCTCCAAGAAGCACGCGGATTTTCACTAACTCAAATGGGTGTTGCGGCAAGTTTCCCATGGTTAGCCATTTGTATTGCTGTGCTTACCGCGGGTTCAGTATCTGACTGGCTACTCAATAAAGGCTACTCCCAATTAGTGGCAAGGGGCTACATCGCCATTACTGGTTTTATCCTGTTTATTGTTGGGATTTGTGGTGCTGCTCAAACGGAGAGCGCTGTTGTAAGTGTCGCATGGCTAACCCTTGCCCTCGGTGCTTTAGGCCTGCCCGTTGTGACTTCGTGGGCAATTGCCGCTGATAAAGGCCGTCAATATGCAGGATCAGTAAGTGGATGGATGAATCTGTGGGGCAATTTGGGTGGTGTTATTTCTCCAATTTTATGCGGCTGGCTTGCCCAACACTTTGGGTGGACGGTTGCCTTACTTTTCAACGTGATACCTATTAGTTTAGCCATTATTTGCTGGTTCTTCATTCAACCTGATAAACCTCTAGCAGCGGCTGTAAACCAAGATTAGTTTTACTCATACACTCTAATATAACGAATAAAGGTGCCCTATGTTTACGTTAAATCCTCGAGTTACCTGTTTTAGCCAAGAAGTGATCGAAAGCTGCCGCGATGTTTGCCCGTCAACAATTGGCCATATGACCGATTTTGGCTTCATCAAAACACTACGTCCACAAATTGAAAAAAACCAGTTCATTGGCCACGCAGTAACTGTGCGAATTCCACATATGGACTCTTCAGCAGTACATAAAGTCTTTGATATTGTTCAAGAAGGAGATGTTGTTTGCATTGATATGTCAGGAGATTATGACCGCGCCTGTTGGGGTGAGATGGTGTCCTATATGGCACGAGCAAAAAAAATTGCTGGGGCTGTTATCGATGGTTGCGTAACTGATATCAAAGCGCTGCGTGAGATTGGTGTCCCTGTATTTGCTCACAAAGTCAGTCCGCTAACAACTCGAATCCTAGGCATTGAAGGCGCAATCAATGTGCCAATCAGTGTCGATGGCGTCACTATCCACCCAGGTAATTTAATTATTGCAGATGGTGATGGCATTTTAGTGGCTGATGAAGTGACATTGCAAGAATATCGCCAACGCGCGCTTAATGCACAACATGCTGAAATTGATGTCAAAAAACGCATAGATGCAGGTGAAACCTTAGCCGCTATCTCAGGCGCTGCAAAATATTTCGAATAAGGAGCCAACATGAAAGTTGCAATTGCCCAACTAGCCAGTAGCCCTAATAAAGAACAAAACTTGAAAAAAGCCTGTGATGCCATACAAAAGGCGGCTCAAGGCGGAGCAGATTTAGTTCTATTACCTGAAATGTTTATGGCATTTGTTCCCGCGGATAGTGGTATCAGCTATGCGGATGTCGCAGAGAACGTTGATGGTCCTTTTGTTTCTCAACTAGCCAAAACAGCAAAAGAGTATGGAATTTATGTGGTTTGTGGTATTTATGAACGGGCTGAGAATGAACCTAAACGCGCGTTTAACACCACCATTATGTTAAACCGCCAAGGGGAACTCATTTATCATTACCAAAAAACGCATTTATATGACGCATTCTCTTATCAAGAGTCACTCAATATCATTCAAAGTCATAATGAATTGAAACCTGTCGAAACCGAATTTGGGAAAATTGGTATTTTAGTATGCTATGAGCTGCGTTTCCCAGAAGTCGCCCGTAAATTAGCATTAGCAGGGGCAGATTTACTCCTAGTCCCAACAGCTTGGGTCAGTGGTCCTCTCAAAGAAGAGCACTACCAAACCCTAGTAAAAGCCCGTGCTCTAGAAAATACCATACCTGTTTGTGCGTGTGACCAAACCAGTAATATTTTTATTGGGCGCAGCTTAATTTGTGATGCTCTTGGCGTAACAATTGCTTCTGCAGGCTATGATGAAACCGTGTTCTTCGCTGAAATTTCCCCCGAGCACACAGCTGAAACTCGTCAAAAATTGCCCTGTATGGAAAACCGCCGTCCTGAATTATATTAACGCAATCAAAACTGGCACGGATGCTGGTTTATTATCCATATTATCACCAATAATTAACCGCCATTTGCTTATTATCTAAACAATATAAAGTTGGTACTTTACTTGTATACCAATCTATTCCTTTCTATACTCACTGAAATTTCTAATTTTGATACAAGATCCTGATGAAAGATAAACCACTCAGCCAACAAGCCTATACGGCTATTAAACATAAAATTCTCAGTAAGCAGTTTGGCGAGGAAAGCTATACCTCTGAAAACAGCTTAGTTGAAGAACTTGGTATGAGCCGTACTCCAATTCGTGAAGCGCTATATCAGCTACAAAATGAAGGTTTGGTTAAAATTATTCCACGCAAAGGGGTATTTATCCAAAAACTTTCCTTAAAAGAAACGCGGGATAATTATGATTTACGTTTAGCCATTGAGTCTCATGCAATTAAACTCGTCCGTGATTATTTAACTGAGGAACACTTCGCTTGCTTAGATGCGATAATTGAACAGCAAAAAGCGCTACTTGCCGAAAATAATTACCAAGGTTGGATTAAAGAAGATGAGCGCTTTCATCGATTCTTTTTAGAGTTACTCGATAACACTGTCTTTTTAGATTTAGCGGATAATATTCGCCAGCGTGTTTATTTTCAGCCAGACCCCATTTATCGTAATGAATATTACTTTGAGTCTACACGTCAACATCAACAACTTGTCGAACAACTCAAGCAAAAGGCTTTCAGCCAAGCAGAAGAAACTCTGACAGAACATATTCTACGAGGTAAACGTAACTATGTTTAGCGTTGAGTTGCGCCAAAAAGAAAAAGCCAAATTAATGGCTTTCTCTTTTTACGTTTTGTTCGTTATGTTTAACAGATTATCTTAGCTGGCTTTGGCTTCCTTCATTGCCGCGTCTTTATCATGACTATAATGGAAGGTAAATTGGAAAATAATCGCTAAAACAATTGTGTAAGACGAAAAGACCAGCCAAATCATTTGCCAATCTTTAATACCGTCAACAGTATAGTAATCGACAACCAACCCGCTGAGAATTGCACCAAAATAAGCACCGACACCATTCACCATGGTCATAAATAACCCTTGGGCACTCGCACGCATTCGTGTATCGACTTCTCGTTCAATAAATATTGAACCTGAAATATTAAAGAAATCAAATGCACAACCATACACAATCATCGACATGATTAAGAACATCAAACCAATCGCTGATGGATCTCCGAAGGCAAAGAACCCAAACCGCAATGTCCATGCAAACATACTTAATAACATAACGGTTTTAATGCCATAGCGTTTTAAGAAGAATGGAATTGCTAAAATAAAACACACTTCCGCCATTTGCGAGATAGATAATAATATGGAGGGATATTGCACCACTAAACTATCTTGATACAGCGGATTGAGACCAAAATCATGTAAGAACGGGTTACCAAATGTATTGGTTATTTGTAAAACCGCACCAAGCAACATAGCGAATAAGAAAAATACAGCCATTATTGGCTTCTTAAATAACACTAACGCATCTAAGCCTAGCTTGCTCATCCAGCTACTTGAAATGGCTTTTTTATTCACTTCAATTTTAGGTAATGTTAGGGAATACGCGGCTAATAGCAGCGAACATCCCCCTGCTATATATAGTTGCATACTGCTGAGTTCAAATTTTAATAAGCTAATACTCCACATGGCGACAATAAACCCAACCGTTCCAAATACACGAATTGGAGGGAAGTTACTGACCGAATCCAATTGGTATTGGCTTAGTGATGAATAACTAATGGTATTTGAAAGGGCAATTGTCGGCATAAATGCCATCGCATTTATCAACATCACCCAAAACATCACCGATGAGCTGGTGACTGTAGCGGCATAAAATAATGCAGCTGCCCCTATCAAATGGCAGATCATATATAAGCGATTCGCTGGGATATATTTATCCGCAATAATGCCGATAAGCCCTGGCATTAAAATAGCCGCAATGCCTTTAGAGCTATAAACTAAACCAACTTCAGCACCTGAGAAACTCAAAGTTTTCATCATGTACGAGCCGAGCGTAACTAACCAACTTCCCCAAACAAAATATTGCAGGAAAAGCATGATTTTCAAGCGGGATTTAATGTTCATACGAAGCTCCGTTTGGAGTTACATGTGTTTATTTTTATTTTCAGCTCAGCGATAGCCACCCCCATTAAAATGACGGCAACACCTACAAACTGAATGAATTCGAGGGGTAATTGCAGAACAGTCACTGACAGTAAAATAGTAACGGGCAGCTGCATTGAGCTCACAATGGTCGCTAAGCTTGTACCAATCAGAGGTGTGCCTTTAGCAAACATCCACATACCGAAGAAAGAACCAAAGAAAGCCAGAGGTAGTCCATAAGTAAAAAATAGCGATTGAAACGTTGATACACTAAATAAGAATGTTGGTGGCACGATAATAGAGGTCAAGATTGCGCCTCCCGTCACCATAATTGCCGAGCGCATCATCGGATCCGTTTTTACAGCCAATGCGCCACTCACATACACCCGTATCGCATTTGATAATGCTGCACATAATCCTAGTAGCACGCCTGCCCAATGAAATACGATATCTTGGCTATTTAATAACCCTGTCGCCAGTATGGTACCAATTAAGATCACTATTACAGAAACAATTGTCATTAATGGTGGTATTTGACGGTTTACGACAGCATTAATCGCCACTCCCATCCATGTAAATTGCAGAAATAGCACCACACCTAATGCTGGGGATAAATACTGCAACGATGCGTAATATAATAACCCCGTTAGGCCCGTCGTCGTCCCCGTTAACAACATCAAAAGACCTTGTTGCCGAGTTGGCCACATTAAGCGAGCTTTTTTCACTAATGCGCCGACAACAACAAAAAACCATAACAAAATTGCACCAAGTACCGTTTGGCTACCGATTACATCATTCAAGGAATAACCTGCGCGATAAGCCAGTACAACTAATGTTGAAAGAATGCCATAACTACAAGCGCCTAAAGAAACTAAAATCAGACCTTTAAATTTCATTTCAATATTCACCTTATTAATAATTACAGCATCTTTATTTTATTTTGAGAAAAAGAGTCTTGAAATTAGAAACGCGCAATCACACCCGTGACGAGTTTCAAGAATGTCGCTTTCACTTTTTCTGCGGTTTCAATCACTTCATCATGGCTTAATGGTTGTTCCAAAATTCCGCATGCCATATTAGTTAAGCAGGAAATTCCTACGGTTTTAATTTGTGAATGATGTGCAACTAATGCTTCTGGTACTGTCGACATACCGACTGCATCAGCCCCTAATGTTCTGATCATGCGAATTTCCGCTGGTGTTTCGTAAGTCGGGCCTGTCCACCATGCGTAAACCCCTTCACGTACAGAAACACCCTGTTCAGAAGCAACATCTTTGATTGTTTGGCGTAACTCTTTGTTGTATACCTCGCTCACATCCAAGAAACGAACACCCAACTCAGGGTTATTCGGCCCTATTAATGGATTATTTGCTGTCAGGTTAATGTGATCGGTAATAATCATCAGGTCACCTGGGTTAAAATCGGTATTTACCGCGCCACAGGCGTTAGTGATAATTAATTTTTCGACACCGAGTGCTTTCATCAAACGCACAGGGAAAGTCACTTGGTCTAATGAAAAACCTTCGTAATAGTGAAAACGGCCTTTCATCGCAACTACCGTTTTGCCAGCAATCGTACCAATCACTAATTCATTCGCATGGCCAACAGCCTCAGACTTAGCAAAATGAGGCACTTCGCTATAAGGAATATGAACCGCATTCTCTAGGGTATCTGCAAATGGGCCCAATCCAGAGCCTAAAATAATCCCAACAGTTGGCTTTAATTCCGTACGTGACTGAATAAATTTCAGGCTTTCTAAAATATCTTTCGTCTGGTGCATGGCTATCTCCAAATTAAAATCGAATACTGATTGTTGAAATCGATCATAGCGTAATTTAGAAACATAACAGCGATCTTAATCTCATTTTAAGAAAAAGATTTTAGGTATGATGTGCGGCATAATGCAGAACTTTATATATAGATTTGCTAATCTTAAGCCTAATGGTTGGAACGAAAAGGAGTGGGGCGCTTGTTACATACATTATTAAATGAATTTCGCACCTCAAAAAATTCAAAAACACAAAAACTGAAAGTGCTTTACCGATTAGTTCTCAATCACGGGCCAATTCGAGCCGAGATGCTCGCTACACTCGCGAGTATGAAGCCAGCCACCTGTGCAAGATTGCTAGATGAGCTGAGTAAATGCCAATTAATTTCAACCTCTGAGCTGGGTGAATCCACAGGAGGACGTAAGCCCATTTTGTACAGTATCAACCCTGCGGATGGTTACCTTGTTGGTATTGAAATGAGTGATATCTATTCCACCATTGTTTTACAAAACCTAAAACTCGAAATTCTAGGGATGGTGAAAGTCAAATATGAGCACCTTGAAACGGCTGAGAACATGCTCGATCATCTGCTTAGTAAAGTTGACACCCTCCTTGCAGGACATCAACTAAGTGTAGAAAACCTGCTCGGTATCGGCATTGCTATCGACCATATTTTAGAGCGTGACAAACTCCCCTATCATCAATATAACTCGCGCATCAAAGGGCTCTATAACTACATCACGCAAAAAGTACCGTGCTTTGTGCTACTGGGAAGCGGGATCAGTTTTGCCGCATTCGCCGAATACCGTTTACATTATACGTCTGATAGCCAACGATTTTTATTTACCACCTGCGACACGGACATTCGCAGTTGCACGATCATCAATAATCATTACGCACCCGCACCAATTAGCACTGCGCAGGCATTTGGCCATACAACGATTGATATTAATGGGCAACGCTGTGAATGTGGCTCGTTTGGCTGTTTAAAGCAATACAGCTCGTTGTCCGCCATAAAATCTCGGGTGATCCAACAACTCCGATTAGGTAAAAGCTCGGTCATTAATGATCTTGTTAATAATGAAGCAGATATTAACTACCACACAATTTTCCAAGCGCTGACATTAAACGACACCATTTGTCTCGAAGCTCTTGAAGAAGCGGCTTATTATTATGGAATCGCTATCGCGAATGCTATTTTAACGACTCAAGCAGATGTCGTTGTTTGTGGTGGAACCTTAACACCAAAAAATCATTTCTTTGAGATGACGAAAAAGTCCGTTGAAGAAAAATTAGCCGCCTTCCCTCATATCAAAACACGTATTTATGCAGCTAATGACTCTTATGAAATTGTCGCACAAGGTGCTGGGGGAATGGTAATGGAAAATTACCTTTCAGATTAACGACTTCTTTCATTAAGAGGGATAGAGTGTAGAATAAATCCACTATTTTATACTCTATCACGCAAAATGAGGGGATCATGATCGAATTTGAACATATCAACGATGCTGTAATATCACCGATATTACAGCAACTTCACAGCAAATCTCCTCTCGTTCACTGCATGACCAATGATGTCGTTCAAACCTTTACCGCAAATGTTCTGTTAGCGCTAAATTGTTCCCCTGCCATGGTCATTGAACCTGAAGAAGCTGAGCAATTTGCTGCCATAGCAAACAGTTTATTAATTAATGTGGGAACACTCACGACGGATAGGCAACAAGCAATGAAACGCGCTGTACATAGTGCAAATACCGCGGAAAAACCTTGGGTTCTTGACCCTGTTGCTGTTGGTGCTCTCACTTTTCGTACCCGCTTCTGTCATGAGCTTCTTGGCCTTAAACCTGCTGCAATTCGGGGCAATGCATCCGAAATTATGGCATTAGCAGGTAACAGTCTCGGTGGTCGAGGGGTAGACTCCCTAAACTCCACAAATGATGCCCTTCCTGCAGCAAAATCACTGGCCAAACAAGCGAACACCATTGTCGCCATCAGTGGCGAAATTGATTATGTCACTGATGGCAAACGCACAATTGCTATCGCAGGCGGGGATATTTTAATGACTCGCGTAGTTGGGACGGGATGCGCACTATCCGCTGTCGTTGCCGCTAGCTGTGCGCTATCTGGTGATAGGCTACAACATGTTGCAACCGCTTGTGCACTAATGAAACAGGCAGGGGAAACAGCGACACAGCGCTGTCGCGGTACTGGTAGCTTTATCCCTGAGTTTTTAGATGCACTTTATCAATTAAACCCATAAATTCACCGATAAGAAAACTCAATTTAGTCTATAACCGAGTTTTCTTACCTCGCAACTTTCTAGACCAATGGCGAAAGTTATCCCTAAAACGAATAAACCGATAAGCCCCATTTTTTTTGTCTGGCTCAATACCATAAAAACGTTTTAAGGCGATTAAATCATTTGCTTTACATATGGTTAAATTTCCGTAATCAGACAAATCAATCACTTTCAGTCCATTCTCTGTCAAAACAAAGTTTCCTGCATGAATATCATTAGAAGATAAACCATAGCGATGAAGTTGGTCGATAACCGATTTCATTTCAGCATAATAAGGTGTTAGATCATCCAATTCTGATAGGACAGTTCCTTCAACATATTCAGCAATAATCCACGTTTCAACTGATTCACGGCATTGCATTTTTTCTGCCACAAAATAGATGTCATTTGTAACAGTGCAGCCCTGATTTTGTGCGGAGACTAAACGCATTAATAAACGTGAATAAAATGGGCCAGATAACATACGCATTACTCTTTTTTCAATGCGTTTATCCCGCTCTTTTTCACATTTGATAATATAATTTTGGCCATTTAGTTGAATACGTTCGACACTTCGTTCTGCATTTCCACTGCCTAAATCTTTACCAACAATTCGTCCATCAATATAGTCAGTCATGACTTGCCAAAAATCAATTTCACCTGCTTTTTGGTAAGTTATGAAGTCACCTCTTTGTTTTTTTATAATTTTTTGCATGACAGAGCGCCCGCTTTTTAATCAATCGGCGGATGCTAACAAATGAAAAAAGACATTTCTTAGCGATTCTTGCAAAAATGGTTCAAAAATAAAGAAGTTGTGGAATACCGCACAAAATGAGCGGTTTTTAGGAAGGAAAAGGTGAAAAATAGGCTGGCAAACTGCCAACCCATTCTTACTATTAATATTTAGTCATTACCAAATAAATCACGGGTATACACTTTGTCTGCCACATCTTCGATTTCAGGCACCATACGGTTGGCTAAAATAATGTCGCACTGGGCTTTAAATTCCGCTAAATCATTGACCACTTTTGAACGGAAAAACTCGGTTTCTTTCATCACAGGCTCATACACCACCACTTCAATGCCTTTGGCTTTGATGCGCTTCATGATGCCCTGCACCGCAGAAGCACGGAAATTATCTGACCCTGCTTTCATCACTAAGCGATAGACACCGACTTTACGTGGTGCTTTGGCAATAATTGCGTCCGAAATGAAGTCTTTACGCGTGCGGTTGGATTCGACAATCGCGTTAATCAGGTTGTTCGGCACATCATCGTAGTTAGCGAGCAATTGCTTGGTATCTTTCGGTAAACAATAACCGCCGTAACCGAATGATGGGTTG
>NZ_JAMPNZ010000042.1:0-24904 GCF_028479625.1 Providencia sp. PROV197
CATTGCATAATACATAGCATCACAAAATGTTAGAAAAGGGCACCTTAATTGGTGCCTTTTTTATATCTGCGCGTATCCCTTCTCCAATGTTTTAACTTCTCCATAGAAATTATTTCTCTTAGAAAAATTAGTTATTAGATATTAATTCGTTATGCTTATTGCAGAATTGCAACTTATGTGTCGGTAAATAAATATGAGTCGAAATGAGAACTATTTTTAAATTAAATATAGATGTAGAAGCCTGTGTAAATAATCTGTAATGGTAATTGAAATGCGAATCATTTTTATTTAAAATATAAGTATATAATTTATACAGGCTAAAAAATATGTACGTTTGTCTTTGTGAAGCCATTACAGATAAGCAAATCAGAAATGCGGTAAGGAAATACCAAGTCAGCTCATTAAAAGGGTTGCGACAAGTATTGCCTGTCGGTCGTGAATGTGGAAAGTGTATTCGGCAAACAAGAGAGATTTTACAACAAGAGCTTATCCAGCTAGAAGAGATTTGTGCTATTGAAGTTGCATAATCGCTTACCCTCCAAATTATCTTCCAATTAGTTTTATTGCCTTTTACATAAATGCTTGTGTAAAAATTACTCTGCTAATCAATTTCAGTACTACACTTAAAAGACTGGAAGCGATGGAGGGTACAAATGAAAGGCGATAAAAAAATGATAGCCCACCTTAATAAATTGTTGGGCAATGAGCTAGTCGCAATTAACCAATATTTTTTACATGCACGTATGTTTAAAAATTGGGGGCTGACACGTCTCAATGAGATGGAATATCATGAATCAATCGATGAAATGAAACATGCCGATAAATACATAGAGCGTATTCTTTTCCTTGAAGGTATTCCTAATTTACAAGACTTAGGTAAGTTAAACATCGGTGAGGATGTGGAAGAAATGCTTAAGTCAGATTTACAGCTTGAACTTGATGGCGCAAAAAACTTAAAAGAGGCAATTAAGTACGCAGATTCTATCCATGATTATGTCAGCCGAGATCTGATGATTGAAATTTTAGCGGATGAAGAAAATCATATTGATTGGATAGAAACACAGTTAGATTTAATTGTTCGCTTAGGTATTCAAAATTATCTACAAGCTCAAGTGATCGAAGAGTAGTGACTTTAGATTTCAATCTTCTGTGAGATTTTTGATTTTGATAGGCGCCTAACTTCTGAATCCATCAGAGTTGGGCGTTTTTTTGTTATGACCATGAGAAAATTCGCACATATTTTCCCCGATTGCTTGCGTTTCGCAATAATTTACGTATAATGCGCGGGCTTACTGATGAGTAAGCCCTAATTTATTAGGACTGAAATATCAGTATTGAGCCAACGATTTGTTGCTCATTTAGACAATACTCCCGATATGGGGGTTACACTAAGACGATTACACTCCCCCATCAATCGAAATGGGTGCGAGGAGTAATCATTTACGTTTATAAAATAGTTGGAGCTCTGGTCTCATGCAGAACCAAAGAATCCGTATCCGCCTTAAAGCTTTTGATCATCGTTTAATCGATCAATCAACTGCGGAAATCGTAGAGACTGCTAAGCGCACTGGTGCGCAGGTACGTGGTCCTATCCCGCTGCCGACACGTAAAGAGCGTTTTACCGTTCTGATTTCTCCGCACGTTAATAAAGATGCGCGTGATCAGTACGAAATTCGCACTCACAAACGTCTGGTTGACATCGTTGAGCCAACCGAGAAGACCGTTGATGCTCTGATGCGTCTGGACCTGGCTGCCGGCGTTGACGTGCAGATCAGCCTGGGTTAATCAGGTCGTCGAACGATTGAGAGGTTGAAACAATGATTGGTTTAGTCGGTAAGAAAGTGGGAATGACACGTATCTTCACTGAAGATGGTGTTTCTATCCCTGTAACTGTTATCGAAATTGAAAATAACCGCGTTACTCAGGTTAAAACTGCAGAAACTGACGGTTACAATGCAATTCAGGTTACTACTGGTAGCAAAAAAGCTAACCGTGTAACTAAACCTGAAGCAGGTCATTTCGCTAAAGCTGGCGTTGAAGCTGGCCGTATTCTGCGCGAATTCCGTACTGAAGAAGGTGCTGAATTTACTGCAGGTCAAAGCATTAGCGTTGAAATTTTCGCTGACGTTAAAAAAGTCGACGTTACTGGTACATCTAAAGGTAAAGGTTTTGCTGGCACAGTTAAACGCTGGAATTTCCGTACTCAAGATGCTACTCACGGTAACTCCTTGTCACACCGTGTTCCGGGTTCTATCGGTCAGAACCAGACTCCGGGCAAAGTGTTCAAAGGCAAGAAAATGGCAGGCCAACTGGGTAATGAACGTGTAACTGTTCAAAGCTTAGATGTAGTACGTGTTGACGCTGAGCGCAACCTGCTGCTGGTCAAAGGTGCTGTTCCAGGAGCAACTGGTAGCAACCTGATCGTAAAACCGGCTGTCAAGGCTTAACGTCAAGGAGATAGGAATGGAATTGGTAATGAAAGACGCGCAAAGCGCGCTGACTGTTTCCGAAACTACCTTCGGGCGTGATTTCAATGAAGCGCTTGTTCACCAAGTAGTTGTTGCGTATGCAGCTGGTGCTCGTCAAGGTACTCGTGCTCAGAAAACTCGTGCTGAAGTTTCTGGTTCAGGTAAAAAACCATGGCGTCAAAAAGGCACAGGCCGTGCACGTTCTGGTTCAATCAAGAGCCCAATCTGGCGCTCTGGTGGTGTTAGCTTCGCAGCTAAACCACAGGACCACAGTCAAAAAGTTAATAAAAAGATGTACCGTGGTGCTTTAAAAAGCATCCTCTCTGAGTTGGTACGTCAAGATCGTCTGATCGTTGTCGAACAGTTCTCTGTTGAAGCACCTAAAACTAAGTTGCTGGCACAGAAATTGAAAGATATGGCTCTGCAAGATGTTCTGATCATCACTGCTGAATTAGATGAAAATCTGTTCTTAGCAGCACGTAACCTGTACAAGGTTGACGTTCGTGATGTAGCAGGTATCGACCCAGTTAGCCTGATTGCTTTCGACAAAGTGGTTATGACTGCTGATGCTGTGAAGCAAGTTGAGGAGATGCTGGCATGATCCGTGAAGAACGTCTGCTGAAAGTACTGCGCGCGCCGCATGTATCTGAAAAAGCTTCTACAGCGATGGAAAAAAGCAATACCATCGTTCTCAAAGTTGCAAAAGATGCAACTAAAGCAGAAATCAAAGCTGCTGTACAGAAACTGTTTGAAGTTGAAGTTGAAGGTGTTAACACTTTGCTGGTTAAAGGCAAAACTAAACGCCACGGTCAGCGTACTGGTCGTCGTAGCGACTGGAAAAAAGCTTACGTTACGCTGAAAGAAGGCCAGAATCTGGACTTCATTAGCGGCGCAGAGTAAGTCGGAGGAGTAAAGAACAATGGCAGTTGTTAAATGTAAACCTACGTCTCCGGGCCGTCGCCACGTAGTTAAAGTGGTTAACCCTGAGCTGCATAAGGGTAAACCTTATGCTCCGCTGTTAGAAAAAAACAGCAAATCCGGTGGTCGTAACAACAATGGCCGTATCACTACCCGTCACATCGGTGGTGGCCATAAGCAGCATTATCGTTTAGTTGACTTTAAACGCAACAAAGATGGTATCCCTGCTGTTGTTGAGCGTTTGGAATATGATCCAAATCGTTCTGCGAACATCGCACTGGTTCTATATAAAGACGGTGAACGTCGTTATATTCTTGCACCAAAAGGCCTGAAAGCTGGCGACCAGATTCAATCTGGTGTTGATTCAGCAATCAAAGCTGGTAATGCAATGCCAATGCGCAACATCCCTGTTGGTTCTACAGTTCACAACATTGAACTGAAACCAGGTAAAGGTGGTCAGTTAGCGCGTTCAGCAGGTACTTACGCTCAAATCGTTGCTCGTGATGGTGCTTATGTAACATTACGTCTGCGTTCTGGTGAAATGCGTAAAGTATTAGCAGATTGCCGTGCAACCTTAGGTGAAGTTGGTAACGCTGAACATATGTTACGTGTTCTCGGTAAAGCTGGTGCTAGCCGCTGGCGTGGTATTCGTCCTACCGTTCGCGGTACTGCGATGAACCCAGTAGACCATCCACATGGTGGTGGTGAAGGCCGTAACTTTGGTAAACACCCAGTAACACCATGGGGCGTTCAGACCAAAGGTAAGAAAACTCGTAGCAACAAGCGTACTGATCAATTCATCGTACGTCATCGTTCTAAAAAATAATTAGAGGATAAGCCATGCCACGTTCTCTCAAGAAAGGTCCTTTCATTGACCTGCACTTGCTGAAGAAGGTAGAGAAAGCGGTGGAAAGCGGAGACAAGAAGCCTCTCAAGACTTGGTCCCGTCGTTCAACGATCTTTCCTAATATGATCGGATTGACCATCGCTGTCCATAATGGTCGTCAGCATGTTCCAGTTTTCGTAACCGACGAAATGGTTGGTCACAAACTGGGTGAATTCGCACCGACTCGCACTTATCGCGGCCATGCGGCAGATAAGAAAGCTAAGAAACGTTAAGGATAGGAGGAAGAGATGGAAACTTTAGCTATACATCGCCACGCTCGTTCTTCTGCCCAGAAGGTTCGCTTAGTCGCCGACCTGATTCGCGGTAAGAAAGTGTCGCAAGCTCTGGAAATTCTGACCTACACCAACAAGAAAGCTGCTGGTTTAGTGAAGAAAGTACTTGAATCTGCAATTGCTAACGCAGAGCAAAACGATGGCGCTGACATTGATGACCTGAAAGTTGCGAAAATTTTCGTAGACGATGGTCCAACTATGAAACGCATCATGCCGCGTGCGAAAGGCCGTGCAGATCGTATTCTTAAGCGCACCAGCCACATTACTGTGGTTGTGTCCGATCGCTGAGACTCTGGAGACTAGCAATGGGTCAGAAAGTACATCCTAATGGTATTCGCCTGGGTATTGTCAAACCTTGGAACTCTACTTGGTATGCGAATACTAATGAATTCGCTGACAACCTAGACAGCGATTTTAAAGTACGTCAGTACTTGAATAAAGAACTGGCAAAAGCGTCAATCTCTCGCATCGTTATCGAACGTCCTGCGAAAAGCATCCGTGTGACTATTCACACTGCTCGCCCAGGTATCGTTATCGGTAAGAAAGGTGAAGACGTTGAAAAACTGCGTAAAACAGTAGCGGATATCGCTGGTGTTCCTGCGCAAATCAATATCGCCGAAGTTCGTAAACCAGAACTAGACGCAAAATTAGTTGCTGACAGCATCTCTTCACAGCTGGAACGTCGTGTTATGTTCCGTCGTGCTATGAAGCGTGCAGTACAGAACGCAATGCGTCTGGGCGCTAAAGGTATCAAAGTTGAAGTCAGTGGCCGTTTAGGCGGTGCTGAAATCGCTCGTACCGAGTGGTATCGTGAAGGCCGTGTGCCACTGCACACATTACGTGCTGATATCGATTACAACACTTCAGAAGCGCACACTACATATGGTGTTCTCGGCGTTAAGGTATGGATCTTCAAAGGTGAGATTCTGGGTGGTATGGCTGCTGTTGAACAAGCTGAGAAACCAGCTGCTCAACCTAAAAAGCAGCAGCGTAAAGGCCGCAAGTAAGGAGAGTCGCTGATGTTACAACCAAAGCGTACAAAATTCCGTAAGGTGCACAAGGGCCGCAACCGTGGTCTAGCGCAAGGTACGGATGTTAGCTTCGGCACTTTCGGTCTTAAAGCTGTTGGCCGTGGTCGTCTGACTGCACGTCAGATCGAAGCGGCACGTCGTGCTATGACCCGTGCTATTAAGCGTCAAGGTAAAATCTGGATCCGTGTGTTCCCAGACAAACCAATCACTGAGAAACCACTCGAAGTTCGTATGGGTAAAGGTAAAGGTAACGTAGAATATTGGGTTGCCTTAATCCAGCCTGGAAAAGTCCTGTACGAAATGGACGGTGTGCCTGAAGAGCTGGCTCGTGAGGCATTCTCTCTGGCAGCAGCGAAACTGCCTATCAAAACCACCTTTGTAACTAAGACGGTGATGTAATGAAAGCACAAGAGCTGCGCGTAAAAAGCGTTGAAGAGCTGAATGCTGAACTGCTGAATCTGCTGCGTGAACAATTTAATTTACGTATGCAAGCTGCAAGCGGTCAGCTGCAACAGTCTCATCTGTTGAAACAAGTGCGTCGCGATATCGCACGTGTGAAGACTTTACTGACTGAGAAGGCAGGTGCGTAATGAGCGATAAAATCCGTACTCTGCAAGGTCGTGTAGTTAGCGATAAAATGGAGAAATCTATTGTTGTTGCTATCGAGCGTATGGTGAAACACCCTCTGTATGGTAAATTCATCCGTCGTACGACTAAATTGCACGTACATGACGAGAACAATGAATGTGGAATTGGTGACGTGGTAGAAATCCGCGAAACTCGTCCACTGTCTAAGACTAAGTCTTGGGCCTTAGTTCGCGTTGTAGAAAAAGCTGTTCTGTAATAGAATAGATTTTTCGTGATGAATAAACGGCTCTTTTTGACTGAGCCGTTTATTTTTTTCTGTCCATCGCGTTGATGTGGTGTTATAATGCCGCGCCCTCGTAGTATGGGTATATTTGAACGGCCTCTTCATAATGAGGTGGCTCAGTAGTAGTTGACATTTAGCGGAGCACTAAAATGATCCAAGAACAGACTATGCTGAACGTGGCCGACAACTCCGGTGCACGTCGCGTAATGTGTATCAAGGTTCTAGGTGGCTCGCACCGTCGCTATGCACATGTAGGCGACATCATTAAAATTACTGTTAAAGAAGCAATTCCACGCGGTAAAGTTAAAAAGGGTGATGTCCTGAAAGCGGTAGTGGTGCGCACCAAGAAGGGTGTACGTCGCCCTGACGGTTCTGTCATTCGCTTCGATGGTAATGCTTGTGTGTTATTAAACAATAACAGCGAGCAAGTAATCGGTACGCGTATTTTTGGGCCGGTAACTCGTGAACTTCGTAATGAGAAGTTTATGAAAATTATCTCTCTGGCACCTGAAGTACTCTAAGGAGCGAACTATGGCAGCGAAAATCCGTCGTGATGACGAAGTTATCGTGCTAACTGGTAAAGACAAAGGTAAGCGCGGTAAAGTAAAACAGGTTCTTTCTTCTGGTAAAGTTATCGTTGAAGGTATCAATCTGGTTAAAAAACATCAGAAGCCAGTTCCGGCTCTGAATCAACCAGGTGGCATCGTTGAAAAAGAAACGGCTATTCAAGTTTCTAACGTTGCAATCTTTAACGCGGCAACTGGTAAGGCAGACCGTGTAGGCTTTAGATTCGAAGACGGCAAAAAAGTCCGTTTCTTCAAATCTAACAGTGAAACTATCAAGTAATTTTTGGAGTATACGATGGCGAAACTGCATGATTACTATAAAGACGAAGTTGTTAATAAACTCATGACTGAGTTTAGTTACTCTTCTGTCATGCAAGTCCCTCGGGTCGAGAAGATCACCCTGAATATGGGTGTTGGTGAAGCGATTGCTGATAAAAAACTGCTGGATAACGCAGCAGCTGATTTAACAGCTATCTCTGGTCAAAAACCATTGATCACCAAAGCACGCAAATCTGTTGCAGGCTTCAAAATCCGTCAGGGCTATCCAATCGGCTGTAAAGTAACCCTGCGTGGTGAACGCATGTGGGAGTTCCTTGAGCGTCTGATTTCTATTGCTGTACCACGTATTCGTGACTTCCGTGGCTTGTCCGCTAAGTCTTTCGATGGTCGCGGTAACTACAGCATGGGTGTTCGTGAACAAATCATCTTCCCTGAAATCGATTACGATAAAGTGGATCGTGTACGTGGTTTAGATATTACTATCACCACTACTGCGAAATCAGATGACGAAGGTCGCGCACTGTTAGCAGCGTTCAACTTCCCGTTCCGCAAGTAAGGCAGGGTACTCATGGCTAAGAAATCTATGAAAGCGCGTGATGTTAAACGTGCTAAATTAGCTGAGAAGTTCTTCGCAAAACGCGTTGAATTGAAAGCTATCATCTCTGATGTTAAAGCATCTGATGAAGATCGCTGGGACGCTGTTCTCAAGCTGCAAACACTGCCACGTGATTCAAGTCCTTCTCGTCAGCGTAACCGCTGCCGTCAAACAGGGCGTCCGCACGGTTTCCTGCGGAAGTTTGGTCTGAGCCGTATTAAAGTCCGTGAAGCCGCTATGCGCGGTGAAATCCCGGGCCTTAAAAAGGCAAGTTGGTAATTCCATTTGAATCACGGGAGTAAAGACAGATGAGCATGCAAGATCCCATCGCGGATATGCTGACCCGTATCCGTAACGGTCAGGCCGCGAACAAAGTTGCGGTCACCATGCCTTCCTCCAAGCTGAAAGTGGCGATTGCCAAAGTGCTGAAGGAAGAAGGTTATATTGAAGATTTTAAAATTGAAGGCGACATCAAGCCAGAATTGGAACTGACTTTACGTTATTTCCAAGGTAAGGCTGTTGTAGAAAGCATTCAGCGTGTAAGCCGCCCAAGTCTGCGCATCTATAAGAAAAAAGATGAGCTGCCACAAGTTATGGCTGGCCTAGGTATCGCTGTTGTTTCTACCTCTAAAGGTGTCATGACTGATCGTGCAGCTCGCCAAGCTGGTCTTGGTGGCGAGATTCTCTGCTACGTAGCTTAATTCGGGAGGAAAGAATGTCTCGTGTGGCAAAAGCACCCGTCGTCATTCCTGCCGGCGTAGAGGTAAAACTCAACGGTCAGGTTATTTCGATTAAGGGTAAAAACGGCGAGCTTACTCGTACTATCCATAATGCAGTTGAAGTTAAACATGAAGATGGCCATTTAACTTTCGGACCACGTGATGGTTTTGAAGATGCGTGGGCACAAGCGGGTACTACTCGTTCACTGTGCAATGCAATGGTTGTTGGTGTTACCGATGGCTTCACTAAAAAGCTTCAACTGGTTGGTGTTGGTTACCGTGCAGCAATCAAAGGCAATGCTGTTAGCTTGTCTTTAGGTTTCTCGCATCCGGTTGAACACGCACTGCCAGCAGGCATTACTGCTGAATGTCCAACACAAACTGAAATCGTACTGAAAGGTGCGGATAAGCAAGTGATTGGTCAAGTTGCAGCAGAACTGCGTGCTTACCGTCGTCCTGAGCCTTACAAAGGTAAAGGTGTTCGTTACGCCGATGAAATCGTGCGTACCAAAGAGGCTAAGAAGAAGTAAGGTAACACTATGGATAAGAAAGCAGCTCGTATCCGTCGTGCGACCCGCGCACGCCGTAAGATCCAAGAATTGGGTGCGACTCGCCTGGTGGTACATCGTACTCCACGCCATATTTATGCGCAGGTTATCGCACCAAACGGTTCTGAAACATTGGTTGCAGCTTCTACTACAGAAAAAGCTATCAATGAACAAGTTAAGTTTACTGGAAACAAAGACGCAGCAGCAGCAGTTGGTAAATTAGTTGCTGAACGCGCACTGGAAAAAGGCATCACTGTTGTTGCTTTTGACCGTTCTGGTTTCCAATATCATGGTAGAGTCCAGGCACTGGCAGATGCTGCCCGTGAAGCTGGCCTTCAGTTCTAAGGTAGAGGTGTAAGATGTCTCACATCGAAAAACAAGCTGGCGAACTGCAGGAAAAGCTGATCGCGGTAAACCGCGTAGCAAAAACCGTTAAAGGTGGCCGTATTTTCAGCTTTACCGCACTGACTGTAGTTGGTGATGGTAACGGTCGCGTTGGTTTTGGCTACGGCAAAGCGCGCGAAGTTCCGGCAGCAATCCAGAAAGCGATGGAAAAAGCCCGTCGCAGTATGAAAACCGTTGCTCTTAACAACGGCACATTATTCCACCCAGTGAAAGGTACACACACCGGTTCCCGCGTGTTTATGCAACCTGCTCACGAAGGTACTGGTATTATTGCCGGTGGTGCAATGCGTGCAGTGTTAGAAGTAGCTGGAGTTCGCAACGTACTGGCTAAAACCTACGGTTCCACAAACCCAATCAACGTGGTTCGTGCAACACTGGATGCTTTAGACAGCATGAAGTCTCCAGAAATGGTCGCAGCTAAGCGTGGAAAATCCGTCGAAGAAATTCTGGGGTAATCAGCCATGGCTAAGACTATTAAAATTACACAAGTTCGCAGTTCAATCGGTCGTCTGCCTAAGCATAAGGCAACACTGGTCGGTTTAGGTCTGCGTCGCATTGGTCATACAGTAGAACGTGAGGATACTCCTGCCGTTCGTGGTATGGTCAACTTGGTTTCCTACATGGTTAAAGTTGAGGAGTAAGAGATGCGTTTAAATACTCTGTCTCCGGCTGAAGGTGCCAAGCACGCGCCTAAACGCGTAGGTCGTGGTATCGGTTCTGGTCTGGGTAAAACTGGCGGACGTGGTCACAAAGGTCAGAAATCTCGTTCTGGCGGTGGCGTACGCCGTGGTTTCGAAGGTGGCCAGATGCCTTTATACCGTCGTTTGCCGAAATTCGGCTTTACTTCACGCAAAGCAATGATCACTGCAGAGATTCGTCTGTCTGATTTTGCAGCTGTTGAAGGCGATGTTATTGATCTGAACGCACTGAAAGCCGCGAACGTTGTTGGCATCCAGATTGAATTTGCGAAAGTTATTCTGTCTGGCGAAGTGAACCGTGCAGTTACTGTACGTGGCCTTCGTGTTACTAAAGGTGCTCGCGCTGCAATCGAAGCTGCCGGCGGTAAAATTGAGGAATAAGTGACAGATGGCTAAACAACCAGGATTAGATTTTCAAAGTGCCAAAGGTGGAGCTGGCGAACTTAAACGCAGACTTTTGTTTGTAATTGGTGCGCTAATTGTATTCCGAATTGGTTCTTTTATTCCAATCCCTGGTATTGATGCCACTGTGCTTGCCAAATTGCTCGAACAGCAACAAGGCACCATCATTGAAATGTTTAACATGTTCTCTGGTGGTGCTCTTAGCCGTGCTTCTATCTTTGCTTTGGGTATCATGCCGTATATTTCGGCATCGATCATTGTCCAATTATTATCAGTGGTTAATCCACGATTAGCAGAGATTAAGAAGGAAGGAGAAGCAGGTCGTCGGAAGATAAGCCAATATACTCGTTGGGGTACTCTGGTATTAGCAATATTCCAATCTATTGGTATTGCAATGGGTCTACCGAATATGCCAGGGATGCAAGGATTAGTGATTGATCCAGGCCTTCCGTTCTACTTTACGGCAGTTGTTAGCTTAGTCACAGGAACCATGTTCCTTATGTGGTTAGGCGAACAGATAACTGAAAGAGGTATCGGTAACGGTATTTCAATCATTATCTTCGCTGGTATCGTTGCGGGATTACCGCCGGCCATTGGCCATACCATCGAGCAAGCTCGGCAAGGCGATCTGCACTTCCTCCTGTTGCTGTTGGTTGCGGTGTTAGTATTCGCGGTAACTTTCTTTGTTGTGTTTATGGAACGTGGTCAACGTCGTATTGTCGTTAATTACGCTAAACGTCAGCAAGGACGCCGTGTTTATGCAGCACAAAGTACACATTTACCGTTAAAAGTGAATATGGCGGGTGTAATTCCTGCAATTTTTGCTTCCAGTATCATACTATTCCCAGGTACAATAGCATCTTGGTTTGGTGATGGAACTGGCTGGGACTGGCTGACTACAATTTCTATGTACTTACAGCCTGGTCAACCGTTATATGTGTTGCTTTATGCTTCTGCGATCATCTTCTTCTGTTTCTTCTATACGGCATTGGTTTTCAACCCGAGAGAAACAGCAGATAACCTGAAGAAGTCCGGTGCATTTGTACCAGGAATTCGTCCGGGAGAGCAAACGGCCAAGTACATTGATAAGGTAATGACTCGCCTGACATTAGTTGGTGCGTTATACATTACCTTTATCTGCCTAATCCCGGAGTTCATGCGTGACGCAATGAAAGTACCTTTCTACTTTGGTGGTACTTCCCTCTTAATTGTGGTTGTCGTTATCATGGACTTTATGGCTCAAGTGCAAACTCTGATGATGTCAAGTCAGTATGAGTCTGCATTGAAGAAAGCAAACCTTAAAGGTAAATAATCACTTAGTGTGGTTATGGTTTGCTAGAAGTTACGGAGAGTAAAAATGAAAGTTCGTGCTTCCGTCAAGAAATTATGCCGTAACTGTAAAGTTATCCGTCGCCATGGTAGCGTTCGTGTAATTTGCAGTGTTGAACCAAGACATAAACAACGTCAAGGTTAAGAAAAAGCATTTTTTTCTTGCAAAGTTGGGTTGAGCTGGCTAAATTAGCCAGCCAATCTTTTTTATCTAAGATACATTATTGTTTGAGTATCCTGAAAACGGGCTTTTCAGCACAGTAATGTATATTTTAACTTAGGAGTGCATAGTGGCCCGTATAGCAGGCATTAACATTCCTGATCATAAACATACCGTAATCGCTTTAACATCGATTTTCGGAATCGGCAAAACACGTTCACAGGCTATCTGTGAAGCAACTGGTATTGCTGAAAATGTTAAGATCAGTGAGCTGTCTGAAGAACAAATCGACAAGCTGCGTGACGAAGTTGCCAAGTATGTGGTAGAAGGTGACCTACGTCGTGAAATTACCCTGAGCATCAAGCGTCTGATGGACCTTGGATGTTACCGTGGTTTACGTCATCGTCGTGGTCTTCCTGTGCGCGGACAGCGTACTAAGACTAACGCTCGTACCCGCAAGGGTCCGCGTAAGCCGATCAAGAAATAAGTCGGGGTATTGAATAATGGCAAAGGCACCAGTTCGTGCACGTAAGCGTGTAAGAAAACAAGTCTCAGACGGTGTGGCTCATATCCATGCTTCTTTCAACAACACAATCGTTACAATTACTGACCGTCAGGGTAACGCATTAGGTTGGGCAACTGCCGGTGGTTCCGGTTTCCGTGGTTCTCGCAAATCCACTCCGTTCGCAGCTCAGGTTGCGGCAGAGCGTTGCGCAGAAGCTGTGAAAGAATACGGAATCAAAAACCTGGAAGTTATGGTTAAGGGACCGGGTCCGGGTCGCGAATCAACAATTCGTGCTCTGAACGCCGCTGGTTTCCGCATCACTAATATTACTGATGTGACTCCTATCCCTCATAACGGTTGTCGCCCACCGAAAAAACGTCGCGTTTAATACGTTTCGTTTTTTTTAGGACTGTTGGAGAAAGAAAATGGCTAGATATTTGGGTCCTAAGCTCAAGCTGAGCCGTCGCGAAGGAACAGACCTCTTTCTGAAGTCTGGTGTTCGCGCGATTGACACCAAGTGTAAATTAGAACAGGCACCAGGCCAGCACGGAGCGCGTAAACCGCGTCTGTCTGACTACGGTGTTCAGTTACGTGAAAAACAAAAAGTTCGTCGTATCTACGGTGTTCTGGAACGTCAATTCCGTAACTATTACAAAGAAGCAACACGTCTAAAAGGCAACACAGGTGAAAACCTGCTGACTCTGCTGGAAGGTCGTCTTGATAACGTCGTTTATCGTATGGGCTTTGGCGCAACTCGCGCAGAAGCACGTCAAATGGTTAGCCATAAAGCTATCATGGTAAATGGTCGTGTTGTTAATATCGCTTCTTATCAGGTTTCCCCGAATGACGTTATCAGCGTTCGTGAGAAAGCTAAAAAACAGTCTCGTATTAAGGCTGCTTTAGAGCTGGCTGAACAGCGTGAGAAGCCAACTTGGCTGGAAGTTGATGCTGCTAAAATGGAAGGTGTGTTCAAACGTATTCCTGAACGTACTGACTTGTCTGCGGACATTAACGAACACCTGATCGTCGAGCTTTACTCCAAGTAAAGCTTAGCACCAAAGAGAGGACACAATGCAGGGTTCTGTGACAGAGTTTCTAAAACCGCGCCTGGTAGATATCGAGCAAGTGAGTTCGACGCACGCTAAGGTGACCCTTGAGCCTTTAGAGCGTGGCTTTGGCCATACTCTAGGTAACGCACTGCGCCGTATTCTGCTTTCGTCTATGCCGGGTTGTGCGGTGACAGAGGTTGAGATTGATGGTGTACTGCATGAGTACAGCACCAAAGAAGGTGTACAGGAAGATATCCTGGAGATTCTCCTCAACCTGAAAGGGCTGGCGGTAAAAGTTCAGGGGAAAGATGAAGTTATTTTAACCTTGAATAAATCTGGCATTGGCCCTGTGACTGCAGCCGATATCATCCATGATGGTGATGTCGAAATCGTCAAGCCACAGCATATCATCTGCCACCTGACTGACGAAAACGCATCAATTAATATGCGTATTAAAGTTCAGCGTGGTCGTGGTTATGTGCCGGCTTCTGCCCGAGTTCATTCGGAAGAAGATGAGCGCCCAATTGGTCGTTTGTTAGTCGATGCTTGCTACAGCCCTGTAGAGCGTATTGCCTACAATGTTGAAGCAGCTCGTGTTGAGCAACGTACTGACTTGGATAAGTTAGTTATCGAAATGGAAACTAATGGTACAATCGATCCTGAAGAGGCGATTCGCCGTGCAGCGACCATTCTGGCTGAACAGCTTGAAGCTTTTGTTGATTTACGTGATGTACGTCAACCAGAAGTTAAAGAAGAGAAACCAGAATTCGATCCTATCTTATTGCGCCCAGTTGACGATCTGGAATTGACTGTCCGCTCTGCTAACTGCCTTAAAGCAGAAGCTATCCACTACATCGGTGATCTGGTACAGCGTACAGAAGTTGAGTTGCTTAAAACGCCTAACCTTGGTAAGAAATCTCTTACTGAAATTAAGGACGTCTTGGCATCTCGTGGTCTTTCTCTGGGCATGCGCTTAGAAAATTGGCCACCAGCAAGTATTGCTGATGATTAAGATCACAGGTTAAGGTTTTACTGAGAAGGATAAGGTCATGCGCCATCGTAAGAGTGGTCGTCAATTGAACCGCAACAGCAGCCACCGCCAAGCTATGTTCCGTAACATGGCTGGTTCTTTAGTTCGTCATGAGATCATCAAGACGACTCTGCCTAAAGCGAAAGAACTGCGTCGCGTCGTTGAGCCGCTGATTACTCTTGCCAAGACCGACAGCGTAGCTAATCGTCGTCTGGCATTCGCACGTACTCGTGATAACGAGATCGTTGCAAAATTATTTAATGAACTGGGACCTCGTTTCGCAGCTCGTGCTGGTGGTTACACTCGTATTCTTAAGTGTGGCTTCCGTACAGGCGACAACGCTCCGATGGCTTACATCGAGCTTGTTGACCGTGCTGTTGAGTCTCAAGAAGCAGCTGCAGAGTAATCTACAGTAGCTTTCAAGAAAACCGGGTATATTTGCCCGGTTTTTTTGTACCTGCTATTCTTACCCTTCGAATGATTTGTTCTTCCCTTGAATTTTCTACTATCAATCCTTATTTACAGGTAAAGCATTATGAGTATGTATAAGATAGGTGAAATTGCCAAGTTAGCCGATGTGACTCCCGATACAGTTCGCTTCTATGAGAAACAAGGGCTAATGGGGCACAAAGTACGTACCGAAGGTGGTTATCGTTTATTTACAGAACAAGACCTTCAGAGATTGCGTTTTATCCGTTATGCAAAGCAATTAGGTTTTACTTTAGAAGCAATATCAGAGCTGTTGTCTATTCGTGTTGATCCAGAACACCATACTTGCCAGGAGTCTAAACATATTGTCGATATCAGATTACTGGAAGTTGAAAAAAAGATTCAAGAGCTTATTATCATGCGTGATTCACTGAAGATGTTGAGTTCTGCATGCTGTGGTGAGGAACATGCGTCAACATACTGTTCTATTATGGAGATTCTAGAGCGGGGTGCATCTAAGGTTTATTAAGGTTATTAACTGAAACTAAAGAAGGTATATTATGAGTAAATATCAGCACAAACGTGGTGAGATAAAAGATAATGCAATTGAAGCATTACTTCATGACCCATTATTTCGTCAACGAGTAGAAAAAAATAAAAAAGGAAAAGGAAGTTATACAAGAAAAGGAAAAAATAATAAGGCAAATAACTGGGAGGCCAGTGGTAATAGGTTTATTTACTTATTACCACTGGCTTTTTAGTTATTTTTTATTCTGCTCTTTCAATAAATCACGAATTTCTGATAATAAAACTTCTTCAGTAGAGGGCGGCGTTGGTTCAGCTGGTGCAGCTTCTTTTTCACGACGAACTTTATTCATTACTTTAATTGCCATAAAGATCGCAAAAGCTACAATAACAAAGTCAAATACAGTTTGTATAAACATCCCATAATTAAGTACAACAGCTGGCAAATCACCTTGTGCTTCTTTTAGTACAACACTAAATGATTTAAAGTCTACCCCACCAATGAGTAGGCCTAATGGGGGCATGATGACATCAGCAACTAATGAAGAAACAATCTTACCAAATGCAGCACCAATAATAATACCGACAGCCATATCTACTACATTGCCTTTCATGGCAAATTCGCGAAAATCTTTTAAAAAACTCATCGACGACCCCTTAATAAATAATTCAATTGAAACAAAGTGCGTGTTAGGTTAACAAATTATAGTCGCTAGATTTATTAAGCTGCAAATATTTACGCTCTTTTTATTATTTTATAAAAAGAACGGGCTTGGCTGGAATAATTTCTCTACGTCAGGAACGTATTTTTTATCTGTAATAAACATAATGACATGGTCACCTTGTTCAATAATATGATAATCGCTAGCTATAATAACTTCCTCTTCTCGAACTATTGCGCCAATAATTGTTCCTGGAGGAAGTTTAATTTCAGATATTTTTTTACCGACCACTTTTGAGGTATTTTCATCACCGTGTGCAATAGCTTCAATGGCCTCTGCGACACCTCTTCTTAAAGAAGAAACACTAACAATATCGGCTTTTCTTACATGGCTTAATAAAGCAGAGATCGTGGCTTGCTGAGGAGAGACGGCAATATCAATCACTCCCCCCTGAACAAGCTCAACGTAGGCTGAACGCTGGATAAGCACCATTGCTTTTTTGGCCCCCATTTTTTTCGCTAACATTGCAGACATAATATTAGCTTCATCATCATTTGTGAGGGCGATAAACACATCCATTTGCTCAATATGTTCTTCAGTGAGTAGCTCTTGGTCAGATGCATCACCATAAAATACGATGGTATCATGTAGCAGTTGTGCTAATTCAGTCGCGCGTTGCTGGTTTCGCTCGATAAGCTTAACGCTATAATCTTTTTCTAAACGCCGAGCTAGACCTGCACCAACATTTCCTCCACCCACAATCATTAAGCGCTTATAGGGTTTTTCCAGCCTTTGTAGCTCACTCATTACTGCGCGAATATGTTGTGTTGAAGCGACAAAGAAGACTTCATCACCTGCTTCAATAACCGTTGAGCCTTGAGGACGAATAGGGCGATCTTGCCGAAATATCGCAACAACTCGCGTATCTATATGTGGCATATGTTCACGTAAGCTAGATAAAGCATTCCCTACCAGTGAACCACCATAGTAAGCTTTTACAGCAACAATACTGACTTTACCTTCCGCAAAATTAACAACCTGAAGAGCACCAGGATATTGAATCAGTTTATAGATATAGTCGATAACCAACTGCTCAGGTGATATCAGGTAGTCAATTGGGATCTGCTCAGGAAGAAAAAGCTTATCTGCCTCACGGATATATTCGGTGGCTCTGATCCGTGCAATTTTATTCGGCGTATTAAATAGGCTATATGCAATTTGGCAAGCAATCATATTTGTTTCGTCAGAGTTAGTGACCGCGACTAACATATCAGCATCTTCAGCCCCTGCGTCACGAAGCACGCGTGGATGGGAGCCATGACCATTGACGACACGTAGATCGAATTGATCTTGCAGCTGGCGCAGACGATCGCCATCGGTATCAACGACTGTAATATCATTGTTCTCATCAACTAAATTTTCAGCAAGTGTGCCACCGACTTGCCCAGCGCCTAGAATAATGATTTTCATTGCATATTCCTATATTAGGTAACTCATGACTTATTATTGTGCTTGTTTTATTATACGTGCATAAAAGAAGCCATCACCACCTTCAGCACTTGGCAATATTTGCAGTCCTGCCTCTGTCCCATCATTTAGATGTGCATCGGAATGTTTAGTAAGGAACCGTTGTATTTGCTGACAGTTTTCTTCAGGCATGACAGAACAGGTCGCATACAATAAAGTACCACCTGCTTTTAGATAAGGCCAAACAGCCTCTAAGATTTTAGCCTGTAATTCTGCCAGTTCATTGATATCGGAGTCACGACGTAGCCATTTTATATCAGGGTGGCGACGGATAACTCCAGTCGCCGAACAAGGTGCATCAAGTAAAATCCGATCAAATTGCTGCCCATCAGCCCATTTTTCGGGCTGTGTACCGTCTCCTTGCACGACAGTAGCGTGTTGCTTAAGACGAATTAAATTATCTTTTACTCGTTTTAGACGGGTTTCATCAATATCAACTGCAAGTACATTAGCTTTTGGTGCGAGCTCTAAAATATGTGTTGTTTTGCCACCTGGTGCCGCACATAAATCTAAAATATTTTCACCATTTTGTGGTTCAAGTCGTTCTGCACAGCCTTGAGCAGAAACATCTTGTACTGTTGACCAACCCTCATCGAAGCCTGGTAATTTTGTGACTGCGGTAGGTTCCTCTAAGCGGATAGCACTGGGATGAGTTGAGTGCAAGTGTGCCGTTATTTCTGCTTGTTCTAACAGACCAAGATATTGCTCAGCAGTATGATGTTGGGAGTTGACTCTTAGCCACATAGGTGGGCGCTGATTATTTGCTTCAACAATAGTTTGCCAATCATTAGGATAAGCAACTTGTAAACGCTTGAGTAACCAACTCGGGTGAAGGTATTGGCTATTGTTATTCGCGATCCGTTCTTCTAATTGAACCTGTTGGCGTTGAAAAGAACGTAAGACACCATTGATTAAGCCTTTTAGTTGAGGGCGTTTGAGTGCGACGGCACCATTTACGGTTTCAGCTAATGCTGCATGTGCTGGTATACGTGTGTAGAGTAGCTGATAGATACCGACCATAATTAGATAGTGCAAGGTTCTCTGTTTACCCGTGAGCGGTTTTTCCATTAATTGGTTAATAAACCATTCAAGCTTAGGTAAATAACGTAGAACACCAAAGCAAATCTCTTGTAATAATGCTCTATCTTTATCGTTGATATTACGTTGCAAATCAGGCAAAACAGTACTTAATGATTGCCCATTATCGATAACTTGGTTAATTGCAGTCGCAGCGAGACTACGCAAATTGTATGTGTTTTTCATAAGTGAAGATGGGTCTTTTAGTTACTAAAATAAAACTGCCTGATATTTCAGGCAGTTTACAGATTCGTTAATCGAGAATTTGCTCTGGGGTAAACCATTCACGGCGGGAGTTTAGTATGTCCTGCGCACTCATGGCTTTTTTGCCAGGTGGTTGTAATTGGGTGATATTTAATACGCCATTCCCCGTAGCAATGCATATCCCATTTTTATCCGCACGAATGATTGTGCCAGGTTGCTTACCTTGTAAATCTTCAATCACTTCAGCTTGCCAAACCTTAATCAGTTGTTCCTGAAACATAAAATAGCTCATCGGCCATGGATTAAATGCACGGATACAACGTTCAATATGAGTCGCATCTTGTTGCCAATCAATACGAGCTTCTTCTTTAGAGAGTTTTTCTGCGTAATTGGCAAGAGCATCATTTTGCTTTTCTGGTGTACATTGGCCCGTAGATAACATATTAACCGTATGAATTAAAGCTTCCGGCCCAGTGATAGCGAGTTTTTCATATAGGGTTGCACTGGTGTCGTTCGGCGTGATGGGGCAGACAGCTTTATACAGCATGTCGCCCGTATCTAATCCCGCATCCATCTGCATAATCGTCACCCCTGTTTCAGCGTCCCCAGCCCAAATTGAGCGTTGAATCGGTGCCGCTCCACGCCAACGAGGCAATAAGGAACCATGCACATTCAAACAGCCTAAGCGAGGAATGTCTAAAACAGCTTGGGGTAAAATCAAACCATATGCGACAACTATCATGAGATCTGCATTTCTGTCTTTGAGCCACTGTTGATTTTCAGCGCCTCTTAGAGATATGGGTTGAAAAACAGGGATGTCATGTTCCTGCGCTAAAACTTTTACAGGGCTCGGCGTTAGTTTTTTACCTCTACCTGCAGGTTTATCATGGCGAGTAAGAACGCCAACGATTTGGTGCTGGGTTCCAAGAAGAGCAGCTAAATGTTTTGCTGCAAAATCAGGCGTTCCTGCAAAGATAATTTTTAATGGTTCTGACACGTTAATTTCCCTGTTTTTATTCACTAAACTAGCTATTTTTTGCCTCTTTCGCTCTAAGCCTATCGAGCTTTTCAACTTTCTGGCGAATACGTTGGCGTTTTAACGGCGATAAGTAATCAACAAACAGCTTACCAACAAGGTGATCCATTTCATGTTGGATACAAATAGCCAATAAACCATCAGCTTCGAGTTCAAAAAGCTCGCCATTATAATCTAATGCACGGATTTTGACTTGCTCTGCTCGAGGAACAAACCCTTGCTGCTCAGGAATAGAAAGACATCCTTCTTCGATACCCGTTTCACCTGATTTATCTAATAATTCAGGATTGATAATGACTAAACGTTGGTCACGTGTTTCAGACACATCAATAACAATGATCCGCTGGTGGATATCGACTTGCGTAGCAGCGAGCCCAATACCTTCTTCCTCGTACATGGTATCGAACATATCATCTACAATGCGTTGAATTTGCGCATCAACTTTTTCGACTGGCTTAGCAATTGTGCGTAAGCGCTCGTCTGGATAATGTAATACGTTTAAGACTGACATAAATTTTTCGAGCGGTTTCCAAAAAGTGAATGGGAATTAATGCTTATTCTAGACATTTCTCGGGCATATTGACAGTATTGGTTATGATTTGTTCACTGAGGAACATATCTACTAATCAGTCAGGATGACGAAATGAACCTCCAAGAAATATGGTTAAGAATGTCTCTGGTAAGTCGGTTATTACCCATTCATGCAGTAGGCATTATTAATGAGCTAAAACAACTTAGTAAAATCAGTAATAGGGCTTTGCAACACTGTGGTTTAAACGAAATACAAAGGCTACAATTCCTTAATGTGCCAAAGCACCGATTGGAAAAAGTACAACAATGGTTAATGCATAAAAGTAATCGAATGATTACTTTTATAGACCCTCTTTATCCTTTTTTATTAAAACAGATCCATCACCCGCCACTTTTGCTTTTTGTGGTAGGGAAAAAAGAAATACTTGCAACGCAACAAATCGCTTTAGTTGGAAGTCGGCAAGCGAGTGACTATGGTAGAAAGTGGTCGACGGAGTTTGTTAAGGATTTTGTTCAATATGGGATGGCGATTACCAGCGGACTTGCGTTAGGCATTGATGGGATAAGTCATAAGGCTGCACTTGATAACAATGGCGTGACTATTGCCGTTTTGGGTAGTGGCTTGGAAAATATTTATCCGAAACAACATGATGCGCTTGCTGAACAAATAAAAGAAAATGGGGCTCTCGTATCGGAATACTGGCCAGATACTCCACCATTACCCAAACAGTTTCCAAGACGAAATCGAATTATTAGCGGGTTAAGTAAAGTGGTAGTCGTCATAGAAGCGGGTATGAAAAGTGGCTCCTTAATTACAGCGCGTTATGCTATTGAGCAAAATCGTGACCTTTTTACGCTTCCTGCACCTCTTGGCAATCCTGCATTTGGTGGTAACCTCTGGTTATTGCAACAAGGCGCTTATTTATTAGTGGATGCTGAGGATATTTTACAGCATTTAAGGGATGGGCTAAATTGGGTCCAATCTGAGCTTCCCATCGATGCTTATAAGAACAATGACACGCTTCCCAAGCTTAGTTTGGTTGAAAATAAAATTTTTGATGTGGTGGGCTACCAAGTTACACCAGTGGATACTATTGCGACTCAAGTTCAGATGCCGATTACTCAAGTTGTTTCAATATTAACAGAAATGGAAATTAATGGTGTGATTCGCTCCTGCTCTGGTGGATATATCAGACTAAGTTAATTGATTGATTAAAAGTAAGAGAAAAAAATGTCGAAACAATTGCCTTTTGATACAGATAAAAACGAATATTGCCCAGAGTGTAATTCTTTGCTGGTGATCCGTAATAGTAGCCATGGGCCTTTTCTTGGATGCTCTAGTTATCCAGAATGTCACTATATGCGCCCATTGAGGCCAAGTATTGAAAGTCATGTTATCAAGGTGTTAGATGGGCAGCTTTGTCCTCAGTGTGGGCATGACCTGGTATTGAAACAAGGTCGGTTTGGTATGTTCATTGGTTGTAGTCATTACCCTGAATGTGAGCATATTGAGCTCATAGATAAACCAGATGAAACAAAAGTTCCTTGCCCACAATGCCAAAAAGGCAATTTACTCCAAAGAAAATCTCGTTTTGGGAAGACTTTTTATGCCTGTGATAACTACCCTAACTGTCAGTTTATTCTTAATAATAAGCCTACTGTTGGTAAATGTATGTTTTGTGAATATCCATTATTGATGGAAAAAAGGGGGGGACTGGGAGTAAGATTATTTTGTGCCAGCAAACGCTGCGGTAAGCAACAAGAAGAATAATGAGTTAAAACTATGTCAAATGAATCTACACCTGCAATTGAAAGTATTATTGTTTCGTTAAAACAAGAAAAAGTGATCGCCTATCCAACTGAAGCTGTTTTTGGTTTAGGTTGTGACCCTGATAGCGAGACGGCAGTTCATCAGCTTTTAGACCTTAAACAGCGTCCTTGGGAAAAAGGATTGATTCTCATAGCTGATACTTATGAGCAATTAAAAGATTACATCGATGATGCACAATTAACGGAAGAGCAAAAACAAGCGATGTTCGCGACATGGCCAGGGCCTGTGACATGGGTTATTCCAGCTAAAGCGACAACACCTAAATGGTTAACAGGGCGGTTTGATACACTAGCCGTGAGAGTTACCGACCATGCACTTGTCAAAAAACTTTGTCGTCATTATGGTAAGCCATTGGTATCAACAAGTGCCAATTTAAGCGGGTTTGAGCCATGCAGAACCACTGAAGAGGTTATTGCACAGTTTAATGACAGGGTGCCTGTGCTTGATGGAAATGTTGGTGGCCGCCAGAACCCATCTGAAATCAGGGATGCCAAGACAGGCGAATTGTATCGTAAAGGATAATATTAATGGAAATGTTTGCAGTCTTTGGAAATCCGATTCAGCACAGTAAATCACCGTTTATACATAAGATGTTTGCAGAACAAACGGGGATTGCGCTTGAGTATGAAAAAATTTTAGCACCGATAGAAAACTTTGAAGAAAGTTTGGGCGTTTTTTTTTCACAAGGTGGAAAAGGCGCAAACATCACCTTGCCATTTAAGGAACGAGCTTTTTTAGTTGTTTCTGAGTTAACTGAGCGTGCTCAAATTTGTGGTGCGGTCAATACGGTGATGAAGCTTGATGATAACCGACTGCTTGGTGATAACACAGATGGGATGGGGTTACTGTTAGACTTACAACGTTTAGAATTTGTGCAGCCAAATAGTCGAGTACTCATCATCGGTGCTGGTGGAGCAACACGAGGTGCATTATTACCGCTTTTAGAGTTTGGTTGTGATATCACACTGACAAATAGAACGTTTTCTAAAGTAGAAACGTTAGTTAATGAGTTCTCCTCATTAGGCAAGATCCGAGGAAAAGCGCTCGAACAGATCGGCTCAGCAGATTTTGATCTGGTTATAAATGCGACGTCATCAGGTGTTAGTGGAGAGATCCCTGCGATTAACCCAATTGTTTTTACAAAGAAAATTGCTTGTTATGACATGTTTTATCAAGCAACATTAACACCTTTCCTTGAGTTTGCGCGTCAACATCAGGTGACAAAAATTGCTGATGGACTTGGGATGTTAGTTGGGCAAGCCGCATTTTCGTTCAAATTATGGCATGGTGTTCAACCAGAAATTACACCTGTTTTGTCTGCTTTATATAAGGAATTAAAAGGTGAATCAATTGATCCAATTCCCCGATAGGGAAGAATGGGATGAATCATCTGGGGTGGTGCGTTTCCCTGTGTTAATTAGCGGTCTACTTGCGGAATGCACTATTTCGCAAGCTCTTTTATTTCAACGATATGGTGAAGAAGAAACGGCATTAGTACTTTTTCAACAAAATCGATGGGATGTAGAAGAAGAGTTCGAAGCCTTGATCGCACAAGGCTTCGATGATGAAAATGGAATTTACGTATTATCAGAAGATAAATAATTATTTTTCCATTCAACATAATTATTGGCGGAATAACGTAAATGCGCGAGTTCAGCATCAGTCAGTTTCCTGATGGCTTTTGCTGGGCTGCCCATATATAAATAGCCAGATTCCAAACGCTTACCTTGAGTAACTAGACTATTCGCACCAATCACGACATCATCTTCTATTATAGCCCCATCAATTACGATTGAACCCATTCCGACTAATACTCGATTACCAATAGTGCAACCATGAAGCATAACTTTGTGCCCAACAGTGACATCTTCACCAATGATTAGTGGGTTTCCCTCTGGATTGCTGGCGGATTTATGTGTCACATGTAATACGGAGCCATCTTGAATATTCGTACGAGCACCAATAGCAATGTAGTTAACATCTCCACGTAAAACGGAAAGAGGCCAAATACTAACATCTTTAGCTAATCGTACATCACCAATAACCACTGAAGATGGATCGATAAAAACTCGTGGTTCAAGTGAAGGATAGATGCCCAAGTAAGATCGTAAAGGTTTATTCATATCAATAGCCATAAAAATGAAAAAGAAAGAATGATAAGTAACTTGTTAACTTATTATGAGTTAATGTACTAAATAAGTACGTCAAAGTAAGAATTATAGGTGAAAAATTGCTCTTTTTATAACCATTGTGAGGCTAAAAAAGGCAAGGTGGTGATTTTATCCTCAAACAGTGTTTTTTTTTAAAAAAAAGGTTGTGTAATTCTGCCA
>NZ_JAMPNZ010000043.1:0-23908 GCF_028479625.1 Providencia sp. PROV197
ATGTGTTTAGTAAAACAATAACTTAACTCGTATAAACTCGATAGCGTAATGATGCAAGAACGAGAACTACACTTGAAATAGTGAGCACTAAACCTAAGTGTTGGCTCCAACCTGCAACCACTAGCCCGATAGCGAGTCCAATATAATAAAGTAATCCTAAAATTGCGCCTGCAGTGCCTTTTCGGTCGCTATAACGGTTTAAGGCGTGAGCAAGAATGTTCGGGATTGCAATACCATAGCCAATCACGACGCCAATAACAGGTAAAACAAACCAAACAGAGTCCATAAGAGCAAAAACTGCACAGCTGCTGACCAACGAAATGACACTTGATAGCTTAACAAGTTGCTCAGATGTGTGTTTTTTAGCCAATAAATGACGGTTAATCATCGATCCTAAACCCACACCAAGCGCCAATAAAATTCCCGTGAGGCCAAACTGTTGTTGAGTGAGCATTAATTGTTCAAAACTGAAAGGAGCCAGCTGATAATAGCTAAATAAATTAATGTTGAAAAATGCTATCAAGATCACATTTCTCATAATCTCTTTATCCGTGATCATCCGTAAAAATGTCTCAACAAATGGGACTTTGATCACATTTTCTGGGCGTGTTTCAGGTAATCGATATATTGACCACAGTAAAAGTACGACAGCTAAAATAGCTAAACCAATAAAAACACCACGATAACCTCCCAAACTGACGAGGCCCGCACCCGATAACATACCTAATGCAGGGCTAATGGCTAATGCGACGCCCATAACTGAAAAAACTCTAGCTAATTCATGACCTTGATAACTATCACGCATTGCAGTTTGTGTACCAATTGAACCCACAGCGGCACCAAAGGCGGCTAACATCCGTAGCAGTAGCAATAAGTAAAATTGACTAATGAGTAAGGCACCAATTGAGGCAATCCCATAAACCAGTAAACCCGCTAAAATCGTTGGACGGCGGCCAACTGTGTCACAGGTTCTACCCCAAAATACAACGCCCAATGCAAAAGCAAAGAAATAGAGAGAAAGCGTCTGTGAAGCTTGTTCTGCATTGACAGAAAAAGCGCTCGCAATGTCCGTCAGTGCAGGGCTGTAGATGGTTTCTACAATTTGTGGGAACATCATTAAGGCCACAGCCAGCCATAATGAAAGAGAGTGTTTCATATTCATTTTCCTACCCTGTGTAATAAAAAATAACGGTCTAAACCTTTAATGGTGGGCAGTTTAGTGGTAATTTTGATGTCTTATTACAATAATAAAGACTATAAATATCAAAAAAAGGACATTTATGGCATGGTTAAATCAAACGGATGAGTTTCAAACACATTGGTATCCAGCCCCTGTTTTAGGAATTGCTGCGCAGATGGGGCAGCACGATTCTGGCACGCATACCCATGAAATGGGGCAGCTTTTGTTTACTCAGCAAGGGTGCATTCGTATATCCCTCGAAAAGCGCCTCTCTTTGCTTCCTCCTGGTAGGGTTGCGTGGATCCCACCATATGTTCGCCATCGCGCACAAATGCGTGCATCAGTGGGGTACCGGTCAATTTATCTCAGTGAAGAATATGCCCAAAAAGTCGGAAACGAAGTGGTCATTTTGAGTATTTCGCCGCTGTTAAGGGAGTTATTAGAGCGTATTGCTATCTCTCCTTTTGACAGTGATTGGCAAACGGGAAGGTTAGCCAATTTATTACCTGTTTTTATTGATGAGCTACAAGCTGCGACAACTGAACCCACTTTGCTTTCTTTACCGCAAGATAGGCGCTTGAAACACCTGGATATCGAGCAATTACCCCCGAATTTGAGCCAACTTGCTCAAATTGTTGGTGCGAGTGAAAAGACAATAACGCGTGTTTTTTTGAAAGAAACAGGCATGACATATCAGTCATGGCGCCAACAATGGCGGTTTATTAAAGCGATTGAATTATTAGCACAAGAAAAGCCATATCACTTTATTACTCAAGAACTTGGACTTACCAGTGACAGCGCGTTTATTAGTTTTTTTCGTAAAATGAGCGGAATGACACCAAGAGAGTATCAACAGTAGGAAATGTTGTGGTTATATAAACAAAAAAAGACCTTGAAAAATCAAGGTCTTGCTTTACGTAGGGATTGGAATTTATCGAAATATTATTTTTTTGCTAATTCAGAGTTGAATTCACGTTTGTCATAACCGGTATACAGCTGGCGAGGACGTGCAATCTTCAGGCCGTCATCATGCATTTCGTTCCAGTGTGCAATCCAACCAATAGTGCGCGCAATGGCGAAGATCACAGTAAACATGGAAGATGGAATACCCATTGCTTTCAAGATGATACCTGAATAGAAGTCAACGTTCGGGTACAGTTTCTTCTCAATGAAGTACGGGTCGTTCAGTGCAATACGCTCCAGTTCCATTGCGACTTCCAGTAAGCTGTCGTTCAAGCCCAGTTCATTTAGAACTTCATGGCAAGTTTCACGCATTACAGTGGCACGTGGGTCGTGGTTTTTGTAGACGCGGTGACCAAAGCCCATCAGTCGGAAAGAGTCATTTTTGTCTTTCGCACGTTCGATAAATGCAGGAATGTGCTCAACAGTCTGAATTTCTTCCAGCATGCGTAAGCAAGCTTCGTTAGCACCACCGTGTGCAGGCCCCCATAGAGACGCGATACCCGCTGCGATACAAGCAAATGGGTTTGCACCCGATGAACCCGCAGTACGTACGGTTGACGTTGATGCATTTTGTTCGTGGTCAGCGTGCAGAATTAAAATGCGATCCATTGCACGTTCAAGAACTGGATTTACCGTATATTCTTCACATGGCGTAGAGAACATCATGTGCAAGAAGTTACCCGCGTATGACAGATCATTACGTGGATAAACAAAAGGTTGGCCAATTGAATATTTATAACACATTGCTGCAACAGTTGGCATTTTGGACAGCAAACGATAAGCCGTAATTTCACGGTGACGAGGGTTATTAACATCTAACGCATCGTGATAGAACGCCGCCAGAGCACCTGTTACACCACATAATACAGCCATTGGATGTGAGTCACGGCGGAAACCATTAAGCATGCGTGTAATTTGCTCATGGATCATGGTATGGCGAGTCACCGTATTTTTAAATACGTCGTATTGTTCTTGAGTCGGTGCTTCACCGTACAGCAGGATATAACAGACTTCGAGATAAGAGGCTTCAGTTGCGAGTTGGTCGATAGGGAAACCACGGTGCAGTAGAATACCTTTATCACCATCAATATAGGTGATTTTTGATTCACAGGATGCAGTAGAAGTAAAACCAGGGTCGTAGGTAAAGAACCCTTTTGAACCTAAAGTTCGGACATCGATAACGTCTTGACCAATCGTAGGGCTTAAAATATCGAGTTCAATGTCACCCGCACTACCAGTCATTAGCTTAGCTTTGTTATCAGCCATTTACGGTCTCCTTAGCGCTTGATAATCGACACCCAACAACCCAGAAACCCAGCGTTATACTGTGTCTTCGTGCATTGTTCTACCGGTATGCTTTGGAAATCAGCTCGCTATCACATAAAACCTGAAATCTGACGACCGACGACAATGTAATTAGGTTGTTTATGAGTGTGTAGATGTTATGTTCTTTTTGTTGTTTTCCCTACAATATCATTATTTGTGGTAAGAGGAACAACTTTCATAACTTTTGTTATTAATACCCATCATAGTTCAAATTGTGGAGTATCTAACATTGCAACATTTACGTTTTTATTTTTACGGTGAAGTGTCAACCACACCGTTAAGATAATTCTGCCAGACCTATATGTAAGATAAATGTTGAATCATTGTCAAATAACATAAGCACATTTATACAAAATGTTTAAATCGTGATCCTTCTCACTGTTCGGGCTAAATGTCTCCAAACATTTTGTGTGGGAATTGTAATGGCATTGTGAAGACTTTATACTAGCGGCAGGTCTCCGGATTACCCTGTAGTAGGAGTTCCCAGCGTGATCAGCATGCAACTTTATTTAAACATGATGGATTAGAGTTTGTGTTAAGTTGCATTTTGTACCCCTGTCGCTGTCTGATTTCCACCCCAGGTCCGGAGGATGGAAAATAATAAAGAGCTGTGTGGGCAAAATTGTGAAAAAACAAAGACCTGTCAACCTTGATTTGCAGACGATTCACTTCCCGATCACTGCAATATCTTCGATCTTGCACCGTGTCTCTGGCGTCATTACTCTCATCGCAGTTGGTATTCTGCTTTGGTTGTTAGGGACATCTCTCTCCTCTCCAGAAGGTTTTCAATACGCGTCTGAAATAATGACTGGCTTTTTTGCTAAGTTCATTCTTTGGGGCATCCTGACTGCATTGGCTTACCATATTTGTGGTGGTATCCGTCATATGTTAATGGATTTCGGCTGTGTTGATGAAACCCTTGCTGCTGGTAACTCATCTGCAAAAATTACATTTGTTATTACCGTAATTCTGGCAATTCTGGCGGGGATCTTAGTATGGTAAGTAATGCATCAGCTTTAGGCCGTACTGGTATCCAGGACTGGCTGTTAATCCGTGGCTCTGCGATTATCATTGCACTCTACGTACTCTACATTGTTGGTTTTGTTGCGATTAACGACATTACCTATGAAGTCTGGCGCGGTTTCTTTGCCTCCTCTGTGACGAAAGTATTCACTATCCTCACTTTGTTCTCGATTCTTGTGCATGCATGGATTGGCATGTGGCAAGTGCTGACTGACTATGTTAAGCCGCTGGCAATTCGCTTAGTGCTGCAACTGGCTATCATTGTAGGTCTGTTGGCTTATTTAATTTACGGAACAATTGTTGTGTGGGGTGCATAAAATGAATCTGCCAATCAGAGAGTTTGACGCTATCGTTATCGGTGCTGGCGGTGCAGGTATGCGCGCAGCACTTCAAATTTCACAGATGGGCCTATCTTGTGCACTTCTGTCAAAAGTCTTTCCAACCCGTTCTCACACTGTATCCGCGCAAGGTGGTATCACGGTTGCATTAGGTAACACGCACCCTGATAACTGGGAATGGCACATGTACGATACCGTAAAAGGTTCTGACTACATCGGTGACCAAGACGCTATCGAATATATGTGTAAGACAGGCCCAGAAGCTATCCTCGAATTAGAACATATGGGGTTACCTTTCTCGCGCCTTGATGATGGAAGCATTTATCAACGTCCATTTGGTGGCCAATCTAAAAACTTTGGTGGCGAGCAAGCCGCGCGTACTGCAGCCGCAGCTGACCGTACAGGGCACGCACTATTACATACGCTGTATCAGCAGAACTTAAAAAACCACACCACCATTTTTTCTGAGTGGTATGCCCTTGATTTAGTTAAAAACCAAGATGGCGATATTGTAGGTTGTACTGCAATTTGTATGGAAACAGGCGAACTCGTTTACTTCAAAGCGAAAGCCACCATCCTGGCAACAGGTGGTGCAGGCCGTATTTACCAATCAACCACCAATGCCCATATCAATACAGGTGATGGTGTGGGGATGGCAGCGCGTGCTGGTGTGCCACTACAAGATATGGAAATGTGGCAATTCCACCCAACGGGTATTGCAGGGGCTGGGGTTCTGGTCACTGAAGGTTGCCGTGGTGAAGGTGGTTACTTGCTGAATAAAGACGGTGAGCGCTTCATGGAGCGTTACGCACCAAACGCGAAAGACCTCGCAGGTCGTGATGTTGTTGCACGTTCAATCATGATTGAAATTCGTGAAGGCCGTGGTTGTGATGGTCCTTGGGGGCCACATGCTAAGCTGAAATTGGACCACTTAGGGAAAGAGGTTCTGGAATCACGTTTACCGGGTATCCTTGAGTTATCACGTACCTTTGCGCACGTTGACCCAATAAAAGAGCCAATCCCAGTTATTCCAACATGCCACTACATGATGGGCGGTATTCCAACGAAAGTTACTGGCCAAGCGATTCGCTATAATGAAAAAGGCGAAGATGAAGTTATTCCAGGTCTGTTTGCTGTTGGTGAAATTGCTTGTGTATCAGTACACGGCGCTAACCGCTTAGGCGGTAACTCACTGCTTGACTTAGTGGTATTCGGTCGCTCTGCGGGTCTGCACCTGAAAGAATCCATCATGGAACAAGGTTCAATGCGTGATGCTTCTGAGTCTGACATCGATGCAGCAATGACTCGCTTTAATCGTTGGGAAGGTGCACGCACAGGCGAAGATCCAACCGAAATCCGTAAAGCACTGCAAACCTGTATGCAGCATAACTTCTCAGTATTCCGTGAAGGTGATGCAATGGCGAAAGGTTTAGAAGAACTAAAAGTGATTCGCGAACGCCTGCAAAATGCACGCCTTGATGATACGTCAACGGAGTTTAATACGCAGCGTATCGAATGTTTAGAATTGGATAACCTGATGGAAACCGCTTATGCAACTGCACAAGCAGCAAACTTCCGTACAGAAAGTCGTGGGGCGCATAGCCGCTTTGACTATCCAGAGCGTGATGATGCGAATTGGTTATGTCACTCATTGTATTTACCGCAATCTGAAACGATGACGCGTCGTGAAGTCAACATGCAACCAAAATTGCGTGAAGCCTTCCCACCGAAAATTCGTACCTACTAATGCGTGGTGTTAATCCAGTTGCGGAGAAATAAACTATGAAATTACAATTTTCGATTTATCGCTACAATCCTGATGTGGACAACGCACCACGTATGCAAGATTACACGCTAGAAGTGCCAGAAGGGCGTGACATGATGTTGCTGGATGCGTTAATCCAAATCAAAGAGCAAGACCCAACATTATCCTTCCGCCGTTCTTGCCGTGAAGGGGTATGTGGTTCTGATGGTCTGAACATGAACGGTAAAAACGGCTTGGCTTGTATCACGCCATTGTCTGCTTTAATTCGTGGTGGGAAGAAAATTGTCATTCGTCCATTGCCAGGTCTGCCTGTTGTGCGTGACCTGATCATCGACATGACTCAGTTCTACACTCAATACGAAAAAATCCGTCCATATCTGATTAACGATAACAAAAATCCGCCAGCGCGTGAGAATTTACAAACTCCTGCACAACGTGAAAAACTCGATGGTTTATACGAGTGCATATTGTGTGCATGTTGTTCGACTTCTTGCCCATCTTTCTGGTGGAATCCAGACAAATTTATTGGTCCAGCAGGCCTGTTAGCGGCGTATCGTTTCTTGATTGATAGCCGTGATACTGAAACCGATTCTCGATTAGATGATCTGAACGACGCTTTCAGTGTTTTCCGCTGTCATAGCATCATGAATTGTGTCAATGTATGCCCTAAAGGACTAAATCCAACAAAAGCTATTGGTCATATTAAATCTATGTTGCTAAAGCATAGCGCTTAATAGCTAAATTTAACCCGCAGTGCCTTGGTACTGCGGGCTAAAGTGAAAATAGCACGAAATAAAAACATAAGTTAAAAATAAAGCGTAAAGTAAATTCAAGATTTTGATTTAAATAGCGCTTAAGGTCACAAAAGCGCGAAAACCAAATATCCTTAAAGGTCATCAGAAAGTAACATTGTCATCAATAAAACGTAGCATTAAATAAAAACGTTGTAACAACAAAAGCGCAAAAAAGTGAACGTAACAAAAGCAACAGTAAAAAGTAAAAAAAATAGCCAACTGCAAAAGATGAAGAAGACGAAAGCGTAATCTTAGGGGCCTTTAAAAACCGTAGCCAGTTTTTAAAGGTTCCTTAAAAGGGAAACCCTTACTGATAAAGGGCCTCCCAAAGAGAGAACATGCATAAAGCACGTCCAAGAGAACCTTTATCGAGGTCGCTTAAATGCGACGATTAGTTAACCACGGCGAAAACTAAAGCTTATAAAGCTTAAGGGATCACAATGCAGAACGGCGTAATGAAGGACTGGCTGGATTCAAGCTTTCTGGCAGGCGCGAACCAGACATATATAGAACAGCTCTATGAAGATTATCTGACTGACCCTAACTCTGTCGATGCCGAGTGGAAAGCCATTTTTGAGCAACTACCTGGTGCAGCCCTCGGCACTAGCGGTGAGCAATTCCACTCCCAAGCGCGCGATTACTTCCGTCGCTTAGCAAAAGACTCTACACGTTATCACACCTCTGTTAGCGATCCAGCTATCGACGCAAAACAAGTTAAAGTTTTGCAGTTAATTAATGCATTCCGCTTTCGCGGACACCAAAATGCTAACCTTGACCCGTTAGGGCTTTGGAAACGTGAATCTGTTCCAGATTTGGACCCAGCGTTTCATAACTTAACGAAAGAAGATTTCAACGAAACCTTCAACGTCGGTTCTTTTGCTATCGGCAAAGAAACCATGAAACTCAGCGAGCTATATGACAACCTGAAACGCATTTACTGCGGTTCAATCGGTGCGGAATATATGCACATCACGAATACAGAAGAAAAACGTTGGATTCAACAACGCCTTGAGTCTGTTGATGTGTCTAAAATTTTCTCTGCGGATGAGAAAAAACGTTTCCTGTCTGAGTTAACTGCGGCTGAAGGTCTTGAGCGTTACATCGGGGCTAAATTCCCAGGTGCAAAACGTTTCTCATTGGAAGGTGGTGATTCACTGATCCCAATGCTGAAAGACTTAATCCACCATGCTGGCAAACAAGATACTCGCGAAGTTGTTCTTGGTATGGCGCACCGTGGTCGTTTAAACGTACTGGTTAATATCTTAGGTAAAAAACCAGGCGAATTATTTGATGAATTCGCAGGTAAACATAAAGATCATTCAAGTGCGGGCGACGTTAAATATCACCAAGGCTTCTCTTCTGACTTCGAAACCGCAGGTTCACGTGTTCACTTAGCGCTGGCATTTAACCCATCGCACCTTGAAATCGTTAGCCCAGTGGTCATCGGTTCTGTACGCGCTCGTCGTGACCGTTTAGATGAAGGTCGCAGCAACATGGTTCTGCCAATCACCATTCACGGTGACTCCGCAGTGACTGGCCAAGGTGTTGTGCAAGAAACCCTGAACATGTCTCAAGCACGTGGTTATGAAGTGGGCGGTACCATGCGTATCGTCATTAACAACCAAATTGGTTTCACCACTTCTAACCCTAAAGATACTCGTTCAACTGAATACTGTACTGACATTGTGAAGATGGTTCAGGCGCCAATTTTCCACGTGAATGCAGATGACCCAGAGGCGGTTTCATTTGTCACACGTTTAGCGCTGGATTTCCGTAATACCTTTAAACGCGATGTGATGATCGATTTAGTCTGTTATCGCCGTCATGGTCATAACGAAGCCGATGAGCCAAGTGCAACTCAGCCTGTGATGTACCAAAAAATCAAACAGCACCCAACGCCACGTAAAATCTACGCAGACCGCTTAATTGCAGAAAACGTATTGAGTGCAAATGATGTGACGGAAATGGTTAACCTGTACCGCGATGCGTTAGATGCGGGTAACTGCGTGGTTGAAGAGTACCGTGAAATGGGGCTGAACTCATACACATGGGCACCATATCTGAACCACGAATGGGATGCATCCTACAAATCAACAGTTGATATCAAACGTTTAACGGATCTGGCTGTTAAAGTCAGCACTATCCCTGAAGGCGTTGTCGCGCAATCTCGTGTTGAGAAAATCTATGCGGATCGCGCAGAAATGGCGAAAGGCGAGAAATTACTCGACTGGGGTGCTGCCGAGACTTTAGCGTATGCAACGTTAGTTGATGAAGGCATTCCAGTGCGTTTATCGGGTGAAGATGCCGGCCGCGGAACCTTCTTCCATCGTCATGCGGTTATTCACAACCAAACTAACGGTTCTGTCTACGTTCCACTGCAAAACATTCATAACGGCCAAGGCGTATTTAACGTTTGGGATTCTGTTCTGACTGAAAATGCGGTATTGGCATTCGAATACGGCTATGCAACCACTGAACCTCGTGCTTTAACCATTTGGGAAGCACAATTTGGTGACTTCGCGAACTGTGCGCAAGTGGTTATCGACCAATTTATTAGCTCTGGTGAGCAAAAATGGGGTCGTATGTGTGGTCTGGTGATGTTACTGCCTCATGGTTATGAAGGTCAGGGCCCAGAGCACTCATCTGCACGTTTAGAACGTTACCTACAACTGTGTGCTGACCAAAACATGCAAGTGTGTGTGCCGTCAACACCTGCTCAGGTTTATCACATGTTACGCCGCCAAGCCTTACGTGGCATGCGTCGTCCTCTGATTGTGATGTCACCAAAATCCCTGCTGCGTCATCCATTAGCGGTGTCTAGCATGGAAGAACTGGCAAATGGTACATTTGAACCTGTTATCGGTGAAATCGATGAAATCAATCCGAAAAATGTGAAACGCGTCGTTATGTGTTCAGGGAAAGTCTATTACGATCTGTTAGAACAACGTCGTAAAAATGAACAAACTGACGTGGCTATCGTTCGTATTGAGCAGCTGTATCCGTTCCCACACGATGATATCCAAAAAGCGTTGTCGCAATTTAGCCATGTGAAAGACTTTGTATGGTGCCAAGAAGAGCCATTAAACCAAGGTGCTTGGTATTGCAGTCAACATAATTTCCGTGAAGCTATCCCTGCAGGGGCAACTTTACGTTATGCAGGTCGAGCTGCTTCTTCATCTCCAGCAGTTGGCTATACGTCCGTACACCAAGAGCAACAAAAAGCTCTGGTAAATGACGCTTTGAACATTGAATAATTAAAGGATAGAAAATGAGTAGCGTAGAAATTCTTGTTCCCGATCTTCCTGAGTCCGTTGCCGATGCTACGGTTGCCACATGGCATAAAAAACCAGGTGACAGTGTTCAGCGTGATGAAGTCCTGGTTGAGATCGAAACAGATAAAGTGGTACTGGAAGTGCCTGCGAGCGAAGCTGGCGTATTAGAAGCTATTGTAGAAGACGAAGGCGCAACGGTATTATCTAAACAACTGTTAGGTCGTATTCGTTTGGGTGATAGCACTGGTATCCCAGCAGAAGTGAAAGAATCACAAGAAGCAACACCAGCACAACGTCAAACTGCAAGTCTGGAAACCGAAAGCAACGATGCGCTGAGCCCAGCAATTCGTCGCCTGATTGCAGAGCATGACCTGAACCCTGCGGATATTAAAGGTACTGGTGTTGGCGGTCGTTTAACGCGCGAAGATGTTGAAAAACACTTAGCAGCAAACAAATCTGCAGCGCCAGCAGCATCTGCACCAGCTGCACCACAGGCTCCTTTGGCACACCGTAGCGAAAAACGTGTTCCAATGACACGTTTACGTAAACGTATCGCTGAGCGTCTGTTAGAAGCGAAAAACACCACAGCAATGTTGACCACGTTTAATGAAATCAACATGCAACCAATCAAAGACTTACGTAAACAGTATGGCGAAGCGTTCGAAAAACGTCACGGTGTACGTTTAGGCTTTATGTCTTTCTATGTAAAAGCTGCGGTTGAAGCACTGAAACGCTATCCAGAAGTGAACGCTTCTATCGATGGCAGCGATGTGGTTTACCATAACTATTTTGATATCAGCATCGCAGTATCAACGCCTCGTGGCCTGGTCACTCCAGTGCTGCGCGATGTTGATGCAATGAGCATGGCGGATATCGAGAAGAAAATTAAAGAACTGGCTGTTAAAGGTCGTGACGGTAAATTAACTGTTGAAGACTTAAGCGGCGGTAACTTCACTATTACTAATGGTGGCGTATTTGGTTCTCTGATGTCTACACCTATCATTAACCCACCACAGAGCGCAATTTTAGGCATGCATGCCATTAAAGACCGCCCTATGGCTGTAAATGGTAAGGTGGAGATTCTTCCTATGATGTACTTAGCGCTGTCTTATGACCACCGCTTAATCGATGGTAGCGAGTCAGTCGGCTTCTTAGTCGCTATCAAAGATATGCTGGAAGATCCAACTCGTTTACTGCTGGACGTATAGCAACATAACAGGGTAGGGAACAACCTGCCCGGTCTGAAGTAACCGATGCAGCCCGTTCGCGGGTTGCTAAATCAGTAACAATTGCAGGAGGCGAATAAACGCCTCTTCAGACTCAATTATGGATAGAACATCATGAATTTACACGAGTACCAGGCAAAACAGTTGTTTGCACGTTATGGGATGCCTGCACCAACAGGTTATGCCTGTTCATCAGTCGCTGAAACCGTCGATGCTGCGAAAAAAATTGGCAACGGCCCATGGGTAATTAAATGCCAAGTTCACGCAGGTGGACGCGGTAAAGCTGGCGGCGTTAAAGTTACTAGCGATATCAACGAAGTTAAAGCCTTCGCAGAAAACTGGTTAGGTAAAAACTTAGTTACCTATCAAACAGATGCAAACGGCCAGCCAGTTAACCAAATTTTGGTCGAAACGGCGACTGACATTGCGAAAGAATTATATTTAGGTGCGGTTGTTGACCGTAGCACTCGTCGCGTTGTTTTCATGGCATCGACTGAAGGTGGTGTGGAAATTGAGAAAGTTGCTGAAGAAACACCAGAATTGATCCACAAAGCCATTATCGACCCATTGACAGGCCCAATGCCTTTCCAAGGCCGTGAATTAGCGTTCAAATTAGGCTTAACGGGCAAACAAGTTAGCCAATTCGCGAAAATTTTCATGGGTCTGGCGACACTGTTCCTTGAGCGTGATTTAGCATTAGCCGAAATCAACCCTCTGGTTATCAGCACAGCAGGTGATTTAGTGTGTTTAGATGGTAAATTAGGCATCGACAGTAATGCATTATACCGTCAACCTGAAATCCGTGAACTGCGTGACGAATCTCAAGAAGATGCGCGTGAAGCACAAGCGGCTCAGTGGGAACTGAACTACGTTGCACTAGATGGCAATATCGGTTGTATGGTTAACGGTGCAGGCCTCGCAATGGGTACCATGGACATCGTTAAACTGCACGGCGGTGCACCTGCTAACTTCTTAGACGTTGGCGGCGGCGCAACAAAAGAGCGTGTTACTGAAGCATTTAAAATCATCCTTTCTGATGAAAACGTGAAAGCGGTTTTCGTTAACATCTTTGGTGGTATCGTTCGTTGCGACCTGATTGCAGACGGCATCATTGGTGCAGTTGAAGAAGTTGGTGTAAATGTACCAGTAGTTGTGCGTTTAGAAGGTAACAATGCTGAGTTAGGTGCTAAGAAACTGGCAGACAGCGGCTTGAACATTATCGCTGCAAACAGCCTGACTGACGCAGCTAAAAAAGCAGTAGCAGCAGCGGAGGCTAAATAATGTCTATTTTAATCGATAAAAACACCAAAGTAATTTGCCAAGGTTTCACCGGTGGTCAAGGTACATTCCACTCAGAACAAGCAATTGCTTATGGAACACAAATGGTTGGTGGTGTGACTCCAGGTAAAGGTGGCACAACTCACCTTGGCCTGCCAGTATTTAACACTGTGCGTGAAGCCGTTGAAGCAACGGGTGCAACCGCTTCTGTTATCTACGTTCCAGCGCCATTTTGTAAAGATTCTATCTTAGAAGCTATCGATGCAGGCATTAAACTGATCATCACTATCACTGAAGGTATCCCAACGCTGGATATGCTGACGGTGAAAGTGAAATTAGACGAAGCTGGCGTTCGCATGATTGGTCCAAACTGTCCAGGTGTTATCACTCCAGGTCAATGTAAGATTGGTATCCAACCTGGCCACATTCACTTACCAGGTAAAGTCGGTATCGTTTCACGTTCAGGTACACTGACTTATGAAGCGGTTAAACAAACGACAGATGCAGGCTTAGGTCAATCTACTTGTGTTGGTATCGGTGGTGACCCAATCCCAGGTTCTAACTTCATTGATATCTTGAAATTATTCCAAGCTGACCCACAAACTGAAGCGATTGTCATGATCGGTGAAATCGGTGGTAACGCAGAAGAAGAAGCGGCAGCTTATATTAAAGAGCACGTGACTAAACCTGTTGTTGGTTACATCGCAGGTGTGACTGCGCCGAAAGGCAAACGTATGGGGCACGCTGGTGCAATTATCGCTGGCGGTAAAGGTACCGCAGATGAAAAATTTGCTGCATTAGAAGCGGCGGGCGTGAAAACCGTTCGTAGCCTTGCAGACATCGGTGATGCCGTTAAATCATTACTGAATAAGTAAATGACCCGCTAGGAAACTAGCAACTGTAAGAGACAAAAGCCCGTGCTTGTTTGAGTACGGGTTTTTTTTGCTTGTCGTAAGGCTAGATACAAAGACTTAACAGAATTTCTGTACCACTTATAAGGTTTTCTAAAAAAGAGTGTCTATACTTAAAAAATGCGTTCATAGACTCTGTCATGGGGGATTGGGGTTAACTGTTGTGTGCATTGATGGATTGTGAGGCTATCGTTCGCACTTTATGCAAAAAATAGCGAAATTGCGGCACATCAATTTTATAACTTTTAGGAGGAATGAATTATCTGAATATAGGAATTTAGTTGAGTTAGATTCGTATATTAATAAAATTCATAATAACTTTAAAATAAGATACTATTACAAATTAAATATTCTTTTTTAGAGACCTTAATACAAAGATTATATTTTTTTGTTAATCTTTGGGAAAATTAAGTACATTTATATCAATACCAATAACAGTGCATTAACAAGTAAATAACTATTAATTGACTGAGACTCAGAACAATTAACAAGGTGAAAAAAATTGACGTAAATCAATTCATTGGAACTAGCTTTATTCTGTTAAATTGCTTAAATTGGTGCTCGATCAAATACTCGGTTTTCTATTAAAGAGTATAATTATTGATGTAAATTCAGAATTCAAATCTGAGTCACGTAAAAGAAGTTTATTGTGTGTGAAGATAGGCGTACTATTATTATAGTAACGTTCGTTCTTTTAATTTTGTTAATTATTTGTTGTTTTGAGGCATTTTTTGCTGGTAGTTAAGAGGCTTTCTAAAAACATAATTTGGAAGCTGGGTTGCCGCAAGTCGGTGTCTTCCTGCTAGGAGCAAGGAGTCAAGATGTTTGATATTGTCGAACTGTCACGATTACAGTTTGCCTTAACTGCGATGTATCACTTCCTGTTCGTACCATTAACGCTCGGTATGGCGTTTTTGCTTGCGATCATGGAAACGGTATATGTGCTGTCTGGCAAGCAAATTTATAAAGATATGACTAAGTTCTGGGGTAAGTTATTTGGTATTAACTTTGCTCTGGGTGTTGCAACGGGTCTGACCATGGAGTTCCAATTTGGTACTAACTGGTCTTACTACGCGCACTATGTTGGAGATATCTTCGGTGCACCTCTTGCAATCGAAGGTCTGATGGCGTTCTTCCTAGAATCAACGTTTGTCGGTTTATTCTTCTTTGGTTGGGATCGTTTAAGCAAAAAACAACATCTAGCTGTAACATGGTTAGTTGCTTTAGGTTCTAACTTCTCTGCTTTGTGGATCTTGGTTGCGAATGGTTGGATGCAAAACCCAATCGCTGCTGATTTCAACTTCGAAACAATGCGTATGGAAATGGTTAGCTTCTCTGAGCTAGTCTTAAACCCAGTTGCGCAGGTTAAGTTTGTCCACACAGTTGCTGCGGGTTATTGTACCGGTGCAATGTTTATCCTTGGTATTAGCTCTTACTACCTGCTTAAAGGTCGTGATGTTGCTTTTGCTAAACGTTCTTTTGCAATTGCTGCAAGTTTTGGTATTGCTGCCGTTCTGTCTGTTATCGTTCTTGGTGATGAATCAGGTTACGAAATGGGTGACGTTCAAAAAACCAAATTAGCTGCTGTTGAAGCCGAGTGGGAAACCCATGCTCCACCAGCTGCGTTTAACTTAATCGCTTGGCCAGATACTGAGAAGCAAGAAAACAAATTTGCTATCTCGATTCCTTGGGCGATGGGTATCATTGCAACTCGTTCTATTGATACGCCTGTATTAGGTCTGAAAGACCTGATGAAACAGCATGAAGTTCGTATCCGTAACGGTATGGTTGCATATGGTCAGTTACAAGAGCTTTTAGCGGGTAACAAAGATCCTGATTTGCGTGCAGCATTCGAAGCAAGCAAAAAAGATCTGGGTTACGGTCTTCTGTTAAAACAATATGCACCAAATGTTGTTGATGCAACAGAAGCGCAGATTCAAAAAGCGGTTAAAGACAGTATTCCGAACGTCGGTCCTCTGTTCTGGGCATTCCGTATCATGGTTGGTGTCGGCTTCCTGTTACTGTTAATCATTAGCTGGGCATTCCTGTCAGTCGTTCGTAACCGTATTGGTCAAAGCAAACTGCTGTTACGTATCGCCTTGATTGGTATCCCATTACCATGGATTGCAATTGAAGCGGGTTGGTTCGTTGCAGAATATGGTCGTCAGCCATGGGCAATTGGTGAAGTGTTACCTGTTTCGGTCGCACACTCTAATTTGACAACTCATGACCTGATCTTCTCTATGGTACTGATCTGTGGTCTGTACACACTGTTCTTAATTGCTGAAATGTTCTTAATGTTCAAATTCGCTCGTAAAGGGCCTAGCAGCCTAAAAACCGGTCGTTATCACTTTGAACAGAAAAACACTTCTGCACACGACGTTCAGTAAATAGGAGCCACTTATGTTTGATTATGAAGTTCTTCGGTTTGTGTGGTGGATCCTTATCGGTGTATTACTGATTGGATTTGCTGTCACGGATGGCTTTGACATGGGCGTTGGCTTCTTATTACCTATCTTAGGTAAAACAGATACTGAACGCCGTATCATGATTAATGCCGTTGCGCCGCACTGGGATGGTAACCAAGTTTGGTTAATCACAGCTGGTGGTGCGATGTTTGCTGCATGGCCACAAGTCTATGCTGCATCATTCTCTGGTTTCTATATCGCCATGATTTTGGTCTTAGCGGCATTGTTCTTCCGTCCGGTTGGTTTCGACTACCGTTCAAAACTGGAGAACCCAAAATGGCGTAACATGTGGGACTGGGGTCTGTTTATTGGTGGTTTCGTTCCACCATTAGTTATCGGTGTTGCGTTTGGTAACCTGTTACTGGGTGTTCCACTGCAAATCGATAACCAACAGTACCTGACTTATACTGGTAACCTGTTTGGTCTGCTGAACCCATATGGTCTGTTAGCCGGTGTGGTTGGTTTAATGATGATTGTTACCCAAGGTGCAACTTATCTGCAAATGCGTACGACTGGCGAGCTGTATCTCCGTGTGCGTAAAACAACGTATATTTGTGCACTAGTTACACTGTTAGCGTTTGCAGGTGCGGGTGTTTGGCTGGTAATGGGAATCGATGGCTATGTTATCACTTCAGCGATTGATCACCATGCAGTGTCAAACCCACTGAATAAAACAGTAGAGATTGTTTCAGGTGCTTGGTTGACTAACTTCAACACCTACCCAATCCTGTGGGCTCTGCCTGCACTGGGTCTAGCACTGCCATTATTAACCATGCTGTTTAGTAAAGCAGACAAAAATGGTTGGGCGTTTGTCAGCTCTTCATTAACAATCGCGTGTATCATTTTAACTTGTGGTGTAGCAATGTTCCCATTCATCATGCCTTCAAGCATCATGCCAAATGCAAGCTTGACCATGTGGGATGCGACTTCTAGCTTGTTTACTCTGCAAGTGATGACTGTGGTTGCTATTATCTTTGTTCCAATCGTACTGGCATACACCGCATGGTGTTACTACAAAATGTTTGGTCGTCTGGACAAAAACTTCATCGAAGGCAACAAGCACTCACTGTATTAAGGAGCATAACTATGTGGTATTTCGCCTGGATCCTCGGCACGCTGTTAGCTTGTAGTTTTGCAGTGATTGCAGCATTAGCGTTAGAGCACTCTGAAGACTCTAAAGCCGCTAAAGATGGTGAGTAAGTAAATGCTGGTGGATAAAACCTATCAGCTATTGGATAAGGGGCCGATAAGGGCCCTTATCCTTATTTTAGCTTTAGTGACAGCTGGTGCGGTAATGTGGGATCCAACTATGTTCGCAGCCAAAACCAGTTCTTTCCAAATATGGCAAGGCTTGTTATTAATTTGGGCAACCTGTACAGCGATGATTTTTGGGGTGGGTTTTAAACCTCAAAAAGTTATCTTTCGTGCCGTTTTTCACCCATTGCCAGCTGCCATCATTCTTATCTGGGGACTTTTTCAAGTCTTTAGATAATTCTAATTGCTAATTGTGGGTCAATGGACCCATAATTATTTTTGATATCTTTACTTTCAAAGTGATTCCAAACTGACACTGTCTTGCGTATAGTGGCACCGTTAATGAATTTAACCTAAGACGGAGTGGTTGATATGTTATTTCGCTGGCCTGTTCGCGTGTATTATGAAGATACAGATGCGGGCGGTGTGGTTTATCACGCGCGCTATTTAGCTTTTTTTGAGCGGGCTAGAACAGAAATGTTGCGAAATAAAGGGATCAATCAGCAAAGTATGCTTGCTGAGAACCTTGGCTTTGTTGTGCGTAGCATGACAATTGATTTTGTGAAGGGCGCTCGGTTGGATGATATGTTGGAAGTTGAGACGCAAATCGTTGAAATGAAACGCGCCTCATTAACCTTTCATCAAAGGTTAGTTGATTCGCAAGGTAACCTGCTTTGTGGGGCTAATGCCCTAATTGCTTGTGTGGACACATCAAAAATGAAGCCTACAGCGCTTCCTAAGTCTATTGTCGCGGAGTTTAAACAGTGACTGACATGAATATCCTGGATTTATTCCTAAAAGCGAGCCTTTTGGTTCAGCTTATTATGTTCGTTTTGATCGGTTTTTCTATTGCATCATGGGCGATCATCATTCAAAGAACCAAAATTTTAAATGCCGCTAGCCGTGAAGCAGAGGCATTCGAGGATAAGTTCTGGTCAGGAATCGAGCTATCGCGCTTATATAAAGAAAGCCAAGCGCGTCGTGATGAACTCAGTGGCGCAGAACAAATTTTCCACTCAGGTTTTAAAGAGTTTGTTCGTTTACATCAAGCGAATATTCATGCACCTGATGCCGTGGTTACAGGGGCTTCCCGTGCAATGCGTATTTCAATGAATCGTGAATTAGAATCCGTAGAGGCACATATCCCATTCTTAGGTACCGTCGGGTCAATTAGCCCGTATATTGGTTTATTTGGTACGGTTTGGGGGATCATGCACGCATTTATTGCATTAGGTGCGGTTAAACAAGCGACATTGCAAATGGTTGCACCTGGTATTGCAGAAGCACTGATCGCGACAGCAATTGGTCTGTTTGCCGCAATTCCAGCGGTTATGGCGTATAACCGTTTAAACCAGCGTGTCAACAAGTTAGAACAAAGCTACGATAACTTTATGGAAGAATTTTTAGCCATCTTGCATCGTCAAGCCTTCTCTGCTGATAAGAAATAATACGGGGAGATAAGCGAATGGCGCGCACAAGTCGCAGACGTGAGCTGAAATCCGAAATTAACATTGTTCCATTGCTGGATGTATTATTGGTACTTTTGCTGATCTTTATGGCAACTGCACCCATTATTTCTCAAAGCGTGGAAGTTGAATTGCCGGATGCAACTGATACACAAACCGTATCATCAAGTGATAACCCACCGATTATTTTAGAAGTATCGGGAGTGGGGCAATACAATATGCGCCTTGATGGCGAGGTGTTAGAATTGCTTCCACCAGAACAGATTGCAGCTGAAGCTAAAGCTCAATTAGCGAAAAATCCCAAAGCGATTTTCTTAATTGGGGGGGCAAAAGAAGTGCCTTATGAAGAAGTGATTAAAGCATTGAACATTTTGCACAGCGCAGGGATTAAATCTGTCGGCTTGATGACTCAGCCTATCTAGGCTGGGTTGTTGTGGTTTGAATAAGTCACACATCTTTTTTTGGATACCAGAGTGGGAAAGACAAAAGAGAAAAAAGATAACTTAAACCGGTCACTTGTGATGTCAGTGGTTCTGCACGTCCTGTTGATTGGTTTGATCGTTATAGGCTCTTTAGTTTCCGTCGTCAAACTTGGTGGTGGCGGAGAAGAAGGGACTGTCATCGATGCGGTGATGGTCGACCCTGGCGTGGTTGTTGAGCAGTATGAAGAAATGCAAAAACAACAAAACATGGCAAGACAAGCGGCTAAAGAGCGCAAAGAACAAGAGCAGAAACAAGACGCTGAGCTAAGAGAACAGCAAGAGAAGGAACAAAAACGCCTTCAAAAACTGGAAGAAGAGCGGATTAAAACTGAACGTGATACAGCTGAGCAACAAAAACAAGCTGAGGAACAACAGAAAAAAGCGTTAGATGCCGCGAAGAAAGCGAAGGAAGAGCAGAAAATTGCGGAAGAAGCGGCTGCAAAAGCAAAAGCAGAGAAAGAAAAGTTAATTAAAGAGCAAGCGGCAGAAAAAGCCAAAGCCGAAGCTCAAGCGCAAAAAGAAGCCGAAGCCGCTAAAGCTAAAGCCGAAAAAGAAGCCAAAGAAAAAGCTGAAAAAGAAGCCAAAGAAAAAGCCGAAAAAGAGGCCAAAGTAAAAGCCGATAAAGAAGCTAAAGCCAAGGCAGATAAAGAAGCGAAAGAAAAAGCAGACAAAGAAGCCAAAGCAAAAGCCGCGAAAGCCAAAGCGGAAGCTGCCAAAAATGCCGCTTCAGTTGATGATTTACTCGGTGATTTAACCGCATCAGGTCCAAGCAAAAAAGGTGGCCAAGCTGCTGCAGGAAGTGGTGGTGGTAAAAAATCTGGGGCCTCTAATGCAGATGTAGACAGTTATGCAGGGAAAGTCAAAGCGGCGATTCAAAGCAAGTTCTATGATTCGGATACGTTTCGTGGGCGGACCTGTGAGCTACAATTGAAACTTGCTCCAGATGGATTATTGGTGAGTATTACGCCAAAGAATAGCCCGACCAATGATGCAGCGTTATGTGATGCGGCAATTAGAGCAGCGAAACTTGCGACAATGCCAAAACCACCTAGCCGTGAGGTCTATGATACATTTAATAAAGCAGGTAGCACTGTTGTGTTTAAACCTTGATTTTCAATAACTCAGAGCTATCTGTATTGAAAATTTTATGGCAATAGCATAAATAGTTTGCGTGGTATCTAGTTTTGTTATTATACCTTTGTTAAAATTCAGCGAATTATTGCGGTGGTAAATAATACGCAATAAGGGAGATAAGAATGAAGCAGGCTTTTAAAGTAGTTTTAGGGTTCCTAATGCTATGGGCGACAGTGGCTCAGGCTGAAATACGTATTGAGATCACTGAAGGTGTAAACTCAGCTCAACCAATTGGTGTGGTACCTTTTAAATGGTCTGGTGCGGGTGCGCCACCACAAGAAGTTGGCCAAATCGTAGGTGCTGATTTACGTAATAGCGGGAAATTTAACCCGATTGAGCCAAGTCGTATGCCTCAACAACCTGGCACTGCATCGGAAGTCATTCCTGATGCATGGACTGCATTAGGCATTAATGCAGTGGTTGTGGGTCAAGTACAGCCAGCAGCAGATGGTAGTTTTGTGGTTAGCTATCAGTTAGTGGATGTTGCCGCTAACCCAGGTGCTGTATTATCTCAAAATCAATTTAAAGTCACTAAAGAGTGGTTACGCTATGCGGCGCACACTGCAAGTGATGAAGTCTTTGAAAAACTGACAGGCATTCGTGGTGCATTCCGTACACGCATTGCATATGTTGTTGTGAACAAAGGCGGTCAGTATCCATATGAATTACGAGTTTCTGATTATGACGGTTTTAACCAATTCACGGTTCACCGTTCACCAGAACCTTTAATGTCGCCAGCTTGGTCACCAGATGGTGAGAAACTGGCGTATGTAACTTTTGAAAGCGGTAGTTCAGCACTTGTCATTCAAACCTTGTCTTCAGGGGCGGTTCGTCAGGTTGCATCTTTCCCACGTCATAATGGGGCACCTGCATTCTCTCCTGATGGGACAAAATTGGCATTTGCACTGTCTAAAACAGGCAGCCTGAATTTATATGTTATGGATTTAGCAAGTGGGCAAATTCGTCAGGTAACCGATGGTCGCAGTAATAATACTGAGCCAAGTTGGATGCCAGATAGCCAAACTTTGGTCTATACTTCAGATCAGGCTGGACGTCCGCAGATTTATAAAATGAATATTAATGGTGGCAGCCCGACACGTGTATCTTGGGAAGGAACACAAAATCAGGACGCTGACGTTAGCCCGGATGGTACTTTCTTAGTGATGGTCAGCTCCGGCGGCGGTCAGCAACATGTCGCCAAACAAGATCTGGCAACGAATAACGTTGAATTTTTAACGAAAACGTTCCTAGATGAAACGCCGAGTATCGCACCTAACGGCACTATGGTAATTTATAGCTCCTCTCAAGGCTTGGGGACTATATTGCAGCTAGTTTCGACCGACGGGCGTTTCAAAGCGCGTCTTCCGGCGACCGATGGACAGGTTAAATTCCCTGCCTGGTCTCCGTATCTGTGATGCATAATAATAATGTGTGGCAAAAAATATTAAGGATCAAAACGATGCAACTGAATAAAGTGCTTAAAGGGCTGATGATCGCGTTACCAATCATGGCAGTCGCAGCTTGTAGCTCTAACAAAAACAATGACCAAGATGGCGTAGATACTTCTACTAACCAAACTAACACTGGTCTGTCTGCGGAAGAGCTGGCACGTCAGCAAATGGAACAGCTGCAACAAAACAACACTGTTTACTTTGGCTTTGACAAATACAACGTATCTCCAGAATACGCTGATATGTTAGATGCACACGCAGCATTCCTGCGTAGCAACCCATCTGTACGTGTTGTTGTTGAAGGTCATGCGGATGAGCGTGGTACTCCAGAATACAACATCGCACTGGGCGAGCGTCGTGCTAATGCAGTTAAAATGTACCTGCAAAGCAAAGGTGTTTCTGGTGACCAAGTTTCACTGGTTTCTTACGGTAAAGAAAAACCAGCTGTGTTAGGTCATACTGAAGCAGACTACGCGAAAAACCGTCGTGCAGTCATTGCATACTAATAGATAAGCGAAATTATCTATTATGAACAGTAACTTCAGACATTTACTAGTCGGTCTGTCGTTATTGGTTGGCGTAGCGGCCCCTTGGGCCGCTATTGCCCAAGCGCCAATCAACAATGTCGGATCTGGTTCTCCAGGTGACCGTCTATCCCAACTTGAGACTGCAGTTTCTTCTCAAGGTCAAATTCTGTATCAAATTCAACAACAACTCGCTGATAACCAACGTGATATCGATATGTTACGTGGTCAGATTCAAGAAAGTGAATACAAATTGAATCAAGTCATCGAGCGCCAAAAAGATTTGTACATGCAATTAGACAATGCGGGTGGCGGCAATTCAGCTAACTCAGGTGATGCGCCTGATACAAGTTCAGCAAATACATCATCTTCCTCAAATACACCAGCGGCAGCTGCTAACACAGGTGGAAATGAGAAAGATGATTACAATGCTGCGGTTAAGCTCGCAATGGAAAGCAAGTCAAAAGCTCAAATTGATGATGCTATCGGTGCATTACAAGGCTTTGTTAAAGCCTATCCTAAGTCAGGATATCAATCTAACGCCAACTATTGGTTGGGGCAGTTAAACTACAATAAAGGTAGCAAGGACGACGCTGCATTCTACTTTGCCACGGTAGTGAAGCAATATCCAAAATCCCAAAAAAGCAGTGAAGCTCTATATAAAGTTGGGCTGATCATGCAAGACAAGGGACAAAAAGATAAAGCGAAAGCTGTTTACCAGCAGGTGTTGAAACAATATCCAAACAGTGCGGGCTCTAAATTAGCTGAAAAAAAGCTAAGCGCACTTTAATTCCTAACCCCGAAGCCATATTACCGAATATTTCGGGGTTATCAGTATGATAAATGTGCATTCAATCTTTTTATGCAAAAAAATCATTGCACCCTCGTCAGAAATCAGTAATATAAGCCGCCGTTGATACGAGAATACGGTTAACCGAAAATCTCGCAAAACAGTAAGAAATTTAGTTTTAGGTGAACCGTTAGCTCAGTCGGTAGATTGATTGAGTTTTACAAAATGGTCGCAGGTTCAACCCGTAGGGTAAGAAACGGTGA
>NZ_JAMPNZ010000044.1:0-19409 GCF_028479625.1 Providencia sp. PROV197
CCAACCGTACGGATATTTTAGGTTGTCATATTTTTTTAAGACATAAAAAAGCCCAAACAAAATCAATTGCTTGGGCTTTTGTGATCTAGCTATTGATCAGTCTATGATCGTATGTGGATAAAAGCGGGACAGATCTTGGGTGATCAGCTCTTTATCTTCACGAATACAAATTCCAGCAGGTTGATCATTTACCAACCAACTCCCGACTAAGGTATAGCTACCTTCAAATTTCGGTAATGGGTGGAATTGTTGAATAATCATCCCTTCTTCACCATATGGGCCATCCGCAGCGGCAATTTCTTTGCCATTTTCAATAATACGGATATTAGCACCTTCACGGGAAAATAGTGGTTTAATCACGTACTTATCGAGCTCTGGCTGCGTTTTACCATCCGCAAAATAGGCTGGGAGTAGGTTAGGATGATCTGGGAACATTTCCCATAACATCGGCAGCAATGCTTTGTTTGAAATAATGCTCTTCCATGCAGGCTCTAACCAGCGAACACCAGCATCTTGCAGTTTGGTAGAAAAAATTTCACGCAGCATAAATTCCCATGGATACAGCTTAAACAGATTACTGATAACCTGATCTTGCGTATCAGTGAATTCGCCTCTTTCACCTAAACCGATTTCATCGATATATAAGAACTCGGTAGCAACCCCCGCTTCGTTGGCACAGTCTTGTAAATATTGTACTGTGCCACGGTCTTCTTCTGTATCACGACAGCAAGACATATGCAGCAAACGGAAACCGTGTTGATCTTTAAGCTGAGTAAAACGCTCGATCAACTGTTCTTGAATGCTGTTAAATTGATCCGCATTTTCAGGCAGCTTACCGGCTTCAATTTGATCTTCTAACCAGATCCATTGGAAGAATGCAGATTCATATAAAGACGTTGGCGTGTCTGCGTTATTTTCCAGTAACTTAGGAGGATTAACTCCGTCGTAGGCAAGATCAAGCCTTGAATACAGTGAAGGCTGCTCACTTTTCCAAGAACTACGAACAAATTCCCAGCAGTGCTTAGGAATTTGAAAACGTGCGAGTAATTCATCACTTTCAATAACACGCTCAACCACTTTTAGGCACATTTGATGCAGTTCAGCGGTTGCATCTTCAATCTCTTCGATCTGTGCCATAGTGAATTGATAATACGCATCTTCAGACCAGTACGGCTCGCCGTACATGGTGTGAAATTCAAAACCAAACTCGGAGGCTTTTTCGCGCCAATTTGGGCGCTCAACAATGGGAACTCGTTTCATTACTGATCAACCACCCATTGAGCGGGAAGAAGAAGTTGATTTTGCAGATGAAGACGAACGTTGTGCCATCGCTTGTTTATTAACAGTGTCACCAAAACCACCACGAGTGACGGTTGATGTGGTCGGTGGCTTTGGTGCCATTGCGGTTTTTGGTACGCTCATTGAACGACCACCTGCAACCGCAGGGCCATAGCTTTTACCTGATGCATCGACAAATTTGCCGTTTGCAGGACTTGCTGGGTTTTTCGAGCTAAACAACGGCTGAGATGCTGCGCTACCGCCCATCATACGACCCATCATATAACCCATCATTAATGGCATCCACATGCTGCCGCCGCTGCTTTGTGCTTGTGCAGTTTGCTCGCCATTGGTTGAACTTGTACCTGCAAGACCTGCTTGGGCAGGGGCTTGAGTACACATAGACTCACCAAATTCAGCAATACAGTCAGCTTGTGTTGCATATTTAGGTGCAGTTTTTGCCGCTTCTTGTAATGCATTGTTATAAGCCAATGTGCACTGTTCTGCTTGAGATGGGTTCGCTTGGCTACAATCTTGTGCATTGGTATACAGAGATACCGTTTCATCGCTTTCTTCACAGGCAGAAAGCATAAATACGGCACTGACAGCAACAGCAACAGGCGCTAAACGGTATGAACGCCAAGACTTGCGGAAGGCGTTTTGATTAATATCTTTAGTACGCTTCATGGTCATGGTAATTACCCTGAATAAAATTTAAGTAAGATGTTTTATAAGTTACCTCTAGGATAGGGGATAAACGCTGAAAATTAAAGCAGAAATATAGAGGAAATAGATTGAAATTATCATTTTTGTAACTTTCTTCTCTTTTTTGAGGAAAGGTTGATTAAAACTGAAAAAGAAATGGAGTATTTCCATTGAATATCAATGAATTAATTTAAGCTTGTTTTTTGAGCTATTTAATAATAACTAAAGTGAGAATTAACTGAATTTTATAAGTGAGGGAAGGGAAAACTGTTTTAACTGATTCAATTGAAGTAAAACGAGTGATTTAGAGGGTTTTCTTTATGCTTTGATAAAAAATAACCCGCCAAAACAGCGGGTCATTCTATTTATCTAAAACTAAACGATCAAATTATTTAATTTTAGGGGCATTGGTATTACGGATAATGCTGCTTGGCTCAGTGGAAATTTCTTTACCTAAGTTAGCATTTAAGCGTGCAATGTCATCTTCGTTTAATGTGCCGCGAGCAAATTCAATATTCAGTTGGTTAATCATATAGTCATAACGTGCGTTAGACAGATTTTGCTTCGCTTGGTACAGCGCAGTTGTTGATGTTAATACGTCAACAATTGTACGTGTACCCACTTGGTAACCTGCTTCCATCGCATCTAATGAGCTTTGTGCAGACACAACCACTTGTTTGTATGCATTGATGCTACTGATAGATGAAGAGACGTTATTAAATGATGAACGAACTAACTGAACCACGTTACGGTAAACACTTTCCAGTTGCTCACTCGCACCTTGGAAACCGTATTGTGCTTGTTCAACTTGTGAACTCGTTGCACCACCCGTGTATAAAGGAATGCTTAAGTTTAAGCCAATGCTGTTTTGCCCATTATAACTGTTGCTTGCACCTTTACCTGTTAAGCTATTGTTGTAACCACTACCATGGTTATAGGTATTGGTTACTGCGGTTGATGCATCAAGACTCACCGTTGGCATATGGCCTGTTTCTGCTAAACGGATATTTTCACGAGAAACGTCTTGAGCCAAACGTGCACTTAATAAGCTAAGGTTGCGCTCTTCTGCTTCTTTTAAGATAGCGTTGATGTCGCCCAACTCAGTGGTTTTAAAGCGCTCGATATTTAAAGATGCCAGTTGGTTATAGTATACACCGCTGACTTGACGCAGTTTTTCAATCGCATTTTCTAAGTCGTTACGACCTGCAACTTCTTGTGCGATAACGCTATCGTAGTTTGCACGGGCGTTTTGCACGTCAGTAATCGCCACAAGGCCAACGTTAAAACGTTGAGTAACTTGGTCTAATTGGCGGTAAACCGCTTCTTTATTGGCTTCAATATAAGATAGCGCGTCAATTGCTTTTAAAACGTTAAAGTAAGCAGTTGCGGTATCTAAAATTAATTGTTGCTGGCTAGTCTGGTAAGTGACATCAGAAATCCCAGCCGTTTTTTCTTGAATCGTCAGTTGACGCCATTTCGACATGTCAAAAACAGTTTGCGTTAATTTCAGTGATGCATTTAAACCGGTACTTTCGGTGTTATTCGCATCGCGGTAACCACTACCGTAACTTGCCCCTGCGCCTAAACCTAATTGAGGTAATAATGGGCTGCGAGCTTCATTAATTTTTTCAAAAGCTTGATTACGCTCAGCTAATGATTTTCTTAACTCAGGGTTACTTTCTTTCGATTTTTGGTAAACCTGCAGTAAATCGTCTGCGTAGCTATTGGTACTGAGACCCACAAAACTCATCGCAATTAAAAGGGGAAGCAGTTTCTTCATTTTGATTCCTTGATTAAACAGCAAATTAAGTTGAGCCTGTTGCCTAAAACGTACCATGCCTAATTGAGGCCTTTGATATAAAAATATGCGTTTTAGAGACAATCATAAAAAAACAGACCCTATGTTGCTCTTAGATTTGAATAATGGCGCTTATTGTAGCAGAGGTTCGTTTGAATTCACGGTAGCCTTTTGTGCCATTTTGTCTCAATTTTATTAAACATTACCTCATCTGAGGTTAAAAAACCTTAAAAACAGTTTTAATCCACAATTATTTCCTTAAGATGGAAATCAGTGGGTTTGGAGAATGCAATGACAAATAAAATAGAACAGCCAATTAAATATGGCAAAAATGATGTTGAAATTATATCCAAGCGTAAATTATTTAACGGTTTTTTTCAAATGATGGAATACCGATTTCGCCACAAATTGTTTGCTGGTGGATGGAGTAACGAAATTTGCCGTGAAGTTTTTGAACGTGGTCACGCGGGTGTTGTTTTACCCTATGATCCGCAAACCGATAATGTTGTGCTAATTGAACAAATTCGCTTTCCAGCAATAGAAACCAGCGAAACGCCGTGGTTGCTCGAGGCCGTAGCAGGGATGATTGAAGAAAATGAATCCCCAGAAGAGGTCATTCGCCGTGAAGCAATAGAAGAAGCGGGCCTTGAGATCCGCCATGCGGAAAAAGCGCTCAGCTACCTTTCAAGCCCTGGCGGGACAACAGAGCGCATGCACGTATTTGTTGGCGAAGTCGATAGCACTCAAGCTGAAGGTATCCACGGTTTAGCCTCAGAAAACGAAGATATCAAAGTTCACGTTATTAGTAGAGAAAAGGCATACCAGTGGGTAGAAAATGGCACAATTGATAATGCAGCAACAGTCATTGCCATTCAGTGGCTACAGCTCAACTATCAAAAACTTAATGAAAAATGGATGAAACTATCTTAAAGAACAATTAATCTAGTGAAGTGTGTGCTGATTAGCAGATATTTAACTAATTACTCGTCATACTTCAATTACTCGTCATACTTCAAGCTGCAAGTGTGTTGGCTACACTGCGCAATCCAAGTCACATACTTAATTGTATGCTCCTTGGGCTTGCTTAGCTTGCCGCCTTCTTGCAACTCGAATTATTTAGAGTAATTCAGTGCATTGCTAGGGCGCGTAGTTGTTCAATACGTGTAATAAGTTAGGTTTTACAGCAAGCTGCAAGTGTGTTGGCTGCACTGTGCAACCCAAGTCACATACTTATGTATGCTCCTTGGGATAGCTCCGATTGCCGCCTTCTTGTAATTTGAATTATTTAGCGTAATTCAGCGTGTTGTTTTAGGGTGTTATGAAAAGAATTCATAAGTTAGATAGGTGAATTGCAAGTGTGTTGAGTTTTTGTATAGTTGTAATGAATAGAATAGATTAGGCATAAACAATATTTATGGAAAAGGAAGACTTTTGGATAGCCAGCTTGAAGTGACTGCAAAGCACTCTAATGTAGTGAGAATTTTACAGGTTACTGATACGCATCTGTTTGCTGATACAGAAAATACCCTTTTAGGTGTAAATACGTATCGAAGCTATCAGGCGGTACTTGATGCTATCGCAGCACAAAATCTCCCAATTGACTTGATCGTTGCGACAGGGGATTTGGTTCAAGACCAATCACCAAAAGCTTATCAACACTTTGCAAAAGGCATCGAACGTATTCCTGCACCTTGTGTTTGGCTCCCTGGAAATCACGATTATCCTCCTGCAATGGTCGAAAGCCTGCGAGTGGCTGGGATTTCGAGTGCGAAGCAAATCTTGATTGGTGACGAGTGGCAAATTCTTATGCTGGACAGCCAATTGCAAGACGTCCCTCACGGAGAGCTTTCTGAGCAGCAATTGGAATGGATGAAAGTGAGTTTAGATGCGGAACCACAACGCACTACATTAGTGATGCTGCATCATCACCCTCTGCCATCGGGCTGTACATGGCTTGATCAGCACAGTTTAAGAAACTCACATATCTTAGCGGATTATTTAAAAAATTATCCGAACGTGAAAGCGATGCTTTGCGGGCACATTCATCAGGAAATGGATGAAAATTGGCATGGAATTCGTTTATTAGCGACCCCATCGACTTGCGTGCAATTTAAGCCGCACTGTACGAACTTTGCATTAGATACTGTTGCGCCTGGTTGGCGATACCTTGAATTAAGCGTGAACGAAAAAGGGCAAAGGCATATTACGACAACGGTGCATCGCTTAGAGACACGTGAGTTTAGCCCTGATCTAGACTCAGACGGTTATTAATTCACTATGGCCACGTTACTTTACATTCATGGCTTTAATAGCTCGCCTTTATCGGCAAAAGCGACTCACTTAAAACAATGGATTGAGGTCAATTATCCACACATTGATATGATTGTTCCTCAATTACCCAATTTCCCTGCGCAAGCCGAAGCGATGTTGGATGAGATTATTCAACAGCATCGTCATGAGCGCATTGGTTTAGTTGGCTCATCGCTTGGCGGTTATTTTTCAATTTGGTTTTCAGAGCGTTATCACCTTCCCGCAGTGGTAGTCAACCCTGCTGTACGCCCGTTTGACTTGCTGAAAGACTATTTGGGTGTCAATATTAATCCCTATACTCATGAACAATATGTTCTGGAACCAAAACATATTGGCGAGCTAAAATCACTGCATATTGAACAGCTTTCTGCATCTCATCGAATTTGGCTGTTACAACAAATGGGTGACGAAGTACTTGATTATCACGAAGCTGTTACCTATCTTTCAAAGTGTAAACAGACTGTGGAACCTGACGGTAATCATGCCTTTACTGGTTTTGACGCTTACTTTTCTCAAATTGTCCATTTTCTTCAATTAGTAGAGAAATAGTGCTAAAACGCATGAACACTGTTATTATCACCAGTAACTCACTGATTGAATAGTTCAATTAACCACCAATTACCGCAGAATGACAACATGACTCAATCTAGTTATAACGCAGAGGCTATTGAAGTCCTCAGTGGTTTGGAGCCTGTTCGCCGTCGTCCGGGGATGTATACTGATACCTCGCGGCCGAACCATTTGGCTCAAGAAGTAATTGATAATAGTGTCGACGAAGCGCTTGCTGGGCACGCGGGGCACATTGAAGTTATTTTATACGCAGATCAATCCCTTGAAGTGATTGATGACGGGCGCGGAATGCCAGTCGACATTCACCCAGAAATGAAAGTCTCCGCAGTTGAATTGATTTTAGGTCAGTTGCACGCAGGAGGAAAATTCTCTAATAAAAACTACCAATTTTCAGGTGGTTTGCATGGTGTGGGTATTTCCGTCGTCAATGCGTTATCAAAACGTATTGAAGTGACTGTGCGCCGTGATAGCCAAGTTTACCAAATCGCCTTTGAAAATGGTGATAAAGTCGAAGATTTGCATGTAATTGGTACTTGTGGGAAGCGTAATACAGGTACCAGCGTGCATTTTTGGCCTGATGGAAGCTATTTTGATAGCCCGAAATTTTCAGTTTCTCGTCTAACTCATAACTTAAAAGCCAAAGCGGTTTTATGCCCTGGCGTGAAAATCACGTTTAAGGATCAGCTCAATAATACAGAGCAAAGCTGGTGCTACAGTGATGGGTTAACGGATTATTTGATGGAATCCGTTGATGGCTTAGAAACCTTGCCAGAAAAACCCTTTACTGGCGAGTTTTCCAGTGAAACGGAAGCGGCGCAATGGGCACTATTATGGCTACCAGAAGGTGGTGAGCTACTCACTGAAAGCTACGTGAACTTGATTCCAACAGCACAAGGCGGTACTCACGTAAATGGGTTGCGCCAAGGCTTGCTTGATGCGATGCGTGAATTCTGTGAATTCCGTAATATCCTGCCTCGTGGTATAAAATTATCTGCGGATGATATCTGGGAGCGCTGTACTTATGTGCTTTCAGTTAAGATGCAAGACCCACAATTTGCGGGGCAAACCAAAGAGCGTTTGTCTTCACGCCAATGTGCTGCTTTTGTTTCTGGGGTGGTCAAAGACGCCTTTAGTCTGTGGTTAAACCAAAATGTGCAAATTGCCGAGCAACTTGCAGAAATGGCGATTTCAAGCGCCCAACGTCGGATGCGTGCTGCGAAAAAAGTGGTGCGTAAAAAGCTGACAAGCGGCCCTGCATTACCAGGTAAGCTGGCGGATTGTAGCTCGCAAGATTTAAGTATGACAGAGTTGTTCCTTGTTGAGGGGGATTCGGCAGGGGGCTCAGCGAAGCAAGCCCGTGATCGTGAATATCAAGCGATTATGCCACTTCGCGGTAAGATACTGAATACATGGGAAGTCTCTTCTGATGAAGTACTAGCTTCACAGGAAGTTCATGATATTTCGGTGGCGATTGGTATCGACCCTGACAGTGAAGATTTAAGTCAGCTACGCTATGGCAAAGTGTGTATCCTTGCGGATGCGGACTCGGATGGTTTGCATATCGCCACATTATTGTGTGCGTTATTTGTACGCCATTTCCCAACGTTAGTGAAAGCGGGGCATGTGTATATGGCAATGCCGCCGTTGTATCGTATCGATTTAGGCAAAGAAACCTTTTACGCATTAGACGAAAGCGAAAAAAATGCGGTTCTCGACAGGTTAAGCCGTAAACGTGGGAAACCAAACGTTCAGCGCTTTAAAGGGCTGGGGGAAATGAACCCACTGCAATTGCGTGAAACCACGTTGGATCCCAATACTCGTCGCCTTGTTCAGTTGATCATCGATGATGAAAACTACCAAGAAACCCTTGCAGTTATGGACATGCTTTTGGCAAAAAAACGTTCAGAAGATCGCCGTAATTGGCTGCAAGAAAAAGGCGATATGGCTGAAATTGATGTCTAACATCCTGCGATAAAAAGAGTAAGGAACGAATTGAATGAGTGAAATTACTCATGATGGTGTGGAGCGTTTACCGCTTCATGCTTTTACTGAAAGAGCCTACCTAAACTATTCGATGTACGTCATTATGGATAGGGCGTTGCCATTTATTGGTGATGGGTTAAAACCTGTTCAGCGTCGTATTGTGTATGCGATGTCGGAACTTGGCCTCAGTAATAGTGCAAAATACAAAAAATCGGCGAGAACCGTCGGTGATGTGTTAGGTAAATATCACCCACATGGTGATAGTGCGTGTTATGAAGCAATGGTGTTGATGGCGCAGCCGTTTTCTTATCGCTATCCATTAGTGGATGGGCAAGGAAACTGGGGGGCTCCAGATGATCCAAAATCATTCGCCGCGATGCGTTATACGGAATCACGTTTATCTAAATACGCAGAAGTATTACTTAGCGAGTTAGGTCACGGTACTGTTGACTGGGTACCCAACTTTGACGGCACGATGAACGAGCCGAAAATGTTGCCTGCACGTTTACCCAATATTTTGTTAAATGGGACAACGGGTATTGCGGTCGGGATGGCAACGGATATTCCACCACACAATGCCCGTGAAGTGGCGGAAGCTTTGGTCGCCTTACTGGAAAAACCGACCCTGAATCTTGATGAGATCATGGGGTATATACCAGGCCCAGATTTCCCAACAGAAGCCGAAATTATCTCTTCCCGTGAAGATATTCGTAAAATCTATCAAAACGGCCGTGGCTCAGTACGCATGCGTGCAGTGTGGGAAAAAGAAGATGGCAATGCGGTCATTACAGCATTACCTCATCAGGTTTCGGGAGCCAAAGTTCTTGAGCAAATCGCTAGCCAAATGCGTGCGAAGAAATTGCCGATGGTGGAAGATTTACGTGATGAATCTGATCATGAAAATCCAACTCGTTTAGTGATTGTTCCACGCAGTAATCGGGTTGACCTTGAACAAGTGATGACCCACTTATTTGCGACAACGGATTTAGAAAGAAGCTACCGCGTTAACCTCAACATGATTGGTTTAGATAACCGCCCTGCGGTGAAAGGCTTGGTTGAGATACTAACGGAGTGGATTACTTATCGTCGTCAAACTGTACGTAACCGCTTGAACCATCGTTTAGACAAAGTCTTAAGACGCCTACATATTTTAGACGGTTTATTAATTGCTTATCTAAACATTGATGAAGTTATTGAAATCATTCGTACTGAAGATGAGCCCAAACCTGTGTTGATGTCTCGCTTTAATATTTCGGACACACAAGCAGAGGCTATCTTAGAGCTAAAATTACGTCATTTAGCCAAACTGGAAGAGATGAAAATCCGTGGTGAACAAGACGAATTAGCGAAAGAGCGTGATGAGTTACAAGCGATTTTAGGTTCAGAGCGTCGTTTGAATACGTTAATTAGAAAAGAAATTCAGGCTGATGCGAAAGCTTATGGTGATGACCGTCGCTCTCCACTCCAAGAGCGTGAAGAAGCGAAAGCGATGAGCGAACATGAAATCCTGCCATCAGAGCCGATTACAGTTGTGCTGTCTGATATGGGTTGGGTGCGCAGTGCGAAAGGCCATGATATTGAGCCAACCAACCTGAACTATAAAGCGGGTGATGGTTTTAAAGGTGCTGCCCGCGGTAAATCAAACCAAGCTGCAGTATTCCTTGATACCACTGGGCGTAGCTATTCGGTTGATCCTCTGGAATTGCCATCTGCGCGTAGCCAAGGTGAGCCTCTTACGGGTAAATTAACGTTGCCACCAGGCGCAACGATTGAGCACGTCTTAATGGCGCCAGAAGAGCAAAAATACTTGATGGCATCAGATGCGGGTTATGGATTTATTTGCACATTTAATGATTTAGTGACAAAAAACAAATCTGGTAAGGCACTGATTTCATTACCTGAAAATGCCAAAGTATTGGCACCGATTGAGCTAAATAACGAGCAAGAAGACTTGTTATTGGCAATCACGAAAGCAGGGCGTATGTTAATATTCCCTGTGGCAGATTTGCCTCAGCTTTCAAAAGGTAAAGGGAATAAAATTATCAATATTGCGGGCGCACAAGCGGCAAGTGGTGAAGATGTATTAACATGGTTGATGCTTTTACCTGTTGGTGCTTCAATGACGCTGCATTTTGGTAAACGAAAACTGAAATTTAAAGCCGAAGATCTACAGAAATACCGTTCGGAGCGTGGCCGTAAAGGGACATCCTTGCCTCGTGGAATGCACAATATCGAGCGTATCGATATCGAACCTGTAGATAAGGTATAACAATAAGTTTGATGGGTGCCCTATCAAGGCATTGTATTTGGCACCGAAGGTTAAAATTCATCGCGGGGCGCTGAGGCTCCGCTAATTTGGGGTTAGTATGTTAGCGCTTATTAGAGCGATTATTGTTATTATCTACACCATCCTCGTTTGTGTGGGCGGTGGCATTTATTGCTTATTCAGCCCACGTAATCCAAAACACGTGATGACATTCGGTCATATGTTTGGGCGCTTATCCGTTGTTTTTGGTATAAAAGTTATCAACCGCGTGCCTAAAAAGGCGAAAGGCTATGGTCCAAGTATTTATATTGGTAACCACCAAAACAACTACGATATGGTCACGATGTCGAATGGTGTGTTGCCTAGAACAGTCACAGTTGGTAAAAAGAGCTTGGTGTTCATCCCTTTCTTTGGTTTTTTATATTGGATCACGGGGAATATTTTGATTGATCGTGCGAATCGTTCGAAAGCGCATAACACAATCTCTCAAGTGGCAAACCAAATCAAAAAACGTAAGATTTCAGTGTGGATGTTCCCCGAAGGAACACGCAGCCGTGGCCGCGGTTTACTCCCATTCAAAACGGGGGCTTTCCATGCCGCTATAGCAGCGGGAGTGCCGATTGTTCCCGTGTGTGTATCTAGTACACAGGGCAAAATTAAGCTAAATCGCTGGAACAATGGCAATGTTATTATTGAGATGCTAGAGCCTATCGATACCTCAGCCTATAGCCGTGATCAAGTTAGGGAGTTATCGGAGTATTGTCATTCATTGATGGAAGCTAAAATCAAAGAGCTTGATTTAGAAGTGGAAGAAATGAATAAGCAAGCTAAAAAACCGTAATAAATTAATTGGATGATATATAAAGGGCGATGGAAACCATTGCCCTTAGTTTTATCTGTGTATACCAACTAACATCAAGCCAATAACCATTTCTTTGCCATATATTCATCCCTAATTAATAAACCACACAATTTATAATTCTATTAATTAAATTTTTATATATTAGAAAGATATTTTTAGAATTTAATCTTTTTTCGCGATATCATGGCTCACAAAATTAGCGAAGTAACAAATTGTTGTCTCTAAGTCGTATTATTACTAGCGCCAATCTAAAATTAGCCAATTCATAGGCTGAAAATCTCGAATATTAAAAAATAAAATGCGCTGGAATGTTTGTTTAGCGGAGAATTTATGTCATTCAATCGATGCCAAACCCTAGTAGCGGTAGGGGTGGCTCTGTGTGTGTTTTATGCGCCAATTAATGCGAGTGCCGAAGGTGAAACGGCATTGCCTGTTCCTCCACTGTTAGAATCTCGGTCTGGACAGCCGCTTTTTTTAACACTACAAAAAGTTCATTGGTCTTTTGATGGAAAATATTCTGCGGATGTATGGGGGATAAATGGTTCTTCCCCAGGCCCGACGGTGAAAGTCAAAAATGGCGATGATATCAAGTTAATATACAGCAATCGTTTACCCGAAGCGGTTTCAATGACCGTCAGTGGGCTGCAGATACCTGGCACACAAATTGGTGGTGCAGCAAGGTTAATCTCCCCTAATGCGGATTGGTCTCCAGTGATCCCAATTCGCCAAAATGCGGCGACGCTTTGGTACCATGCAAATACGCAAGGAAAAATGGGGCAGCAAATCCATAATGGGTTGTTGGGTATGTGGATTATCGAAGATGATGTTACAAAAAACCTTCGTTTACCTAACCATTATGGCGTAGATGATTTTCCAGTGATCATTCAAGACAAACGATTGGATAACTTTGGTGTTCCTGAATATAAAGCCAATGAAAATGGTTTCCTCGGGGATACATTATTAGTCAATGGTGTACAAAACCCCTATATTGAAGTATCTCGCGGCTGGGTACGCTTAAGGTTATTAAATGCATCAAATTCACGTAATTATGTAATGAAAATCAGTGATGGTCGCCCATTTGCGATGATTGCCTCGGATCAAGGGTTATTAACGGTTCCAGTGAATGTTCAAGAGTTACCTCTTGCACCAGGTGAAAGGCGTGAAGTATTAATTGATATGGCTAAAACGCAGGAACTGAGTATTACTGCTGGCGAATCTGCTACGTTTATGGATAGATTAAAAGGATTGTTTGAGCCTTCGAATAGCTTAATTTCGACGAATGTGTTGACCATTAAAGCGACAGGTTTGATGTCATTGGTAACCGATGGTTTGCCAACGCAATTGACGGAAGATAAGACGCAAGTTACCTCCAGTATTACACAAAGAGACATTCACCTTAATGATGGTTTTGGTATTAATAATGCAGCCATTGATACCCGTCGTGTGGATATTACCAGCCGCCAAGGAAATTGGGAGCGTTGGATTGTCACCACAAATGAACCTCAAGCATTTCATATTGAGGGTGTACGCTTTAAAATTATTAATCGGAATGGGCAACCTACGCCACCTGAAGATTACGGTTGGAAAGATACCGTTTGGGTGAATGGCCGTACTGAATTATTAGTACAAATGATGCAACCATCCTACAACCATTTTCCATTTTTATTTTATAGCCAAAACTTGGAAAAAGCGGATCTAGGCTCAGTTGGTCAGATGGTAGTTGCACCACAAGAAGCGATGCAATACTAATTATTAATAGGCAAAACAAAAAGCAGGTACTGTATTCAGAACCTGCTTTTTTTATGTATTAAGCTAACTAGCTCAGTGCAACACGAATTCCGAAGGCAATTAAAATCACGCCAAGTACTCTATCGACATATTTTTGCACTTTCGCCAACCCTTTTCTGACAGGAGCACTTTGGATAAGAAACACCAGAATGGGCCAGTAAATAACGGCTAATCCCCAGATAATAAAAGCAAACCACAGTTTTTCACCAAACGTTGAATTGATATCCAACACTTGGGTAAATACGGCAAGAAAGAATAGCGTCGCTTTTGGGTTCAATACATTACACAGAAACCCCTGCATAAATGCTTTTTTAAATGAAACAATTTCGTGTTTAGTGGTACTCAAATCGGCCAAATTGCTAGACTGAGGCAATAAGCTTTTAACGCCTATCCATACCAAATAAGCGGCACCTGCATATTTTAAAATATTAAATAGCCATGGTGTGGTGGTAATTAATACCGCAAGTCCAGCAACGCAATAAGACATATGTAAAGCAATGGCTGCAATCACACCAAAGGCGGTCATGAGTGCTGCAGAGCGTTGGTAACGGGCGGCATTTTTGACAATAAGAAAGAAGTCGGGCCCTGGTGAGAGCATCCCTAATGCGGCGATTGTCGCCACCATAATGCTGGTTTCGTACATGATACATATCTCTTTGTTTAGCCCTGTTTTGGTCTTTTTTGGCGCTTAACAATTATCTACTGAATGTCTGGCTCTTCAGAGAGGAAAACAGGCTCTTTTTTGATTTTTAATGTTATTTTTAGTCTTAATTTTAGCAATTCGAGTATAAGTGATTCAAAGCTGTTTAAGGAAGTTTAAATTTAGTCGACGAAGCAAATCTCTTTACGTATAGTGTGCTCAATTTTTATATTTTGCTTCTAAGGTGAGTAAATGAATATTAGCTTAATCGCAGCAATGGCGATCGATCAGGTTATCGGCATGGAAAAAGCGATGCCTTGGAATTTGCCTGGGGATCTCGCGTGGTTCAAACGAAATACGTTAAATAAACCTGTGATTATGGGGCGTGTGACCTATGAATCTATTGGGCGTCCTTTACCGCAGCGAGTCAACATCGTACTGAGCAGCCATCCAGCAGGTGCGGACAATACAGTTATTTGGGTTACTTCTATTGAAGAGGCACTTGCCGCCGCGCAAGCGATAGAGGGTGTTGAAGAAGTAATGGTGATTGGTGGTGGTAAGGTTTACCAACAATTTCTACCATTAGCCAATAAGCTTTATTTGACGCATGTTGATGCTGAAGTGATTGGCGATACACATTTCCCTGCATATGAACCCGATGAGTGGGATTCTATCTTTACGGAATATCACGAAGCAGATGAAAATAATACTCACGGGTATTGCTTCGAAATTCTGACGAAAAGAGATTGATTTTTAATCGATTACAAATACAAAAATGGCGCTTAATGGCGCCATTTTGCATTTTATTCAATTAAGATTCTTTGCGACTCTTTTGGTAAGACTTTTGGTGATGGTATTGCTTAGTTTCCCAGTGGAGCAGCGTTAAATCCCCCCCCCAGCAACAACCTGTATCCATTGCATATACGTTATCTGGTGTGCATTTCCCTTCCAATGACGCCCAATGACCAAAAAATACCGAATAGTCTTCAGGAAGTTGGCTAGGCAAATCGAACCAAGGTTTTAAAGGCGCAGGGGCTTTTTTCGGATTTTCTTTGCAGATCATATCTAACTGGCCGTTAGGGAAACAGTAGCGTAAGCGCGTCAGTGCATTAGTGCTAAAGCGTAATCGCGCGAGCCCCATCAAGCTATCAGACCAATTATTTGGCATGTCACCATACATTGAGTCAATGAATAAAGGGTAAGCATCACTAGAGAGAACAGCTTCCACTTCCCTTGCACACATTTTGGCTGTTTCAATGTCCCATTGTGGTGTCATCCCTGCATGGGTCATCACCATTTTCCGCTCTTCATCGATTTGCAGCAATGGTTGGCGGCGTAACCAGTTGATTAGTTCATCCAAATCAGGTGCATGCAATAATTCATCAAGATGATCTTTAGGCTTATTGCGGCTAATTTTGCAATAGATCCCAAGTAAATGGAGATCGTGATTGCCTAAGACTAAACGAGCAGAATCACCTAGACTTTTGACATAACGTAAAACTTGCAGCGACTCTGCACCTCGAGCGACTAAGTCACCTGTTAACCATAGTGTGTCTCGTTGCGGGTCAAAATTGACACTGTCCATCAATTCACGTAATTCACGATAGCAGCCGTGAATATCACCTACTATATATGTCGACATAATTAATTAATCAGTGTTGGAATTGCCAGACGAAAAGCAGGGATATCCACATGAAAATTATCCCCTTGCGTGCTAATCATCACGTAATAGCCCTCCATCGTACCCATTGGCGTTTCAAGAACCGCACCACTGGTATAACGATACTCAGTTCCAGGCTGAATAATTGGCTGTTCACCAACAACCCCTTCACCTTGAACTTCTGTTTTATGGCCATCGCTGTTAGTAATGAGCCAATAGCGGCTCATTAATTGGATAGGATCACGCCCTAAATTGCGAATGCAAATCGTATAAGCAAACACATATCTGGCAATATCGGGCTGAGATTGGCTCTCTATATAGACACTCTGAACTTGGATGCTTACATTCGGTTCATTAAGCATAGTGCCTCCTTCAACATTCTATTCTGATCGGTTAGAAAGATAGTTTGCCATTTTGCAGTACTGTTCAACAGAAATATTTTCGGCACGGGTGCTTAAGTCGATGCCTAATTCAGTTAATTCTTCAGCGCTAAATAAATCACCAAGGCTGTTACGGATGGTTTTTCGGCGTTGATTAAAGGCCTGCGTGGTGATCCGGCTTAAGAACTTAATATCTTTAACAGGATATGGATTCTCACGGTGTGGGATCAAGCGGACAATGGCTGAATCTACTTTTGGAGCGGGAGTAAACGCTGTTGGTGGCACTTCAAGTACAGGTACGACATGACAATAATATTGAGCCATTACACTCAAGCGACCAAAGGCTTTACTGCCAGGGCCTGCCACCAGACGGTTTACCACTTCTTTTTGCAGCATGAAATTCATGTCAGCTATGGAGTTGGTGAATGTGAATAGGTGAAACATTAATGGTGTTGAAATATTGTAAGGTAGGTTACCAAACACACGCAGTGGCTGACCTGCTTGTTTCGCCAATTCACCAAAATCAACGGTCATGGCATCTTGCTGAATGATCGTTAATTTATCTTTGAGTTGCGGATGGACGTGTAAACGCGCCGCGAGGTCACGGTCAAGTTCGACTACCGTCATTTTTTCAATGCGGCTACCGACTGGCTCAGTGAGTGCGCCTAAACCGGGGCCGATTTCAACGATGGATTGACCTGGCAGAGGGTTCATCGCATCAACGATGCTGTCGATAATAAACTGGTCAGTTAAAAAGTTCTGCCCGAAACGTTTGCGGGCAAAGTGCCCCTGATGGACTCGATTATTCATGTATTCTTAGATGTCATTTGGATAGCTAATGTCAATGCGGTGATAAAACTTCCCGCATCTGCATGACCCGTACCTGCGAGCTCAAGGGCTGTGCCATGGTCGACGGAGGTGCGGATAAATGGTAGGCCGAGGGTAATATTTACCGCTCTACCAAAACCTTGGTATTTTAGCACAGGAAGACCTTGATCGTGATACATTGCTAAAACTGCATCAGCGTGGTCTAAATATTTGGCTTGGAAAAGTGTATCCGCTGGCAGTGGCCCAACTAAATGGATGCCTTGTGCTCGTAAACTTTCCAATGCAGGTTCAATGGTATCAATCTCTTCTGTACCCATGTGACCGCCTTCTCCTGCATGAGGATTCAGCCCACAGACATAGATAACCGGTTTTTCAATGCCAAACTTAGTTTGCAAGTCATGATGTAAAATGGTGATGACTTCATGGAGGCTTTGTTGTGTAATCGCGGCTGAAACGTCTTTTAGCGGGAGATGTGTGGTTGCAAGGGCAACGCGTAATTCTTCTGTTGCCAGCATCATAACTACACGATCACAGCCACTACGATCGGCAAAAAACTCGGTGTGCCCACTAAAAGAAACACCAGCATCGTTAATAATGCCTTTATGCACAGGCCCCGTCACAATGGCGGAAAATTCACCTGTTAAGCAACCATCACAGGCTCTAGCAAGTGTTTCAACCACATAGTTGCCATTGTTGACATTAAGCTCTCCTGCTTTCACCGAGGCATTTAATGGCACAGAAATGATGGATAGATGGCCTGCAGTGTGTGCTTTAGGTGCGTCATTTGGCTCGTATTTACCCAACGTGAGCGGCAAACTTAATGTTTTAGCGCGCTCAAGTAATAAGTTGGGATCTGCGCAAGCAACAAGCTCAACAGGCCATGCCTGTTGAGCGAGCTGGATAAGCAAGTCTGGGCCAATCCCTGCAGGTTCACCAGGGGTAATCACAATCGGCTTAGTTAGATTTTTCATCTTGAGCTTGGTTATCGCGACCATCAACAATTTTCACATAAGCGGAAGCACGTTGTTCTTGCATCCAGCTTTGCGCTTCTTCGTTAAATTTACGGTTGAACAGTAAACGGTAAGCTTGGTCTTTTTGCGCAGCGTCTGTTTTATCTACACTGCGTGTGTCTTCTAACTGAATTAAGTGCCAGCCAAAACTTGACGGAACAGGTTGGCTTAATTCGCCTTTATTCAGTTTCATCAATGCATCGCGGAATGCTGGGTCGTAAATATCAGGCATATTCCAGCCAAGTTCACCCCCTTTTAATGCACTGCCTGGGTCTTCTGAGTTTTCTTTCGCTGCATCTTCAAATGACACGGCACCAGAACGGATGTCTTGGGCAATTTTATTCAGTTTTTGTCTTGCTTGTGCATCATCCATAATTGGAGATGATTTAATCAAGATATGGCGTGCTTTTACCTCAGTGACAGAGATAGGTTGGCTACCACCACTGACATCATTCACGCGTAAAATGTGGTAACCGACACCTGAACGGATTGGTCCTGCGATATCCCCTTTTTTCGCATTCTTTAGCTGTTCAGCAAATACGACAGGAAGCTCTTGCAGACGCGACCAACCCATATTTCCGCCTTTGAGTGCTTGAGGGTCAGCAGAGTAAGCTATGGCTAATTTACCGAAGTCACCGCCTTTTTTCAGGTCAGCTAAAATTTTGTCCACTAACGCTTCCGCGGTTTTTAACTGTTCTGGTGTTGGATTCTCTGGTAGTGGAATTAAAATGTGGCTCAGATTTACGCCCATTTCATAGTTAGCTTGTGAACTCATCTGCTCAGCAAGGGAGTCAACTTCTTGTGGCAAAATGGTTACGCGACGGCGAACTTCGTTATTACGAACTTCTGCAATCAGCATTTCTTTGCGAATTTCACTGCGGTACTGGTTCATGTTGATGCCATCAGCGGTTAAACGCTGTTGCATTTGTTCCAGTGTTAATCCATTTTGACGGGCAATATCGGCGATAGTTGCGGTAACTGCTTCATCAGGGATATTGATCTGCATTTGGCTCGCCATTTGCAGCATGATGTTATCCATCACCAAACGATCAAGGATTTGATGGCGCAGAGTTTGATCATCAGGGATCTGCTGACGTGCGTTTTGTGCATTCAGCTTAACGGTGTTGATCATATTCTGGATGTCACTTTCTAGCACAACTCCGTTATTGACAACCGCAGCCACTTTATCCATTTGCTGTGGCGCAGCCAACGTAGCAGAGCTTGCGAACATCAGTCCCAGAATAAGCGTTCTCCAATTCTTCATAATGGTCCTATAATATTGACTTTGATTCCGCAAAATGCGGGCTAATACGTTGTTTTACTCGTCATAC
>NZ_JAMPNZ010000045.1:0-3731 GCF_028479625.1 Providencia sp. PROV197
TTCGAGTTGCAGTGTTGTTGACTGCACTCACTCGCGCAAGTCACACACTAATGTATGCTCCTAGCGACTCATTCACTTGCCGCCTAACTGCGACTCGAATTATTCAGAGTAAGTCACATGTTATTCAGAATAAACGATGTTATTTGTCATCAGAAAGCACGTTGGTAAGGCATGATGCCCGCCTCTAACATTTTCTGACTACCTAAACTATGATTGTTATTTAGGCCTCTAAGTTCCACATTGACTGACCATTTATTGTCATATTCGCTGCTGAACTTCTCTTTTTGCCAACCGACAATCTTGCGTTCATAACCAAGGTTGACTGCCCAACAGCAAGTATTGTATTGCAATCCAACCAATTGGCTTGCAGATTGCTGTTGTTTTGTATCGTAATAATAGGAACCGACAAAGCCCCATTGTTCACTTAACGGCCAACTTACAACTGTACCGACTTGAGAGATACCGCGTTGATATTCTGGTAATTCCTGATTTTTACCGATTTTATCTAAATCACGGAAAGTGGCTTGAATATAATCACGGTCAACAAAACGGTAGTTCAATTGAACTAAACGGTCGGCATCTAAACGGTATTCTGCAACGGCATTACCCATTGTGACGTTACCAAGGCGGCGGTCGTATTGTAACCCACCACGAATGCCCCAGTTTTCATCAATGCGCCACATAGAATCTGTCGCCCACAGTAAAGAACCCGTGTTGCTCTTATCATCAATAGGGCGGTTTGAGTTCCCTGCACGTGGGCGTTCAAAGTAATAGATTTGCCCAACAGAGAAATTAAAACGTTCTGCGAGTGCATCATCATAGACACGCGTGGTTAAACCCGTAGTAAATTGATTTGCAGAAGCGATACGGTCAAGGCCACTGTAAATACGTTCACGGAATAAACCACTGTAATCCGATTGCAATAAAGATGAGTCAAAGTTATTGATATTGTCCTGATCTTTATACGGAATATACAGATATTGAACACGAGGCTCTAATGTTTGTACATAATCGCTGCCTTGGAAAAGGTCGCGCTCGAAAACGACTTTCGCATCACTCTTAAACATTGGGAGCACGCGGCTAACGTTTTTCTCTAAGCTAGTATCCGTATTTGATGTTGGAATATCTTGGTCATAATGGGTGGCATACAGTTTGATGCTGTTATTCATGTTTGCCCAGCCATTAGATAATGGCAGGTTCACTTCTGGCTCAATGTGTAAACGCGTTGCATCAGGGTTATTTTTGCCCACGCTGGTAAAGCGAGCGGCTTGTGCATAGGTGTGCACATCAAAAGCACCTAAATTATTTTTATAATAATTGAAGTCAACTTGAGGCTCTGCTTTATAAGCGCGTTTGTTCGGGTTATCTGCAAAGATTTGGAATTGTTTGTGAGTTACCTTTGCATTCCAGTTGGTATCTGAATAGCCTGCGCTGAATTTTTGCGTAGCGTAACCATCAGTTGTACTACCATATTGAGAGCTGAAATCGGTAAAGTATTGTGGATCGCTGACTTTGGTGTAATCAGATGCAAAATTCCAGTGCCCCGCGTAGGTGCCTGAATGACGCCAATAGAATAACCAGCGGTCATCGCTATCACGAGCAGCACGCTTTTCACGGTCTTTATCTTTGATATAAGCACGGTCACGATTGATATAATCAAAGGCAACAGTCCCTGTACCTGGTGTAATGAGATAACGGAATTCGTTGTTTAACTTCACACCTCTATGAGTCATAAACTGAGGCGTGATGGTCGCATCGTAGTTAGGAGCAATATTCCAATAATACGGTAAAGAAAATTCTAAGCCATCATTATTCGAGTAGCTGCCTGTTGGGATCAAGAAACCAGAGCGGCGTTTATTACCAATCGGTAATTGCATGTATGGACTGTAGAAAATCGGTACATCGCCGACTTTAAAGCGCGCATGCCAAATCTCAGCCACTTCCTCTTCACGGTCGATAATGACTTCAGAGCCCGCAACGCTCCAGCTATTATTGCCAGGTAAACACGTGGTGAATGTCCCGTTTTCCATGATGGAATAACGGTTTTCGCCACGCATTTTCATTTTCGTCGCATCACCACGGCCTTGGCGACCGACCATCATGTAGTTACCGTCGTTTACGTCGGTATTTTTATTATCTAAATTTGACCAAGCAGAAGGGCCTTTTAAGATAATTTGAGGGTCATCATAGTGAACGTTGCCCGTGGCAGTAACTTCACGAACGGGTGGTTGCCCCGCAGTTTCAGTCTGCGTTAATTTAACTTTATCAGCCGTCAGTGTTTGGTTCCCTTGTTGGATATCGACATTGCCGTCATATTCAACAAAATTAGGGTATTCACCACGAACATCTTCAGCCGTAATATTAATAGGCAGGTTGTTAGGGTCGCCTTTTACAATCGGTTTTGTATAAACAGGGACACCCAGCATACACTGCTGCGCAAGGTCAGCATGCGCTTGCTGACTGTAAATAGCCGCCCATACAAGGGTGGCAACTAGTGTTGGATAGCTTTTTTTCATCATTAAATATGCGGTTCCGTCATCATTGGCACAGCCAGCAAACGCTCAAAGACTAACTTAGCCAACCACTTTGCGCCAGTATAATGTAAGAAACTTTACGCGCGGGTAGTTATGCATAGAGCAGAATGAATAGTATGATAATGCAAAATTGCATTTTGAGCATTGAAGAATTGAGGGATATATGCACTATTGGGGTAAAATTATTGGCGTAATACTCGCAATCGTCTCTGGATTAGGCTTTTGGGGGGCGTTAGCGGGGTTAATTATTGGCCACGGCTTTGATAAAGCATCAATACAACGTAAATTTGCCGGGTCGATGAATAAACGTGATCGCCAAATTATTTTCTTTGCGAGCACCTTCCAGATTTTAGGGCATTTAACCAAGTCCAAAGGCCGTGTAACCGAGACGGACATTCAGCTCGCATCAAATTTGATGGATAGAATGCAGCTGCACGGAGAAACTAGAAAAGCCGCTCAACAAGCCTTTCGTGAAGGGAAGTCGCCTAACTTTCCATTACGTGATGTTTTAAAACAATTACGCATGGCGTGCTATGGTCGTTTCGACCTCATTCAGATGTTTCTGGAAATTCAATTACAGGCTGCTTTTGCCGATGGTTTCCTCCATCCAAACGAAAGGAAAGTGCTGTTTATCATCGCAGAAGAGCTGGGTATATCAAAAGTTCAGTTCGAGCAATTCTTAGATATGATTCAAAGTGGTCGTCAATTTGGCCAAGGATACTCCCAGCAGCAATCAGGGGGGTATTATCAGCAATCTAATGGCCCAACCTTAGAAGATGCTTGTAAAGTCCTTGGTGTGTCTCCTAACGACGAACCGACAAAAATTAAACGTGCTTACCGTAAGTTAATGAGTGAACACCATCCAGATAAACTGGTGGCGAAAGGTTTACCACCAGAAATGATGGAGATTGCGAAGCAGAAAGCGCAATCAATCCAAGCGGCTTATGACTTAGTCAAGAAGGAGCTCGGCTTCAAATAAATTTCCCCGTCATATTTCGCACTACCACTTTGTTGTCTTCATTCACGAACCCTAGTCACGTAGTTATCTACGCTCCTAGGGATTCGCTCAATCGACGCCGTGTGGTAGCACGAACTATTTAGGGGAAATCAGGGGAATAATTGAAAACAAAAAATTCACTCATCCAAATAAAATGAGAATTTGCTCTAGCAGGCAATGTACATTTTTCTGCATGTAGT
>NZ_JAMPNZ010000046.1:0-12060 GCF_028479625.1 Providencia sp. PROV197
GTGCCCTCACTTTGCCGCCTAGTCACAACTCGAACTATTTAGAATATGGTTGAGAAATTAACTCATTAATCGTAAATAAATATTTACAATAAAATGCATCGCAGTTCTAATTTAAATTATTTTAATGTTGATTTTTTGTTAAATTAATTGTTTATCAGTGGGTTAATTTGGTGTAAATTATTGTTTACTTATGTGGAAATATTTTACATAAATGGATTGAATTGTTTACGATGCATGGTATGTTATTACCCATGCACTCAAACACAATATGTAAACAATAAACCAAGCAAATATAAGCTAATTAAGTAGGTAAAAAATGATCATGCAAAAAGATGTACTCAACAACGTGAATATTCAAGACGAGCAGGTATTAATCACTCCTGAGAGTCTGAAAGAGAAATATCCGCTGAGTCACAGCAACCTGCATGCCATTGCGACATCGCGTCAAGTTATTGCGGATATTATCCATCAACGTGATCCTCGCTTACTCGTGGTATGTGGTCCTTGCTCAATCCATGATGTGGATGCTGCGATTGAATATGGTGAACGCCTACAAAAATTAGCCGAAGAGTTAAGTGATAGCTTATATATTGTGATGCGTGTGTATTTTGAAAAACCACGGACAACTGTGGGCTGGAAAGGCTTAATAAGTGATCCATTTATGGATGGTTCATTCCAAATGGAAAAAGGCCTTCATATTGCTCGCGACTTATTGACTAACTTAGTCAATATGGGGCTGCCACTGGCAACTGAAGCATTAGACCCAAATAACCCACAATACTTAGGGGATTTATTCAGCTGGTCTGCAATTGGTGCAAGAACCACTGAATCACAAACCCACCGTGAAATGGCATCAGGACTCTCAATGCCTGTAGGGTTTAAAAATGGGACTGATGGTAGTTTATCTACCGCAATCAATGCATTGAAAGCGGCTGCAATGCCACATCGTTTCATGGGAATTAACCAATCGGGCCAAGTTTGCTTATTACACACCAAAGGCAACAGCAATGGTCATGTGATTTTACGCGGTGGTAAAACACCCAACTACAGCGCAGAAGATATCGCGGCGTGTGAAGCTGAAATGCGTAAAGCGGGGCTGGAACCATCCCTAATGGTGGATTGCAGTCATGGTAACTCAAATAAAGATTACCGCCGTCAGCCACTGGTGGTTGATTCAATTATCGAACAAATTGTTAATGGTAATGAGTCAATTACAGGTATTATGCTGGAAAGCCATATTAATGAAGGCAACCAAACATCTGAACAGCCACGCGATGCGATGCAGTACGGCGTTTCTGTAACAGATGCCTGCATTAACTGGCAGACAACAGAGACTGTATTGCGTCATTTACATCAGGCATTATTGCCTGTGCTTGAACAACGCACGCAGAAATTGAGCAAAGTGAGCTGATCAAGGTATTAGTATGTCTGTTGAGTTATCCCATTTACGGGACCAAATTGATGCGGTTGATAAATCCTTATTGGATTTATTAGCCAAAAGGTTGCAACTTGTGGCGGAAGTTGGCGAAGTCAAAAGCTTACATGGGTTGCCAATTTATGTACCTGAGCGTGAGTCGAGCATGCTAGCGGCTCGGCGCGCCGAAGCAGAACGTATGGGGATCCCGCCTGATCTGATTGAGGATATTTTACGGCGGATCATGCGTGAGTCTTACGCACGTGAAAATGACAAAGGTTTCAAGACACTCAACCCGAATGCTGGCCCAATAGTTATTGTGGGTGGCGATGGGAAGATGGGGAGGTTATTCCATCGTCTTCTGACGTTGTCAGGTTACCAAGTAAAAACGCTGAATCAAAATGATTGGCCGCAGGCAGAATCGATTGTTGCGGGTGCAAGTGTGGTGGTGGTCAGCGTACCTATCCACTTAACTGTTCAGGTGATTAATCAACTGCCAAAATTGGATAAAGACACTATTTTGATGGATATCGCATCTATCAAGCAACAACCATTAGAAGCCATGCTAGCGGCACATGAAGGGCCAGTTTTGGGGCTTCATCCGATGTTTGGCCCCGATATTGGCAGCGTAGCAAAACAAGTTTTTGCATATTGTCATGGCCGTGGTGCTGAGTCTTATCAATGGTTCCTTGAACAGCTAGTAGTTTGGGGGGCGCGTTTGAAAGAAATCTCAGCGCAAGAGCATGATAAAAACATGAGTTTTATCCAAGCATTGCGCCACTTTACGACGTTCACTTATGGGCAAAATTTGGCGAAAGAGGATATCGATTTACAGCAGCTTCTTGAGTTGTCATCTCCCATCTACCGTTTAGAACTCGCGATGGTGGGGCGGTTATTTGCTCAAGATCCCCAGTTGTATGCAGATATCATCATGTCTTCAGATAAAAACGTAGAATTAATTCGCCGTTATCATCAGCTTTTAGGGCAGTCTATTGAAATGCTTGAAAATAAAGATAAAGCAGAATTTATTCGCCAGTTTAATCAAGTTAGTGAGTGGTTCGGCGAAGATGCTCACCATTTTATGAAAGAAAGCCAGTCATTGTTGCAACGCGCCAACGATAATCGTAAGTAATTATCCCCGCCTTCTATTGTATTGTTTGCAGTAGAGGGCTTTTTTACTGTTAATTTTTTGTTATTTCAGGTAATCTTTCTTTTTCGACCTTCGAAATTCGATATTTTATTTTGAATAAGTAATTTTACTTATTTCCTGTGCTTTCTATTGAAAAATCTCCTTTCTAATCTAAAACAGATATCTTCCTCTATTTAAGGGTAAATTAATCGATTTATAAAATTGATATTTAATTATCGATCGATTTATCTGGTAAAGATGTGACGTATTTTACCGATAACATTACTCATTCAACGATGGCTAGCGTGGTAAACATATGTCTTTTAAAAATCTCAAAATTAGTATGAAGTTAACGATAGCATTTGGGGGATTTGTTACGCTTATTATCCTGAGCTCACTCTTTTCTTTGGCCAATATGAACCGAGCCAATGATGGAATGAAACAAGTTCTGTATGAAAGTTACCCCATTGCCTCAACAGCAGGGCAGATGATGGATAATTTTTATTCATTTATTGGTATTCAAGAATTGATTTTACTTGATGACCGAGGGAGTGATAAGCGACGTGAAGAGTTAGCCAAAATTACATTGAAAATTAATGAATTGATGGACAGCTTAGAAAAAAATGTCACGGATGATCGTTCTAAAGAAGTCCTTTCTGAATTGCGAATTATTCGCCAACAATTTCATGCATCAATCGCTCGTATCAATACATTCCTTTCTGAAAATAACCGTCAAGCGGCTATTGATGAAATGATGGTAAAAACGTCTAGCATTCAGCGTGATTATCGAGACCATATTCAAACGCTAATGGCTATCCAAGATTTAGAAATGCAGGATATTGGGCGTACCGTCAATACCCATTATGAAAGCAATAAAATTTTACTGGCGATTCTTTCTGTGATCAGCATTGCTGCGGGTTGTGCGATGGGCTGGTTTATTACCATTATGATAACCCGACCACTCGAAAATGCGGTTGGTTTAGCGCAGTCTATTGCGAGTGGTGATTTAACGAAAGACGTTAAAGTAGATTCAAAAGATGAAACAGGTATTTTATTAAATGCATTGAATGACATGAAAGGCCAGTTAGTTGAAATTGTTCAAGAGGTGCAAAGAGGCTCTGAAAGTATTTCCGCGGCCGCTGGACAAATTGTGGCAGGTAACCAGAACTTAGCCGCCCGCACCGAAGAACAAGCCGCATCTGTTGAAGAGACAGCAAGTTCTATGGAACAAATTACCTCAACAGTAAAAAACACCACTGAACATACTCATGAAGCAAGTATGTTAGCGGAACAAGCGGCCGTTGTTGTGCAGAATAATGGTCAAATGATGAATCAGCTGACGAATAAAATGCGAGCTATTAATACGTCATCATTACAGATGACTGATATTATTAACTTAATTGATTCCATTGCATTCCAAACCAATATTCTGGCATTAAATGCTTCGGTTGAAGCGGCAAGAGCAGGCGAACATGGTCGTGGTTTTGCGGTCGTTGCGGGAGAGGTACGTTTATTGGCACAAAAAAGTGCGGCATCAGCCAATGATATCAAAGGGCTGATTGAGAACTCTTCATCGCAAACCAAAGAAGGTATGGAGCTCGTAGAGAAAGCGACAGAACAAATTCATGGCATGATTGATAGTGTGAAAGAAATGAACACGCTATTACGAGAAATTGGCCAAGCAAGCCAAGAAGAAAGCGATGGCATTTCACAAATTAACAGTGCTGTAGGGCAGTTAGATTTAACCACGCAACAAAATGCTAGCTTAGTCGAGGAGTCCGTTGTAGCGGCAGACTCATTAAATGAACAAGCATTTCATCTAAAAAAACTCGTGAATTACTTCCGCGTTAATTCTAACTACCAGTCAGAAACGACGGTATAATTTTGAATGAAGGCTGCTTTTCTATTTAAGCAGCCTTTTTACGTTTAATTATGGTGCTACTTTTTCAGGTTCAACGGGAACAATATTTTCAGATGGATAGCAGCCTAACACTTTTATTGAGCGCGTAATTGCAGAAAGTTCTTTGAGTGCTTGTTGCAGGTTATCTGAACGTAAGTTCGCATGAACATCCACATAAAACATCTCCTCCCAAGGTTTGCCATTAATTGGGCGAGACTCTAATTTACTCATAATTATCTTATTATTTTTTAAGATAATTAGCGCATCAACCAATGCACCAGCTTGCTGACCTGTGGTGATTAATAACGTGGTTTTAGCAGGAACTTGTTCAGTGACTTCAATAGACTGTGGTGCAACGACAATAAAGCGGGTCATATTGATTTGTTGGTTTGCTAAATTGTGTTCAACAACATGTAAGTTATACAGTGCGCCACCTGCTTCACTGCCCAGGGCTGCAACATTAGGGGAGTCTTGCTCCGCCACCATTTGCATCGCAGTTGATGTACTGTCGCAATATTTTATTTTCCACTGTGGGAACTGGGCTAAATATTGGCTGCACTGCTGGAAAGGTTGGGGGTGACTGTAAACCGTATCAATGAGGCTTAAATCAGTATTACCCGTGGTAAGCAAACAGTGGTTAATGGGTAAACGGATTTCCCCCACAATAGAGAGTGATGTATTTTGCAGTAAATCATAAACATCATTAATGGCGCCAGAACTGGTATTTTCAATCGGTAAAATACCGTACTCTGCTTGTCCACTTTCGACTAATGAAAATATATCTTGGAATTTATTACAGCTACATTCGACGAGTTGGTCAAAATGGCGGGCCGAATATTGGCGAGCCGCGATATGTGAGTAAGAACCTTTGGGGCCTAAAAAAGCAAAACGGGCAGTGTCACTTGGTGTTAAGTTTAAGTGCTTTTGTAAAATCGCTTGTTGGGTTAATACAGAGTCCTCAATGATCATCTGAAATAAGCGAGTAATATAAAAGCCGTCAAGCCCCAGTAGCTTACCTTTATTAATTAACACATCTAAAAGCTGACGTTCGCGGTCTTTATCACGAATAGGGCGGTTGTCATCAATTTTTGTTTCCGCAACTTCTGCTGCAAACCCACGGCGTTTTGCCAAAAGGTTTAGGAGCTCACTATCTAACTGGCTTATTTTTTCTCTTACTTTCAGTAAATTAGTGCTGTTTTCCATCCTGCCCACCCTGTAATTTCGTGATATAAAAAAAGCCCCCTAGTTGGGGGCTTTCTAATTTTGTCTTCTTTTCTTTCTTGAACGACAAAAGCCCCTAATTAGGAGTTGCTAAAGAAGAAAAAGAAAACAAAATTACGTTTCATGTGAATACCTTTAAATAAACTTGATTCAAATAAACCCGATACGCAATAAGAAGTCAATAAAAAAGAATCATAAACATAAAAAACGCGCCTATTGCAGGCGCGTTTTACAAAGTTTCAAGATAAGTTGATAGATAATATAAAATTATAACGTAACGAGGTTCGCTTCTTTTACACTATTGTTGGCTCTTCTTGATTCTCCTTTATGTTGCACTTTATTGAGTTGTCTTTCGAGTTTGTTGATCAGTTCATTTATTGCAACGTACATATCTTCATGTTTGGCGCTAGCGACTAATTTACCTGTCGCTGTTTTGATATTTGCATCAACCATGAAACCTTGTGGCTCTTTTGATAAAACAATATGCGTATTTATCAGGGAAACTTGCCACTTATCCAATTTTGTTAGACGGCTGTCAATGTGTTCACGAATAGCTGGGGTAATATCCATTTGTTTGCTAGTTATGTTCACTATCATAGTGTTACCTCTCATTGTTTCCGTCTTTGATGAATTCAGAATACGCGTTATCAGTAATAAAAAATTGATGTAGATCACATCTGATTCAGGGGAGAGTCAACACGCATCCGAAGTGTGATTTTGTATAAAAAAGGGGAGGAAAAGCATTGCCAAAATGAATGGATTAGTGGAGACTGATTAGGTTGGCTATCGGTACGGTTAATAGTCGGATCTTTTTTTGGGTTAAAATTTAGCTAATCTAAAAGATTGATTAATACAAATAAAAAAGTAAAAGAATACGGTAACGATTGGAAGCCAATCAGACAAACAAAAACAGCAGCCGAGGCTGCTGTTTTAGATCAAACTCGAGATTATTGTGGGTTCGCAACAATAATACTTTCGGCTTTATTTGCTTCTTGGTTTAAACCCATTTGTTTATACGCAATTTCCATGTATGGCAAGGCATTACGTGTTGCTTCAGTGTCTGGGTAATCTTTCAGCATTTGTTCTGTGCGATTAACAACCGCGACATAAGCACCTCGTTTGTTGTAATATTCAACCACAGAAAGGTCGAATTTTGCCAAACGTTCTTTTAAGTAGACTAAGCGCTTGCTAGCATCGTTTGCATACATACTGTTAGGATAGTAGCGAACTAGCTGGCTTAAGTCCTTAAAGGCGACGCGAGCGTGCTGAGGGTCTCTATCTGAACGGTCGATACCGAATAAGCCTTGCAGTAAACTATCGTCCAAGGCCATAGCGGTTAAACCGCGCATGTAAAGTACATAGTCAATATTTGGATGAGTCGGGTTTAAACGCATGAAACGGTCAATTGCCGCTATCGCCATAGGCAGCTCAGCTGATTTATAATAGGCGTAAATCAGGTCTAATTGAACTTGCTGGGCGTATGGGCCAAACGGATAACGGTTATCAAGGGCTTCAAACTGTTTGATGGCAGCTTTAAAGTTACCGTCCTGTAGTTTTTGCTGACCCGTTGCATAGATTTCAGCTGGGGAGCTATCAGGGCTGACTTCAGGGTTGCTGGAGCACCCAGCTAAAACCAGGCTCAACGTGGCTGCAGCCACCAGATTTTTCATACGTATCATCACGTGTAGGTTATCCTCTGAGTGTTTCGAGGGAGTCTATCCATAAGGCTCCCGGCAAAATTCGAGTTACAATAGCATATATTTTAAATGAAACGGCAGCGCCGTCAAAATACAAACACCAAAAAGTAGATTAATTTATGGCTCAACAAGTACAACTTAGTGCAACTATCGCTGAATCACAGCTCGGTCAACGTTTAGATCAGGCTTTGGCCGAATTGTTCCCTGATTATTCACGTTCACGCATAAAAGAGTGGATTTTAGATGATAGAGTGCAGGTTAATGGCAAAGTTATCAATAAGCCAAAGGAAAAAGTTTTAGGTAGTGAACAAATTTTAATCGATGCCCTTATTGAAGAAGATAATCGTTGGGAACCTCAGGATATTCCACTTAACATTATTTATGAAGACGAAGATATCCTAATTATTAATAAACCGCGTGGATTAGTCGTACACCCAGGGGCTGGAAACCCAGACGGAACAATCCTAAATGCTTTATTATACCGTTACCCAGAAATTGTTGATGTTCCAAGAGCAGGGATTGTTCACCGTCTTGATAAAGACACCACTGGACTAATGGTGGTCGCAAAAACCGTTCCAGCACAAACCCATCTAGTCGAGTCTTTACAGTTAAGAGAAATTACGCGTGAGTATGAAGCGGTGGCGGTGGGTCGTATGACTGCTGGTGGTATGGTTGAAGAGCCGATTTCTCGCCACCCAACGAAAAGAACTCACATGGCGGTTCACCCAATGGGTAAACCAGCGGTCACACACTACCGCATCATGGAGCATTTTAGAGCACACACGCGTCTACGTTTACGTTTAGAAACGGGTAGAACGCACCAAATTCGTGTTCACATGGCACATATTAACCATCCATTAATTGGCGATCAATTATACGGTGGCCGTCCTCGCCCATTAAAAGGTGCCACGGAAGAGTTTTTAGAAGTGATGCGTAATTTCGATAGGCAAGCACTGCATGCAACAATGCTGCGCTTATATCACCCAATTTCAGGTATTCAAATGGAGTGGCATGCACCACTACCTGATGATATGGTTAAGCTTATTGAAGCCTTAAAGGCAGATACTGAACTTCATAAAGACAATATGGACTGGTAATGAGCACACTGATTTTCCCTGATTGGCCGCAGCCTAAAAGCGTATCAAGTTGTAGCACAACCCGTGCGGGTGGTGTGAGCCTGCCACCTTTTGACAGTTTGAATCTTGGCGACCATGTAGACGATCGCCCTGAAGCCGTCAGTGAAAATCGCCAGCGCCTTGTTGAACTTGCTCAATTACCACAACAACCCGTGTGGCTTGAGCAAGTCCATGGTACGCACGTTCTTCATCTTAATGGTGGTGAAATCAAAAACAAACAAGCAGATGCAGTGTATAGCAATCAAGCAGGGCAAGTTTGTGCCATTATGACGGCGGATTGCTTGCCTGTTTTATTTTGTAATCAAGCGGGAACAGAAGTTGCAGCGGCTCACGCAGGGTGGCGGGGGTTATGCAATGGCATTCTTGAAAATACGGTTCGTCAATTTATTAGTCCTGCTAATGAAATAATAGCGTGGCTCGGCCCTGCAATTGGTGCAAAAAAATTTGAAGTGGGCTCTGAAGTTAAACAGGCGTTTGTTAATCAATCATCTGATTTAGCTTCTGCTTTTACATCTCATAATGAAAAGTATCTTGCTGATATCTATTTATTAGCCCGTAAAAAGCTCAATGCGGTAGGGATTAATGCCATTTATGGTGGCGATTTTTGCACGGTAAGTGATGAAAACAGATTTTTTTCCTACCGACGTGAGGGAAAAACGGGAAGAATGGCTTCTTTGATATGGGTAAATAACTAGTGTTTAGCGTTTTACTCTAAATTAACAGATATAACAAAAATTATTCAATACAAAACTTGAATATTTAAAAATAGACCTCATCTAGTATCCAGTAGCAAATTTAATCTCATTTATCGGAGGTGTTATGCGTCTGGATCGTTTAACTAATAAATTCCAGCAAGCTCTCGCTGACGCCCAATCTTTAGCCCTTGGGCGTGAAAACCAGTTTATCGAACCTATTCATCTATTAAGTGCCTTATTTAATCAAGAAGGTGGCACAGTCCGTCCTTTGCTGACGACACTTGGCGTTAACGCGGTGCAATTTAAGCAAAAGATTGAAGATGCATTAGGGCGTTTGCCTCAAGTACAAGGTGTGGCAGGAGACGTTCAACCATCAAGTGACTTAATGCGTCACTTGAACCTATGTGATCAATTGGCACAAAAGCACGGAGATGACTTTATCTCCTCTGAATTATTTCTTATCGCCGCTTTAGAAGCCAATACAACATTAGCAGACATGCTCAAAGCAGCAGGTGTTAATAAAGATAATTTAAAAAAGGCAATAGAACAGATGCGTGGTGGAGAAAAAGTGAATGACCAAAGCGCTGAAGACCAGCGCCAAGCCTTGAAAAAATATACTGTTGATTTAACTGAACGTGCAGAACAAGGCAAATTAGACCCAGTGATTGGCCGCGACGAAGAAATTCGCCGTACTATCCAAGTATTACAACGTCGTACAAAAAACAACCCAGTGCTGATCGGTGAACCTGGTGTAGGTAAAACCGCCATTGTTGAAGGGCTGGCACAACGTATTGTGAATGGTGAAATACCTGAAGGCCTAAAAAACAAACGTGTTTTATCCCTTGATATGGGGGCCTTGATTGCGGGGGCTAAATATCGAGGTGAATTTGAAGAGCGTTTAAAAGCTGTTTTGAATGACCTCGCAAAACAAGAAGGCAACGTTATTCTCTTTATTGACGAATTGCATACCATGGTTGGTGCAGGTAAAGCAGATGGTGCAATGGATGCGGGGAATATGTTGAAACCTGCGCTTGCCCGTGGAGAATTACACTGTGTTGGTGCTACGACGTTAGATGAGTACCGTCAATACATTGAAAAAGACCCTGCGTTAGAACGTCGTTTCCAAAAAGTGTATGTCGCAGAGCCTTCAGTAGAAGACACGATTGCAATTTTGCGTGGTTTGAAAGAGCGTTATGAGCTTCATCACCATGTACAAATTACTGACCCTGCGATCGTCGCAGCAGCAACGTTATCGCATCGTTATATTACCGATCGTATGTTGCCAGACAAAGCTATCGACTTAATTGATGAAGCGGGTGCAAGCCTGCGTATGCAAATGGATTCAAAACCTGAATCCTTAGATAGATTAGAACGCCGTATTATTCAGCTGAAACTTGAACAGCAAGCACTGAAAAAAGAATCGGATGAGGCGAGTAAAAAACGTCTTGAAATGTTAGAAGAAGAACTGACAGAGAAAGAACGTGAATATTCTGCGTTAGAAGAAGAGTGGAAAGCGGAAAAAGCCTCGTTAACGGGCACTCAGCATATTAAAGCAGAACTGGAAAATACGCGTATCGAAATGGAAAAAGCGCGCCGTATGGGTGATTTAGCAAAAATGTCTGAATTACAATATGGTCGTATTCCTGAATTAGAAAAACAACTTGAAGCCGCAACTAAAGCGGAAGGTAAAAGCATGAAGCTTTTACGTAACAAGGTGACTGACGTTGAAATTGCTGAAATTCTAGCGCGCTGGACTGGCATCCCTGTTTCAAGAATGCTGGAAAGCGAAAGAGAGAAACTGTTACGTATGGAACAGCAACTCCATCAACGTGTGATTGGTCAAGACGAGGCAGTAGTGGCGGTATCGAATGCAATCCGTCGTAGCCGTGCAGGGTTGTCTGATCCCAATCGACCAATTGGTTCCTTTATGTTCTTAGGGCCAACAGGGGTCGGTAAAACCGAGTTATGTAAAGCATTGGCGAACTTTATGTTCGACAGTGACGATGCAATGGTGCGTATCGACATGTCCGAATTTATGGAAAAACATGCGGTATCACGTTTAGTGGGGGCACCTCCAGGGTATGTTGGTTATGAAGAAGGTGGGTATCTCACAGAAGCTATCAGACGTCGTCCATATTCTGTCATTTTGCTAGACGAAGTTGAAAAAGCACACCCTGATGTTTTTAACATCTTATTGCAAGTGTTGGATGATGGGCGTTTAACGGATGGTCAAGGCCGTACCGTAGACTTCCGTAATACAGTAATCATCATGACATCTAACTTGGGCTCTGACTTAATTCAAGAAAGATTTGGCATGATTGGTTACTCAGAGATGAAAGATATGGTGATGGAAGTGGTATCTCACAGCTTCAGGCCTGAGTTCATTAACCGTATTGATGAAGTGGTTGTTTTCCACCCACTAGGCAAAGAGCAAATTACGAATATTGCAAATATTCAGTTGGCTCGTTTATATAAACGTCTTGAAGAGCACGGTTATGAAGTTACCGCGACACCAGCAGCACTTGAGAAAATTGGTGAAGCAGGTTTTGATCCAATCTTTGGTGCAAGGCCGTTGAAACGTGCAATTCAGCAGGAAATTGAAAATCCGCTAGCACAAGAAATCTTGTCTGGTCGGTTACTTCCAGGAAAACCTGTTGTTTTAGATGTTGAAAACAACGAAATCGTAGCAAAACAGTAATCAATGAAGGAAGTTTAGTTCGTTGATTCAGTAGTAAAACTTAAAGGCGGCATTCGATATGCCGCCTTTTTCTTATCAATTTGGTTAGAAAATCGCTTTTTTTGGTCTAAAACTGGGCGTGAAGTGCAAAAGATAATCAGTTGAAAATTATTTTCAAAAAAACACTTGCC
>NZ_JAMPNZ010000047.1:0-4380 GCF_028479625.1 Providencia sp. PROV197
TTTAAAGGTTGTGTCAGTACTAACTGACCGCACCATATTGCTGATATGGCTCAGTTGGTAGAGCACACCCTTGGTAAGGGTGAGGTCCCCAGTTCGAATCTGGGTATCAGCACCATATAATCGGCATTTAAAAAGAATTTACCTAGCGGCAATAGCGCGGTGGTCCCACCTGACCCCATGCCGAACTCAGTAGTGAAACGCCGTAGCGCCGATGGTAGTGTGGGGTCTCCCCATGTGAGAGTAGGGAACTGCTAGGTTTTAAATATAAGAAGCCACCCAATGGGTGGCTTTTTGCTTTCTGACGCTTATGAAAAGTAAGTAAATCATTCCATAATGATCCCGAAATTATCTTATTTTATTATTCTTGCTACCCACGATTAAGTCTGGCTGATAGACTTACTTCATTATTGTTATATTTTTCCTGAAGGTAGTAATGAATCCAACTTCTGAACTCAAACCATTCAACAGCTTTGGTATTGATGCAAAAGCATTATCAGTTTTTATAGTAGAGAATAAACAATCACTCCATCAACAATGGCTGAAAGCGAAAAATGATAATTTACCAGTATTGCTGCTTGGTGGGGGGAGTAATGTTTTATTTGTAGAGGACTTTGACGGTGTCGTTATCATTAATCAGCTAAAAGGTATTGAAATTACAGAGTCTGATGATTATTGGTATGTGCATGTTCAGGCAGGTGAAAATTGGCATCTATTACTGGAAAAATTACTACAAAAAGGTATCTATGGTGCGGAGAATCTTGCTTTAATCCCTGGATGTGCGGGGTCCGCACCAATTCAAAACATCGGTGCTTATGGTGTTGAACTGAAAGATATTTGTGATTATGTGGATATTCTGTCACTTGAAACAAATCAAGAAACGCGTATTGCAGCGAGTGAGTGCCAATTTGGTTACCGTGATAGCATTTTTAAACATGAGTACCAACAGGGTTATGTGATTGTTAGCGTTGGGCTGAAATTCGCAAAAAAATGGCAGCCTAAACTTACCTATGGTGACTTAACACAGTTTAATCCCGAAACAGTAACACCTAAGCAAGTTTTTGATGCAGTGTGCCAGACTCGAAGAAGTAAATTGCCTGATCCTGCAGTTACTGGTAATGCTGGTAGCTTCTTTAAAAATCCTGTGATTCCAGCTGAAAAAGCAGCAAAAATTAAGCAAGAAAATCCAAATTGTCCTCAATATATCCAAGCCGATGGTAGCGTGAAATTAGCGGCTGGTTGGCTTATTGACCAGTGTGGTTTGAAAGGGCATGAAATAGGGGGAGCGGCAGTTCACACTCAGCAGGCGCTTGTTTTAATTAATAAACATGAAGCGACAGGGGGTGATGTTGTTAACCTAGCGAAATACGTTAGCCAAAGCGTTGCAAAGCGTTTTGATATTATTTTAGAACCTGAAGTTCGGTTTATTGGTCGTCAAGGTGAGGTTAACGCAATGGATTATATTCAATGAAAGAGACATCAATCCCTTTACAGCTGATAGATATTTTATCGGATGCTCAAATACACTCGGGCGAGCAACTCGGCGACAAACTTGGCATGAGCCGAGCTGCGATTAATAAACATATTAAAACATTACGCTCATGGGGTTTGAACATCGAAACGGTGACGAGTAAAGGGTATAAGCTGCCTTACCAAATAAATTTACTGAATAAAGACAGGATGAAACAATACGTTAATGGTGTCAATATCATTGTGGAACCTGTTATTGATTCTACGAATCAGTATATGCTTGAACGCATTCCAAGTTTAACATCGGGAGATACTTGCCTTGCAGAGTACCAGAGTGCAGGTCGAGGCAGAAGAGGTCGTCAATGGATTTCTCCCTTTGGCTGTAACTTGTATTTATCTATGTATTGGAAGTTAGATCAAGGCCCTGCGGCTGCGGTTGGTTTGAGCCTTGTTGTTGGAATAGTGATTGCGGAAACTTTAAACAAAATAAGTAAAGAAAAAGTAAAGGTAAAGTGGCCAAATGATCTGTATATGAATGATAAAAAGCTTGCAGGTATTTTAGTTGAATTAACGGGTAAAACAGGTGATGCTGCTCATATTATTATTGGTATTGGTATTAATATTGGAATGAATAAAACCAATATTGAAAATACAACTGCAATAACGCAAGAGTGGGCATCTTTGAGAGATGAAGTTGAAGATATAGAACGAAATGAATTATCGGCTAATATTATTCAAGCATTAAAAGATTCATTAATTTTATTTGAAAAAGAAGGATTAAAACCGTTTTTGGATAGATGGTTTATACTTGATAATTTTTTAAATAGAAAAGTTAAGTTACTGATCGGTAATGATATTATTTCTGGTGTTGAGCGTGGAATTAATGAGCAAGGTGCATTGTTACTACAAAAAGATAATGGCGACATAATTCCTTATATTGGCGGCGAAATATCATTACGGCCAAACGAGTAATATATAATTGGCCGAAAAATTTCGGCCAATATAGATTTTATTTCCTTAGTCTGACATTTTGAATTGAATGGTTTTCACCTTTTGTCATTATTAAGCTTGCACGCTCTTTGGTAGGTAAAATATTCTCTTCGAGATTTAGCCCATTAATTTCATCCCAAATAGAACCTGCAATATTTACAGCTTCCTCTTCACTCAATTTAGAATAACTATGAAAGTATGAATCTGGGTCGGAGAATGCGCCTTGCCTAAACTTAAGAAAACGACCGATGTACCATTGTTTTAATAAAGCAGGAGCTGCATCAACATAAATTGAGAAATCAACAAAGTCAGAGACAAATACATGGTGTGGATCTTGTGGGTAGTCCATATCACTTTGTAACACATTGAGTCCTTCCAAAATTAAAATATCAGGCTGATCAATAACTTGTTCTTGGTTAGGCACAATGTCGTAGGTTAGATGGGAATAGACCGGGGCACGGACATTTCGCGCGCCTGATTTAATTTGAGAAACAAAGTTAACCAGTTTTCGCATGTCATAAGACTGTGGAAAACCTTTTTTCTTCATAATATTCCGATCTTTTAATACTTGGTTCGGATGAAGAAAGCCATCAGTCGTAATTAAATCAACTTTACGGTGCTCAGGCCAACGGGTTAATAGTGCTTGTAATAAACGTGCTGTTGTACTTTTACCTACAGCAACGCTACCAGCGATACCGATGATATAAGGCACTTTTGCTTCACTAGTTCCTAAAAACTGCTCTAGGACAGCCTGACGACGTAAGTTAGAACTAATATAAAAATTCAATAAGCGCGATAAAGGTAGATAAATTTCAATAACATCTTCCATTGAAAGCTCTTCGTTAATCCCTTTTAACTCGAGAAGCTCACTGGATGTTAATGTCAAAGGGACGGAATCACGGAGTGTTGCCCAATGTTCTCTATCAAATTCTAAATATGGCGTAGTAATAAAATTTTCGTTCTTTTTCATAAACCAACATCTGCCTATTTTATGCAGGTTGGACAGGTTGCCTAAACACCCGTATCCAAAAAATTTGCTAGCATCATAGCGAGTGATGGGGGGGAGGCGTAGGTTTTTTTATAATATTTGTGAATTTTTTTTGAATTACACAAAAAAAACAGGTGTGATCGCTTGGAAAATAACCGATTAATCAGAGCCCTAAAAATGTGATGGGGACTAAATAATAACATTTGAAATGTTTTGATTCGATTATCGGGCTTTACGGACTAAATAATAATGGATTATAGTTAACAGCTACTGTTGATGTTTTAATCTCAAAATAGTTAAAAAATCAACAAAATCACAAAAAGCGAACAAAATGTAAGCAAACGAACAAAAAATTAAATTTTTTTGTTGCAACATGCGCTCACTCTTCCTAGAATGCGCAGCACTTGATGCCGGCATAGCTCAGTTGGTAGAGCAACTGACTTGTAATCAGTAGGTCCCGAGTTCGACTCTTGGTGCCGGCACCATTAAAAATTTGGATAGGTGGGATACCCAAGCGGCCAAAGGGAGCAGACTGTAAATCTGCCGTCACAGACTTCGAAGGTTCGAATCCTTCTCCCACCACCATCTCCAAGAAGATTTCTTTATAGAAACTTCAAGGAACAGTTTAACAGCTGATAACTCAGGTAGCCGAGTTCATTGCGGGCATCGTATAATGGCTATTACCTCAGCCTTCCAAGCTGATGATGCGGGTTCGATTCCCGCTGCCCGCTCCAAGATGTGCTGATATGGCTCAGTTGGTAGAGCACACCCTTGGTAAGGGTGAGGTCGGCAGTTCGAATCTGCCTATCAGCACCACTTCCCTTATGTTCTCAATTATCTCCCTGATTTGTCTCCTGAAAAAAACAAGCGAAATAATTTCTTGCTTGGTTGATGTGGTTTAACCACCGATTCCGTGTCTTAGAGGGACAATCTAA
>NZ_JAMPNZ010000048.1:0-2960 GCF_028479625.1 Providencia sp. PROV197
CGGGTTGTGAGGTTAAGCGACTAAGCGTACACGGTGGATGCCTAGGCAATCAGAGGCGATGAAGGACGTGCTAATCTGCGAAAAGCGTCGGTAAGGTGATATGAACCGTTATAACCGACGATATCCGAATGGGGAAACCCAGTGCAATTCGTTGCACTATCGTTTGATGAATACATAGTCAAACGAGGCGAACCGAGGGAACTGAAACATCTCAGTACCTCGAGGAAAAGAAATCAACCGAGATTCCCCTAGTAGCGGCGAGCGAACGGGGAGCAGCCCAGAGTCTTAATCAGCATTAGCATCAGGAGAACAGTCTGGAAAGGCTGGCAGTAAAGGGTGATAGCCCCGTATCCGAAGGTGTTAGTGTTGTGAACTCGACGAGTAGGGCGGGACACGTGTTATCCTGTCTGAATATGGGGGGACCATCCTCCAAGGCTAAATACTCCTGATTGACCGATAGTGAACCAGTACCGTGAGGGAAAGGCGAAAAGAACCCCGGCGAGGGGAGTGAAATAGAACCTGAAACCGTGTACGTACAAGCAGTGGGAGCACCCTTTAGGGTGTGACTGCGTACCTTTTGTATAATGGGTCAGCGACTTATATTCTGTAGCAAGGTTAACCGTATAGGGGAGCCGTAGGGAAACCGAGTCTTAACTGGGCGAATGAGTTGCAGGGTATAGACCCGAAACCCGGTGATCTAGCCATGGGCAGGTTGAAGGTTGGGTAACACTAACTGGAGGACCGAACCGACTAATGTTGAAAAATTAGCGGATGACTTGTGGCTGGGGGTGAAAGGCCAATCAAACCGGGAGATAGCTGGTTCTCCCCGAAAGCTATTTAGGTAGCGCCTCGTGAACTCATCTTCGGGGGTAGAGCACTGTTTCGACTAGGGGGTCATCCCGACTTACCAACTCGATGCAAACTACGAATACCGAAGAATGTTATCACGGGAGACACACGGCGGGTGCTAACGTTCGTCGTGAAGAGGGAAACAACCCAGACCGCCAGCTAAGGTCCCAAAGTCATAGTTAAGTGGGAAACGAAGTGGGAAGGCTCAGACAGCCAGGATGTTGGCTTAGAAGCAGCCATCATTTAAAGAAAGCGTAATAGCTCACTGGTCGAGTCGGCCTGCGCGGAAGATGTAACGGGGCTAAACTATGCACCGAAGCTGCGGCAGCGACATTTAGATGTTGTTGGGTAGGGGAGCGTTCTGTAAGCCTGTGAAGGTGTACTGTGAGGTATGCTGGAGGTATCAGAAGTGCGAATGCTGACATAAGTAACGATAATGCGGGTGAAAAACCCGCACGCCGGAAGACCAAGGGTTCCTGTCCAACGTTAATCGGGGCAGGGTGAGTCGACCCCTAAGGCGAGGCAGAAATGCGTAGTCGATGGGAAACGGGTTAATATTCCCGTACTGGTGATAATTGCGATGGGGGGACGGAGAAGGTTAGGCTGGCCGGGCGACGGTTGTCCCGGTTTAAAGATGTAGGCAGGTGAATTAGGCAAATCCGGTTCACTATATGCTGAGGTCTGATGACGAGTCACTACGGTGGCGAAGTAGCTCATACCCCGCTTCCAGGAAAAGCCTCTAAGCTCTAGATTATCATTAATCGTACCCCAAACCGACACAGGTGGTCAGGTAGAGAATACTCAGGCGCTTGAGAGAACTCGGGTGAAGGAACTAGGCAAAATGGTGCCGTAACTTCGGGAGAAGGCACGCTGGCATTAGGTGAAGTGGTTTACCCATGGAGCTGAAGCCAGTCGCAGATACCAGCTGGCTGCAACTGTTTATTAAAAACACAGCACTGTGCAAACACGAAAGTGGACGTATACGGTGTGACGCCTGCCCGGTGCTGGAAGGTTAATTGATGGGGTTATCCGTAAGGAGAAGCTCTTGATCGAAGCCCCAGTAAACGGCGGCCGTAACTATAACGGTCCTAAGGTAGCGAAATTCCTTGTCGGGTAAGTTCCGACCTGCACGAATGGCGTAATGATGGCCAGGCTGTCTCCACCCGAGACTCAGTGAAATTGAACTCGCTGTGAAGATGCAGTGTACCCGCGGCAAGACGGAAAGACCCCGTGAACCTTTACTATAGCTTGACACTGAACATTGAGCCTTGATGTGTAGGATAGGTGGGAGGCTTCGAAGCGTGGACGCCAGTCTGCGTGGAGCCAACCTTGAAATACCACCCTTTAATGTTTGATGTTCTAACGTTGCCCCGTTATCCGGGGTGCGGACAGTGTCTGGTGGGTAGTTTGACTGGGGCGGTCTCCTCCCAAAGAGTAACGGAGGAGCACGAAGGTTGGCTAAGCATGGTCGGACATCATGCGGTTAGTGCAAAGGCATAAGCCAGCTTGACTGCGAGAGTGACGGCTCGAGCAGGTACGAAAGTAGGTCTTAGTGATCCGGTGGTTCTGAATGGAAGGGCCATCGCTCAACGGATAAAAGGTACTCCGGGGATAACAGGCTGATACCGCCCAAGAGTTCATATCGACGGCGGTGTTTGGCACCTCGATGTCGGCTCATCACATCCTGGGGCTGAAGTAGGTCCCAAGGGTACGGCTGTTCGCCGTTTAAAGTGGTACGCGAGCTGGGTTTAGAACGTCGTGAGACAGTTCGGTCCCTATCTGCCGTGGGCGTTGGAAGATTGAAAGGGGCTGCTCCTAGTACGAGAGGACCGGAGTGGACGCACCACTGGTGTTCGGGTTGTCATGCCAATGGCATTGCCCGGTAGCTAAGTGCGGAAAAGATAACCGCTGAAAGCATCTAAGCGGGAAACTTGCCTTGAGATGAGTCTTCCCTGACCCTTTAAGGGTCCTAAAGGAACGTTTAAGACTAAGACGTTGATAGGTTGGGTGTGTAAGCGTAGCGATACGTTGAGCTAACCAATACTAATGAACCGTGAGGCTTAACCTGACAACACCGAAGGTGTTTTAGAGAGACGAGATAGTTTTCGAAT
>NZ_JAMPNZ010000049.1:0-2688 GCF_028479625.1 Providencia sp. PROV197
GAAATTTTCAATCTTCAGACTCCTCAAAATTAAAAATTTCAGCAACCTTTAAATTTCGCACAATTGAAGATAGAGACAGGCTCCTCGCAGAGGATTTTGACGATAATATACCGGGTATACCGAGGTTTCCTTTTGATAATCTAGATCTATATATAGATGCGGTTAATAAGCGAGCTGACCGTGATGCTAGAAATCAATTGCTCGAAATTAAGAGACAACATAAAAGTATCACGGATAAAATTCAGTTTAATGTAAATGAATTAAATAAGCTGAAAATAGCCCAAAGTAGTGTATTTGCTGTTCCCACACCGAATGTTCCTACATTACCTCATGGCGTTGCTTCAAATTCACAAGTAACACAAACGGCAAATAGCAATATTGTAAAAGGTATCGAAAAGACATTAGGTAATATTCGTGATGGCCTAGCGGAAACGTTTGATTGCTCTTTTGGCATGAGTTGCTCAAATGATTTAGATAAAGCAGCAAAAAATTCGAATGTTGGGAAACCTCATACTGGTGGTGACCAAATACCTGAGCAAGGCCGGATAGATACAGGTGGAAACCAAATACCCGAACAAGGAAAAATTGATACGGGTGGAAACCAGCCCCCAGAACCGATCGAAAAACTGCCTGGAACATCTATTCTTGATACTCTATCTATAGATAACCTCGCCTATTTAGACAAGATTACACAAGGTGAACATGCGGGAATCAGAAATAAAGAGGGGCGTCCAGTCAGTTCAGTCATTAATGATGTTCAAAAATCGCGGCCTTCAGATATCTTAATACAAGATGATGGTCGTTGGGTTGTAAAAGGTAATGGCGGAAGAATACATCTAATTGAGCCTGATGGAGAAGTGGTCTCATCATTTAAAAATAGTGATAAAAATACGGCTCAACGTACTAGAGATGGGCGATGGAATAGACCTAGCAATGAAAAACTAGATGAATTTAAAGAAAAATTTTCTGATTATGTGAGGTGGTAGGATGGATACACTAAAAATTAATTACATACCAGAAGCAGATGTAACTTTATTTGATATTCGTTTATCTGAATCGGAAGTTGTAATTTATACAGATTGCTTAAATTACGTTTTAACTCATTTATCTGATGAGCAAATATATGAAAAAACGGAATGTTCAAATAAACAAGAGTTATCACATTACTTGACAGATCTAAAAAATTTAATGAAATCAATGGAACATAGAAGATACCTTCCTGATAGGTACAAAGATCTATAAAAAATAATGGCATAGTGGCTCTTTAAAGAGCCACTATGCCAACAAATTTTAGTCTCTTACCTCAATCATTTTACTCGCTCTCAGCCAACTGGATGATCAACTGTCCGGCTTGGCGAGTGAGGGTATGTGGTTACTCACCTTAAACCCAAACTCACTCAATCACTTGCCGCTTAACGTGAGTTGTGGGCTGGGGTTTGGTTTACCTCGGTTGGGGGGAACCCATTGTATACTTTCTGGTTTTGACCACTGCTTCTTTAGCCGTCAGTGTTTTTACACTACAATCGTGCTTATTCTCAGCTGTGAGAGCATGGTGTCCAGTCAGTTCAGTCATTAATGATGTTCAAAAATCTAGACCTTCAGATATTTTAGTTCAAGAAGATGGTCGTTGGATTGTTAAAGGTTCTGGTAGAAAAGTTCATATAATTGAGTCTGATGGAGAGGTTGTCACTTCTTTTATAATCCGAAAGCGAATACAGACAACAGAATCAAAAAAGGTGAATGGCAGCGACCTTCTAATGAGCAATTAGATGACTTTAAAGAAAAATTCTCTGATTATATTAAATGGTGATGGTATGGATTTATTACAAAAAAAATGTATTGCAAGTGTAACTCTATATGATGTGAGAGCTTCAGAGGGGGAGTTAATGGTTTACGAAGGGTGTATTGATTATGTATTAGCTAATTGCTCTGATGCAGAAATACTCAAAATCACGGGTTGTGAAAATGGGGAAGAATTATCATTTTACCGAGAAGAACTTATTAGATTAATCAAAATGGTTGGAAATCCAGAATATCTTCCTGATAGATATAAAGATCTATAAAGCTTTAATAGTGTATCAGTATTGAATAACAAAGGAACTGTTAAAACTGATCTCTCACGTGGTGGCGTCGAATACCGTTTACCTAATCGTAAAGGCATTAGATATAATACGGATGACTCATTTAATACTGTGTTAGATCCAAAGAAGGCAATAAAATGAAAGATAATAAATTAGAACTATTTTTTTCAAGTCCAATGGAATATGAGAATCTAACGTTAGAAGTTCAATTAAATTGGGGGCGGGTTGCAGAAATTAATCAAGATAAAGGTGTAGACAATTTAGAAGTTGAACTATTTGGTTCAGATCTATCCCGCGGTTTTACAGCGAAAATGCCTTTAGATGATCTAATTTCAATATTAATTGAAGCCAGAGATACATTAAAGAAACAATAAACTTTTATTGAATTAATGGTCTTACTCGCTGTTGGCTAATTGGGTGATTAACTGTCCAGTTTGGTGCGTGAGTGTGTAATTGCTACCTTAGGCAATATTCAGTATGGCTGCTGAGATTTACGAAGGTAGCATTACTGATTTACCAAACGCAAAAGCGAAAAAGAAAAAATAATTTTCTTTAGTCGCATAGATAAACAGTATCTCTAGTATGCTGTTTATCACCAAAGCGTATA
>NZ_JAMPNZ010000051.1:0-1791 GCF_028479625.1 Providencia sp. PROV197
TCTCTATCTACATCCTTCGTGGCTTTTATGGTTGCATCCGTCACCGCAATATCCGTAATCTGCTTACCTAACTCGCCGACTACCCTGTGCCAATGCTACCCGACAAGCTACCGCCTTTTTGCTTCGAATCGTATTTGTCGGTGGTTTGTTCGGTGTTTTTGAACAAAAAAAGAAAGGGAAATAACACGATAGGCTTGCAATATTTGGATGGGTGACTAAAGAAGAAGGGGTCAAAACCAGACAATATACAGTGGGCTACGCCCCTAACCTCGGTAAACCTAACCCCAGCCCACAACTCACTTTAAGTGGTAAGTAGCTGAAAGAGATGGGGTTTACGGTGGGAAGCCACTTTACCCTCATTCGCCAAGCCGGACAGTTGATCATCCGGCTGGCTGAGGGGGATTGAGGCGACTAAGGAGATCCCAGTGTGGGGCTGGGATCTATTTAATCTATTTCTTTGTAATAAGAGTTATAAGATCCATCATCATTTTCTAGCCAAATTCGTTTGCAGCTAGGACAGTACAGTGCTTGAATTCTTTTGGAATCTATTTTTGACAAAAAATTATCACTCTCTATTAGATTATTATTGGTTTCCAATATCCAGATGATTTCATTTATAGTTTTTTCAGCTACGAAGGAATATTGATAATCGTTATCTTCATTTGATAAGCTCATTACATAGCCACACCGGCAAGCAAACTTAGACATCATTTATCTCCTTTATTAGGTCTATCATATCGAACCATATTTCCTTTCGAATCCTGAAAAAATAAGCTATTAATATTGTTAGCTCCAGGTTTGTTCCATGTTCTAGCAACAATACTATTCATTTCTTTAGCTGGTAAATCTACTTGGATTATTATTGAATTTGTTTGTTTATTTTTAGCCTCTATCATTCTTAATATTGATTTTTCTGTCATTGTTTTAGGATTCGGTGTGTAAACATCAACTTTGCCTACACCATAAACCCATAAATCTTGAGTCGGTTTATTTTTAATCCCTAAATCAGAGGCTGTTTCTTTATATTTGATGTCGTACCCAAGCTTAGAAAAAGCATTTCCTGCTCTCAACTCGTTCGCATCTGGTTTTGCCAATGTTTCATAGATAATTTTCCCTTCACGTATAGCAGGTAAAGTAGATGTAGACTTTTCATTTACTAACACAGTGCCCTGCCATACATTACTTTCAGGCGAAACAATCCCACCATTTGGCTTACCTGTAGTAACTTTATTTCCTAGGTAGCCGCCTGATACAGCCAGTCCACCAAGACCAACATTGATTAGACCGTCAGCTGTTTTGCCATCTGCGATTTGGGCAAGGCCTGTTCCAGTTTGATAAGAACCGCCTGAAATTAGTGCTAATCGCATTAATTGGCTGGCTCGTCCTGGTCCAGCTAATAACGCATCTGTGCCAATCATCGCTTGCCATGCATGTCTTTCTTCAGTGCTGAGTTGCCCTAAAGCTTTATTGTATTCAGCAGACAAATCAGGTGTTGCACTACTTGGATATTTCAGTATTTGTTCTACAGCTTTAAAAGCATCCGCTTCACTCATCCCTCTTAGCTGCAACTGTGTCGCATATGCATCAAGGTATTCACTCAATGCGGCTTCACCCGCTTTATCTAGTGTGCCTTGACCGTAACCATAAAGTAATTTATCGGTGTAATTATCTTTATCTGTCAGATAAATAATATTTTGAGAGGCTTCTTTAAGGTTCTTTCCTGCCTTTTGATCTTCGAGCGCTTTGTCTCTTGCGTCTCTATCATCAGGACTCAAAAAGTTATTCTCAACA
>NZ_JAMPNZ010000052.1:0-1707 GCF_028479625.1 Providencia sp. PROV197
CCCTGTGCCAATACTCCCCGACAGGCTGCCGCCTTTTTGCTTCGAGTCGTATTTGTCGGTGGTTTGTTCTGTGTTTTTGAACAAAAAAAGAAAGGGAAATAACACGATAGGCTTGCAATATTTGGATGGGTGATTAAAGAAGAAGTGGTCAAAACCAGACAGTATACAGTGGGTTACGCCCCGAACCGCGGTAAACCTAACTCCAGCCCACAACTCACATTCAGCGGTAAGTGATTGAGTGAGCTAGGATTTACGGTGGGCAGCAACGTCACTCTCACCCGCCAAGCCGGCCAGCTGATTATCCGGCTGGCTGAGGGGGAGTAAGGCGGATAAGGAGATCCCAGAGTGAACAGGGATCTTCTTTTATTTAGATATCAAGCTACAACGAGATAAAGAGCCATTCTGTTTGAATTGAAAATTCAAATCATAATATTCAAACTGATACTTAACCCAACTATTAATATAGCCAAGGAGCATATCCATATTTCCACCACCTTGCAAAGATGGCTTTCCTAATACTTGCAATGTATTATTTTTATTCCATCCAGCACAAATATCATATAACAGCTTACCTTTGTACGTATTGTAACCTTCATCATCGTTGAAATAAAAATGAACATGACTTAATACGTTCTGCCGGAATCCTATTTCCACCCCTGAATGCTTGAAGCTGTAATATGTTGTCCTATCTGTAGGATCATTATATTCAGTTGGATCGGACGATATGTCTGCAACTTCATTTATAGACAAACAAAGTTGCTTAAACTCTTGAGAGTTCTTAGACTTACCGAGAGCACTGATAAATTCAGCCCACTCAACTATCATTTAATAACTCCTTTATCTCTATTTCGTTCTATTATTTTTTTAATTGCATCATCTACTAATTTAGGATCGTATCCTTTATCTATCATATTCTTCCTCAGAGCTTCTGTATCTCGGCATTCTGCTCCACAAAGATTAGATGCATCTTTTTGTACCTGAGCTGCTGAGTTTTTGCCTTTATATGTAGGTCCTGCTGCATGAACATCTTTAGGTACTTCAACCGCTGTAGCGCCATTAAAAAGCTTATTAGATTCTTCTTTAGTTAAAGGGCGACCTAATTCAGCTTCTTTTGCTTTTTTTAGAGCAGCAAAAGAAGGTATGTGATCATGTTCTAACCCATCACCAACTTTAGAGCGATCCTTCAATTCTTTATAAGAAGCGACATCAAGAGCTTTAACAGGTTGATCTGAATCTTTTGTTTCATTAGCTTTTTCTTTATTCCCTTTACCTCTAATCCCGATCGCTGAAATCCCACCTGAACCTGTAGCTGCTCCTCGTATTCCTGCACTATCTAGAATTTCCTTACCTTGTAGCGCCACACGAACTGATGTTGGAAGTGATTGATAAATAGCATGAGCACTTTCGGCATTCTCTGCATTCACAAACGCATTGAATTTCGCTTGTTCTTCAGGGCTTAACTTAGAGAAAATAGCCACTAATTTGGAGTTTGCTTGTTCACTTCCTGTGTTCATCATCTCCCAAGCTGCAAGAGAACAGTACACATTATTACTACACTCTTTTACTATTGCTTCTTCTCGTTGCTTTTCACTCAACGCGCCATATTTTTCATAGATCGGTTGAGTATCTTTACCTTCCTTCTCTGCAACTTCTAGTTCGTTCTGCATGTTGAGAACATCTTTACCACTTAATTGGTTATTCTCAACA
>NZ_JAMPNZ010000053.1:0-1174 GCF_028479625.1 Providencia sp. PROV197
ATTTTTGCAACAACACCCGCACCTACAGTACGGCCACCTTCACGGATTGCGAAACGTAAACCGTCGTCCATCGCGATTGGGTGGATCAGGGTAACGATCATGTTGATGTTATCACCTGGCATTACCATCTCTACGCCTTCTGGCAGTTCGATAGTACCTGTTACGTCAGTTGTACGGAAGTAGAACTGTGGACGGTAACCTTTGAAGAATGGAGTGTGACGACCACCTTCATCTTTGCTCAGAATATAAACTTCTGATTCAAATTTAGTGTGTGGCTTGATTGAACCTGGTTTAGCAAGTACTTGACCACGTTCGATTTCTTCACGCTTAGTACCACGCAGCAGAACACCAACGTTCTCACCCGCACGGCCTTCGTCAAGAAGTTTACGGAACATTTCAACACCAGTACAAGTTGTTTTCGCAGTCTCTTTGATACCAACGATTTCAACTTCTTCACCAACTTTGATGATACCACGCTCAACACGGCCTGTTACTACTGTACCACGACCTGAGATTGAGAATACGTCTTCAATTGGCAGCAGGAATGGACGGTCAATTGCACGCTCTGGCTCTGGGATGTAAGAATCCAGGTAACCTGCTAATTCAACAATTTTCGCTTCCCACTCAGCTTCGCCTTCCAGCGCTTTCAGTGCTGAACCACGAACAACTGGAGTGTCGTCGCCTGGGAAATCGTACTGAGACAGAAGTTCACGAACTTCCATTTCAACTAATTCTAACAGTTCTTCGTCATCAACCATGTCACATTTGTTCAGGAACACGATGATGTAAGGAACGCCAACCTGACGACCTAACAGGATGTGCTCACGAGTTTGTGGCATTGGGCCATCAGTCGCAGCAACAACCAGGATTGCACCGTCCATCTGTGCAGCACCTGTGATCATGTTTTTAACATAGTCGGCGTGTCCTGGGCAGTCTACGTGTGCGTAGTGGCGAGTTGGAGTATCGTACTCTACGTGAGAAGTAGAGATGGTGATACCACGCGCTTTTTCTTCTGGTGCGTTATCGATTTGGTCGAATGCACGAGCAGAACCGCCGTAAGTTTTTGCCAGAACAGTAGTGATAGCTGCTGTCAGAGTAGTTTTACCGTGGTCAACGTGGCCGATAGTACCAACGTTAACGTGCGGTTTTGAACGTTCAAATTTTTCTTTAGACA